>CAZRTG010000036.1:0-23566 GCA_964602895.1 uncultured Wenzhouxiangellaceae bacterium
TGCCAGTACAAAATAGTTGCACAAAATACTTGCTTCAACTTGTCTTGGTGTTATACCATAGTACAACACTAGGTTAAGTATCTGTATGCGGAGCTCACAGATGAGAAAGTTCAAAATCAAAAACAGATTGAAAATACCCAATCGGGTTGCTGCGCTGGCCGCGATCCTGTTGCTGGTCAGCAGTGTAGCCGACACCGACAAATCTGACACGCAAACAATGACGGCACAGCAAATGAGTGAGGCCGTGATTGAAGAAACGGTCAACGAATTGGCGACGGTCACCACCACGACGAGCAGACGCGGTTCATTCAATATCAGTTCGTTGATTTTCAGGTTTTAAACCTGGGGGAGCTTTTAACCTGGTGACTACCCGCTGGAATGATATTGAGCCGATTTACTGGCAGCTCAAAGAGCGAACGATCGCAATGATACTGGATGGTACGCTGGCCGAAGGTGATGCCTTGCCGTCGGTGCGGGCGGTCGCGGCTGATCTGCAACTCAACCCCATAACGGTATCCAAATCCTACCAGACGCTGGTTGACGAAGGCCTGGTGGAAAAGCGTCGTGGGCTGGGCATGTTTGTCTGTGAAGGGGCTTTTCGTCAACTGATAGCCAGCGAACGCAAACGTTTTCTGCAAACCGAATGGCCCGCTACTTTGAAACGTATCCAGCAACTTGACCTGAACCTAAGCGATTTATTGCATGCAGCCGAATCCGGAGGCAAGAAACAGCCATGAATTCCGAGGCACTATTCGCTGTTGGGCACACAGCATCCAAACCCGTCATAAAAGCCACCGGTCTGACCAAGCGCTACGGCAGGCACCTCGCAGTCGACCATATCGACCTGGAGATTGCTGCAGGCCGGATCATTGGCCTGATTGGCCCCAACGGCGCCGGCAAAACCACCCTGATGAAAGCCATACTCGGACTGGCCACTTATGATGGCCGGTTGGAGGTGCTGGGCCTGGACCCGGCAAGCCAGCGATCCCGACTGATGGAAGATGTCTGCTTTATCGCTGATGTGGCCGTACTTCCGCGTTGGATCCGGGTTCATCAGTTGATTGAGCTGACCGGTAAAATTCACCCGAAATTTTCCGAACAGCGTTGTTTTGATTATCTGGCCAAAACCAAAATAAACAAAGACAGCAAGGTCAAAACATTATCCAAAGGCATGGTAGCGCAATTGCATCTGGCGCTGGTCATGTCCATTGATGCTCGCCTGCTGGTACTCGACGAACCCACGCTGGGGCTGGATATCCTCTATCGCAAGGAGTTTTACTCCAACCTGTTGAACGACTATTTTGATGACGAGCGCAGCATCATTATCACCACCCACCAGGTGGAAGAAGTCGAGCACATACTCACTGATCTTGTGTTTATCAATGACGGCAAGCTTTTGCTCAATTGCAGCATGGATGAGGTTCAGCAGCGTTACGTTGAATTGATGGCCAAACCCGATCAGGCGGTGGCAGCACGGGCCTTGAGACCTTTGCATGAAAGCCAGTCTTTCGGCCGACATATCTTTCTGTTTGATGGTGTTGAGCGGGACCAATTGGCGGAACTGGGCGAAACACGAACTCCCAGTGTGGCCGACCTGTTTGTGGCCACCATGAGTCCAGCAACGAGCGCTGCGGCAGGAGGCCAGGCATGAAACGTTTACTGGCCCTGATGCAACGGGAATTCTGGGAAAACAAGGGTGCTTTCCGCACTACCCCCATCGTGATCGGATCGATTCACCTGGTGTTATTGCTGATGTCCATTTTCACCACCGCACACTTTGACAACGAGCTTTACACTTTCCGCGAAGCCATCCGCATGCTTGCTGCGCAACCCGATTTGTTCCGTAGCGAGCATGTCTACGAAGTCCTGTTGGGTACCTCATTGTTTTTCACCATTGTGCTTTCGGTGGTGGTGTTTTTCTACCTGCTTGGATCGCTTTACGACGACCGCAAGGATCGCAGTATCCTGTTCTGGAAATCACTGCCAACTTCGGACAACCTGACCGTATTATCCAAGCTGCTCACGGCCATGATCACTGCACCCCTGTGCTTTTTGGTCGTCTTCATGTTCACCCAGATCCTGGCTACCGGCATCGCTGCCATCATGATCCTTTCGGTGGGTGAGAATCCATGGACGCTGTTTATCAGTTCCATAAACCCCCTTAAAGTCTGGGGCATGGTGGGCTTCAGCTACCTGGCCACTTCGATCTGGTTTCTGCCCTTCTCGGCCTGGCTGATTTTTGTTTCGGCTTTTTCTCCCAGAGTCCCGTTGTTGTTTGCCCTGTTGCCGCCCATCGTGTTTTCAATCCTGCAAACCTGGATCGAATTCCTGCGCACTTTTACGCTGAACAGCAGCGTGTTTGGCATGATTGGCAAATGGATTACCAACAGCCCCACCATACTCACCGCCCAGGTGCACAATGGGGTGGGCAAACTGGCACTGGGGATTCCCAACAGCGAACGCTTTGACCATGCGGTGACGGTGGGGAATATCTTCGATCGCCTGTTTTCGCTGGAAATGCTCTATGGACTCATGGTGGCAGCCATCTTCCTGGCGGGCGCCCTGTGGTTCCGTCGCAGAGCGACGGATAATTGAGGAACCTCTGAATAATTCATCCATGAATTCTCAGAGCACGCCAAACAAAAAGCGGGGTTTATGTTTGGCTTCATTTTCAATGATCCACAATCATCGAAAATGTTGACACATCCTTGTGCCAAAGAAACTCTGATTAATTCAGAGTTTCTTTCAGTCACTACTCCTTGATGCCACCGCGGGTCAGTTCCAGCGGGTCAAGCAAGCGGTTTAAATCTTCATCCGACAGGTCGGTCATTTCACGCGCCACATCCTTGATCGGACGACCTTCCTTGTAGGCCTGTTTGGCCATGCTCGCACCCAGCTCATAACCCACGACCGGATTCAGGGCGGTGACCAGTATCGGATTACGCTCCAGCGCCTGGCTGATCACGTCTTCGCGTACTCTGAAACCTGCAATCGCCGTATCCGCCAACAATCGGCTGGAACTGGCCAGAATTTCCAGGCTTTGCAGCAGGTTCAAAGCCACTACCGGCAGCATCACATTGAGCTGGAACAGGCCCGACTGCCCCGCCACTGTAATCGTGCTGTCGTTGCCGATTACCTGGGCACACACCATGCACACCGCTTCCGGCATCACCGGGTTGACCTTGCCCGGCATGATGGATGAGCCAGGTTGCAATGAGGGCAGCTCGATTTCACACAAACCTGCCAGTGGCCCGGAGTTCATCAGGCGCAGATCATTGGCGATTTTCATCAACGTACAGGCCAGGGTTTTCAGCTGCCCGGATAACTCGACCGCCACGTCTTGTGAACTGATGCCTTCAAACAGGTTGTCGGCCGATTTAAACTTCACACCGGTCAAATCTTTCAGAGCCGCGGCGACGCGAGGGCCAAATTCCGCATGGGCATTGATGCCGGTGCCTACTGCAGTTCCACCTTGTGGCAGTTTGCGCATGCGTTTGAGCGCGCTTTTGATGCGTTTGATATTGGAACGTATCTGGCTGGACCAGCAGGACAGCTCCTGTGAGAACGTAACCGGCATGGCATCCATCAGATGCGTGCGGCCCGTTTTGGCAATACCTTCCAATTCTTCCGATTTGATATCCAGTGTTTCCGCCAGATGCTTCAGGGCCGGAATCAGCTGATGACTGGCCACCAGACTGGCGCTGACCTGAATGGCGGTCGGTACGACGTCATTCGAACTCTGACACATATTCACATGATCATTGGGATGAATGCCCAACCCACTCTTGTGGTTGGCCAGGTGGGCAATCACCTCATTGGCATTCATGTTGGAACTGGTTCCGGAGCCGGTCTGGAACACATCGATGGGGAAGTGCGCATCCATTTCATTGCCGGAAACCTTTCTGGCAGCAGCTTCGATAGCCAATGCACGTTCGGTATCCAACAAACCCAATTCGCGGTTGGCGCGGGCTGCTGCTTCCTTGATCAAACCCAATGCACGTATGAACTCCGCCGGCATGGTCAGGCCGGAAATCGGAAAATTCTGCACGGCGCGCTGGGTTTGAGCACCCCAAAGCGCGTCTGCGGGCACTTTCAGTTCACCCATACTGTCTTTTTCCGTGCGGTACTCTGAACTCATCACCTTATAACTCCTCAATAAATTGACACAAACAGCGACTACTGAATGGCAATCGCGCATTTTAGCTTGCCAGCCGGCCAGGTACACCGTTGATTTGCCAGCTCAGTAACTGCAGTCGTCGAGTTGCCCGGACAGACCATCCCTTAAATCACCCTATAAATCAGGGTCAGGCAATGTAAAATGGGCAATGTAAAATGGCCCACTGCCCCGCCATTAAGCACGGCTGCCTGAGGAGTATCCCATTGTTGTTATTGAATGAATTGACTGCCTTGTCGCCCGTTGACGGACGCTATGCGGGCAAAACCACCGCATTGCGCGGGTATTGCAGCGAGTCCGGACTGATACACCGCCGTGTCATTGTTGAACTGCGCTGGTTTCAGACCCTTTGCAATGAACCTGCGATCATTGAACTGTCACCCCTGTCGGTCAAAGCCAATGATTTTATCGATCAACTGGCGAAGAATTTCAGCAACGCAGATGCCCAGGCAGTGAAAGACATCGAGTCGGTCACCAACCACGATGTCAAAGCCGTTGAATACTTTCTCAAGGAAAAATTCCGGCAGCTGCCCGAGCTGAGCGAACGGGCCGAGTTCCTGCATTTCGCCTGCACTTCGGAAGACATCAACAACCTGGCCTATGCCCTGATGCTGCGCGATGTTTATCAGGACCTGCTGCAGCCTCAATTGGCCCGGCTCCAGGGCAAACTGCTGGAGCTGGCACATGACTACAGTGCACAGCCCATGTTGTCGCGCACCCATGGCCAGCCGGCTTCACCTACCACGCTGGGCAAGGAACTGGCCAACGTGGCACACCGTTTACGGCGCCAAATGCAACAACTGTCGCGGCAGGACTATCTAGGCAAGATCAACGGCGCGGTGGGAAATTACAATGCCCATGTGAGCGCCTATCCGGAAGTTGACTGGCCAGGCCTGTCACAGCGTTTTGTCGAATCACTGGGTTTGCAGTGGAACCCCTACACCACCCAGATCGAACCGCATGACTGGATTGCCGAACTGTTTCACACCCAGGTGCGCATCAATACCCTGCTGATTGATTTTTGCCGTGATACCTGGGGTTATATTTCACTGGGCTATTTCAGGCAGAAAACCGTGACCGGCGAAGTGGGCTCTTCGACCATGCCGCACAAGGTCAACCCCATCGATTTTGAAAACGCCGAAGGCAATTTCGGCATTGCCAATGCCTTGCTGTCCCACCTGGCAGAGAAACTGCCTGTTTCCCGCTGGCAACGCGACCTGACCGACTCCACCTCCCTACGCTCAATAGGTACGGTATACGGCCACCAACTGATCGCGTTGGCGTCATTAACGCGTGGTATCGACAAATTGGAAATCGACGCCGCTCGAATGGATCAGGATCTGGAGCTGAACTGGGAGGTGCTGGCCGAACCGGTGCAAACAGTGATGCGTCGCTATGGTCTGGAAAATCCCTATGAGCAACTGAAAGAACTCACACGCGGCAAACGCATGGGGTGTGAAGAGTTTGCCAGCCTGATCCACACGCTGGACATACCCGTACAGGCCCGTGAGGCTTTGCTGGCACTCACACCACAGCGCTACAGTGGCCTGGCTTCCAAACTGGCTCAGGAACTGAAACATCCATGAACACCCCAACCGCTGCTGTGCCCCTGGGCGGCATGTCAGCAAAGGTATTCCTGCGAGATTACTGGCAGAAGAAACCCTGTTTGATACGCCAGGCTTTTCCCGCCTTTAAACCGGAGTTGGATGAAAACGATATTGCCGGCCTGGCGTGTGAGGACCTGGCAGAAGCACGCCTGGTAACCGGCAACCTGGAAAGCGCCAATTGGCGTGTAGAACATGGTCCGTTCGATGAGCAGCAATTGTCGCGGTTGCCGGACAAGGATTGGTGTCTGCTGGTTCAGGATGTGGAAAAGCATTACCCGCCTTTACAGGCACTGCTGGCACATTTTGCCTTCCTGCCGAGTTGGCGACTGGATGACCTGATGGTCAGTGTCAGCGCGCCCGGCGGCTCGGTGGGTCCACACGTAGACCAATACGATGTGTTTCTGTTGCAGGCCTCGGGACAACGACGCTGGCAGGTGTCGACACAGTTCAGCCCCGCCTGGCTGGCTGATTGCGAGCTAAGGGTACTGCAGGAATTCCAATCCGAGCAGGAATGGTTACTGCAGCCCGGAGACATGCTCTACCTGCCGCCAGACATTGCCCATTATGGCCTGGCACTGGAGCTGGGTATGACCTGGTCCATCGGTCTGCGCGCCCCCAGCCAGGCAGACCTGTTTCAGGCGTTTGGCGATTGGCTGGCCGAGCGGTACGGCGAAGGCAGACGTTATACAGACCCACAGTTGGAAGTCGCCTGCCGGGCTGGGGAAATTACCCCAGCTTCGTTGGACCAACTGACCAGTCTATTCACCGTGGCACGCCATTCATCCGGCGGCCCGTCACCTGATCTGGAGGGTTTCCTGGCGTCTTTTATCAGTCGATTCCGTCTGGCACATCAACCAGCTGCCCCGGATGGATTATTGAATCTGGACCGGATGCTGCAGGCCGCAGCGGGCGGAGCTTGCCTGCAGCGCAATCCATGGACCCGAATACACTGGATAGCCAAAGGCGATCAAGCGCGTCTTTTTGCGGCGGGTGATGAGCAGATTTGCAGCCAAACCTTGGCCATAGCCTTATGTGGCGCTGGTCTCACCGACATTTGCCTGCCGGAAACAGACCTGGCCGATCAAAATTGTCTGCTTGAGCTGATTAACCTGGGTCACCTCTACCTGCAACAGCAGGACGAACAGGCCTTGATTAGCGGATATCCGGCTTGATATGAACCGCAATTCGCCCCCATTGGCAGAGGGCTAAGTTATAATGCGCGATTGTGCCGGAACGAGCACGGTTGTTTGAAAATTGGATCTAAAAGTGACCCATACTTTGCAAGAACTGAAAAACTCATCCTATCTGTTTGGAAGCAATGCCTCATTGATTGAGACCTGGTACGAAGCCTGGCTGGAAGATCCGGGCAGCGTACCCGAGCAGTGGGCAGCAGAATTTGCACGCATGTTTGATGCCGGGATCGGCGAAACCGATCAAACCGGCGTGAGGCAAGGCAAAGCCGCTGAAAAAGGCCGCCTGGCGGTTGAGGAAAAATACCGTCTTCTGGGGCAGCTGACACCCACCCAGGAAGTCAGTTATCACGAATCCGACAGCAAGCAGGCAGCGGTTCTCAAACTGATCCACGCCTACCGTATCCGGGGTCACGAACACGCGCAACTCGACCCCTTGGGCCAGCCCCATCGCGATCCGGTTCCTGACCTCAGCCTGGAATTCAACGATTTGAGTGAATCCGACCTGGATTTGCATTTCGACACCGGCACACTCGCAGCTCCCAAGCGGCTCACATTGCGTAAAATTGTCGAACTCTGTGAGCGGGTTTACTGCGGCAGCATCGGTCTCGAGTACATGCACATCATCGATACCACCAAACGCGAGTGGATCCAGGAGCGTATGGAAGGCAGTGCCGGCATTTATGATGTCAATGATGAAGAGCGGTTGCGTATCTTGCAGATGCTCACCGCTGCTGAAGGACTGGAGAAATACCTCCACACCCGTTATGTAGGACAGAAGCGATTTTCACTGGAAGGGGGTGAAAGCCTGATACCCCTGCTGCATGAAACCATGCTGCATTCCGGTGAACGTGGCGTGCAGGAAGTTGTCATCGGCATGGCTCATCGCGGCCGCCTCAACGTGTTGGTCAATATCCTCGGCAAATCTCCAGCCATGTTGTTTGCTGAATTTGAAGGCACTCTGGCCAAGGAAAACCCCCTGCGCTCCGGAGATGTGAAATACCATCTGGGTTTTGCATCCGGCATACAAACTCCGGGCGGCCCGGTGCATATGGCGCTAGCCTTTAATCCATCGCATCTGGAAATCGTTGACCCGGTGGTCGTTGGCTCGGCACGGGCGCGCCAGGTAAGGCGTAAAGACACCAGCCATGATCAGGTCATGCCCATTTTGATCCACGGCGATGCGGCGTTTGCCGCGCAAGGCGTGGTGATGGAATTGTTCCAGATGTCGGAAGTTCGTGGCTTTGCCGTGGGCGGAACCCTGCATATTGTGATCAACAACCAGATCGGTTTTACCACCAGCAATCTGGACGACGCACGCTCTACTCCATACTGCACCGCTGTGGCAAAGCTGGTTAATGCGCCGATTTTCCATGTCAACGCAGATGACCCGGAAGCCGTACACCACGTGATGAAAATTGCCTGCGATTTCCGCACCCGGTTTAAACGCGATGTCGTCATTGACCTGTACTGCTACCGGCGTCACGGTCATAACGAAGCAGATGAGCCTGCGGCCACCCAGCCCATGATGTATCAAAAGATCAGAAAAATGCCCAGCACACGGAAGATCTATGCTGACGATCTGGTCAGTCGCGGGGTGATATCTGCCGATGTACCGCAAAAGATGATGGATACCTATCGGGAGCAATTGGACCGCGGCGACCAGGTGGCCGATGTGACCACCGAACCCCGGACCAATGAATATGCCGCCAACTGGCATGATTTTGAACACGTGGAAGGGCCTTGCAATGTAGACACCTCCGTGCCGGTAAAACTCATTCAGCAACTGGCAACGCAGCTTACGACTTTGCCAAAAGGGTTCAAACTACATCCACGGGTGAAGAAAATCATTGAGGACCGGATACTGATGGCCCAGGGTGAACTGGACATGGACTGGGGTTTCGCCGAAACCATGGCCTATGCCAGCCTGATCGATCAGGGGACCAACCTGCGTCTGGTGGGACAGGATACCAGTCGTGGTACATTTTTCCATCGCCACGCCGTGCTGCATAACCAGGTTGATGGCAGTACACTTTTGCCACTGGCCAATCTGAATGAAGACACCAATGTGTTGGTGGTTGATTCGCTGTTATCTGAAGAAGCCGTGCTGGCTTTTGAATATGGCTATGCCACTGCCGCACCGGAAACCCTGGTGATTTGGGAAGCCCAGTTCGGCGACTTCGTCAATGGGGCGCAAGTGGTTATTGACCAGTTCATCACTTCAGGTGAAGCCAAATGGGGTCGTCTTTGTGGCCTGACCATGTTGCTACCGCACGGTTACGAAGGCCAGGGCCCGGAACATTCCAGCGCCCGCCTGGAACGTTTCCTGCAAATGTGTTCACACCACAACATCCAGGTTTGCGTTCCCTCCACTCCGGCACAGATGTTTCATCTGCTGCGACGACAGGTCTTGCAGCCCACCCGTAAGCCACTGGTGGTGATGTCACCCAAGAGCCTGTTGCGCAGCAAAGCCTCTACCTCCAAACTGGAATTATTGGAAAAAGGCTTTTTCCAGAGCGTGATAGGCGACCGGGGCCCCGGTGACGCAAAGGAAATCAAGCGTGTGGTATTTTGTTCTGGCAAGGTTTATTACGACCTGGCCGAACAACGTGATGCAGATGGCATCCGTGAAGTCGCCGTCATGCGTCTGGAGCAGCTATACCCCTTTCCCATGAAAGAAGTCACCAGTTTTATCGAAGAATTCCCGGCAGCCCGTGAAGTGGTCTGGTGCCAGGAAGAGCCGCAAAACCAGGGTGCCTGGTACCAGATCAGACACCGTTTTCAGGCCTGTGTGGGTGAGCGGGAACTGAAGTATGCAGGTCGAAAAAGTTCGGCATCGCCAGCGGTTGGTTATTACAAAGTTCATCTTGAACAACAGCAAAACCTGGTCAACCAGGCTTTGAGTGGTGATGTTGCCGAAGACACAGATAATTGAACATTAACTGGTAAACATTAACTGGCAATTAAATCCTGATTGGAATTAATTAGAGGTTTTAAATGACTATTGAAATTAAAGTACCTGTACTGCCTGAGTCTGTTGAAGACGCCCTTATTGCGGCCTGGCATAAAAAGCCTGGCGACGAGGTGCGCCGGGACGAAAACCTGCTGGACCTTGAAACCGACAAGGTAGTGCTGGAAGTCCCCTCCCCGGTCGATGGCATTCTGAAAGAAATCAAGGCTGAGGCCGGTGCCACCGTACTGAGCAGTGATTTACTGGGCATCATTGAAGAAGGTGCGGTATCCGCTGCCGAGCCTGCTGCCGAATCCGACGCCCAAGCCGATGCGCAAGCCGATGCCCAAGCCGATACCAAGGCTGCAGCAGCACCCGCGGCAAAGCCGGAAAAAGTGGAAACAACGGCTCAGACCGCCACAACCGGCACGGTTGACACCAGCAAGCTCAGCCCGGCTGCCTGGCGTGCAGCCGAAGAGGAAAATGTCGACAGCAGCAAGGTGGCCGGCAGTGGCCGGGGCGGACGTATCACCAAGGGCGATATTCTTGCCTATGCAAAATCCGGCGGTTCACGCCAGGAAGAACGGGTCAGAATGACCCGGATGCGTAGCCGGATTGCAGAACGCATGAAAGAGGCGCAAAACACAGCCGCCTTGCTCACTTCATTCAATGAAGTGGATCTGAAAGCCATGCTGGATTTGCGCAGCAGACACCAGGACGAGTTCACCAAACAACATGGCATCAAGCTGGGCCTGATGTCATTTTTTGTGAAAGCCTGTTGTGATGCCTTGCGCAAACACCCTGTCGTTAATGCGTCTGTCGATGGCGATGAAATTGTCTATCACAACTTCCAGGACATCGGCATCGCCGTTTCTACCGAACGTGGACTGATGGTGCCCATAATTCGCAACGCGGAAAGCATGAGCTTTGCAGAAATCGAGCAAAACATCATTCATTATGCAACCGCTGCGCGCGACGGCAGTATGAAACTGGAAGATTTGCAGGGCGGTACCTTCTCGATCACCAACGGTGGAATTTTTGGTTCGCTGCTGTCCACGCCTTTGGTGAATCCACCGCAAAGTGCCATTCTGGGCATGCACAACATCAAGGAACGTCCTGCGGTGGTTGATGGAGAAATCGTCGTCCGCCCCATGATGTACATCGCACTGAGTTATGACCACCGTATCATCGATGGCAAGGATGCAGTGCAATTCCTGGTAGCGGTAAAAGACGCACTGGAAGATCCGGCCCGCCTGTTATTGAATCTTTGAGGTAAGTGAAATGAGTGAATCATTTGATGTCATCGTTATTGGCGGCGGACCGGGTGGCTATGTTGCGGCCATCCGTGCGGCCCAACTGGGTCTGAAAACGGCCTGTGTGGACCTGTTTGTCGGCAGGGACGGCAAACCGGCACCCGGCGGCACCTGCCTCAACGTCGGTTGCATTCCTTCCAAGGCCCTGCTGGATTCCAGCAAACATTTTCATCACATAAACCATGAGTTTGCCGATCATGGCATCAACGTCAAAAATGCCAGCATCGATGTAGGCAAAATGATTGCCCGCAAGGATGACATCGTCAAAAAGCTGACCGGTGGCGTCAGTCAATTGTTCAAAGGCAACAAGATCAGTTTCTACCACGGCAAAGGCAAGCTGCTGGCCGATAAACAGGTCGAGATCAGTCCGGTCGATGGCTCGGCTGCATCGACCATCAGCGGCAAGAACATCATTCTGGCTTCCGGTTCGGTACCCATCGCCATCCCCAACGTGGAATTTGACGGCGAACGGATCGTCGACAATGTGGGCGCGCTGGACTTTAACAAAGTGCCAAAACGATTGGGCGTAATCGGTGCCGGTGTGATCGGTCTGGAACTGGGTTCCGTTTGGAGCCGCCTCGGTTCAGAAGTGGTATTGCTGGAAGCGCTGGAGAAATTCCTGCCCACCGCCGATGGCGTCATTGGCCAACAGGCCATCCGTGAGTTCAACAAACAGGGACTGAGCTTCCGCTTTGGCACGCTGGTGAAAAGTGCCAGGGTGGTAAAAAACGAAGTGGTCGTTACGCTGGAAGACAAAGACGGCGAGAGCGAGTTGAGTTTTGACCGCCTGCTGGTTGCGGTCGGTCGCAAGCCTTATACCGAAGGTCTGCTGGCAGACGACAGCGGAGTGAAGCTGAATGAGCGTGGGCAGATCGAAGTCGATGAACAATCCCGCACCACTGCCGCTGGAGTCTGGGCGGTGGGTGACTGTGTGCGTGGCCCCATGCTGGCGCACAAAGCCTCCGAAGAAGGTCTGGCAGTCGCTGAATTGATTGCTGGCAAACCGGCGCACATACATTTCGATACCGTGCCCTGGGTGATCTACACCGACCCGGAAATTGCCTGGGTTGGAAAAACCGAAGAAGAGTTGAAGCAAGCCGGTGTTAAATACCGCAGTGGCAGTTTTCCCTATTCCGCCAATGGTCGGGCACTGGCCAGCGGCCAGACAGCCGGGCTGGTCAAAATGCTGGCCGATGCCGACAGCGACGAAATTCTCGGCGTGCACATCTTTGGCAGCAATGCTTCCGAGTTGATTGCTGAATGCGTGGTCGCGATGGAATTCCACGGTACCAGCGAAGATCTGGCGCGTATCGTCCATGCCCATCCCACCCTGTCGGAAGCCATACATGAGGCCGCGTTGCACCTCGATGGGCGGGCCATACATCGCGGCAACCGATGAACAACCCGCTGTCCGACCCGTTCAGGGCTTTCCGCATACACAACGATGGCCCGGGGCACCGGGCCGGCATCGAAGAACTGCAGTTGGAACAACTGTCTGCCGGTGATCTGGTTTTACGGGTGGAGTGGTCTTCGGTCAACTACAAGGATGCGCTGGCGGGTACTGCCAAGGGCAAAATACTGCGCCAGTTTCCTTTGAACGGCGGCATCGATATGGCCGGCGAAGTTTTGCAGTCCGAATCGGATCGCTTTGAGGTAGGTGACAAAGTGATTGTTACCGGCTGTGGTCTGTCAGAAACCCGCGATGGTGGTTACAGCGAAATCGCCCGGATAGACAGTGCCACCGCAGTACCCCTGCCGGCGGGCCTGACAACGCGTGAAGCCATGATTTTGGGAACAGCCGGATTTACGGCTGCCCTGTCTCTGCACCGCATGGAGGCCAACGGCCAAACCCCGGATGCCGGCCCCATTTTGGTTACCGGCGCAACCGGCGGTGTCGGCAGCATTGCCATCAATTTGCTGACTCGCGCCGGCTATGAGGTGCATGCCATCAGCGGCAAGACTGCTGATTTTGACTGGCTGGAAGCATTGGGTGCCAAGCAATGCATTTCCCGGCACGATCTGCATTGGGGCCAGAATGCCCTGGAAAAAGCGCGCTGGGCCGGTTGCATCGACAACGTCGGTGGCGACATGTTGGCGGGCATCACCCGGGTCATCCAGTTGTGGGGCAACATTGCCTGCTGCGGTATGGCCGGTGGCCATGGCTTGCACACCACCGTGTTCCCAATGATATTGCGTGGCGTGAGCCTGCTGGGCATCAGCTCGGCCAACTGCCCCTATGATTTACGTCTGAGCTTGTGGGACAGGCTGGCCAATGAGTGGAAGCCGGCTCTGCTTGAAGAGATTCAGACATTGGAAACTGACCTGTCCGGCTTGCCTGCAATATTCGAAACAATGCTGGCTGGCGGCAGCCGCGGTCGCAGTATTGTTCGTCTGTCATTTTGACCTGAATTAATGACCGGAAATGATGATCAGAAATAATGGCCAATCATTCTGTCGGTCATTCTGCCGATCATTATGAAGGTAAAATTCACAAAGCCCTTGCCTTGCGGCATAATGTCAACTGCAGGCCAAGCGGGTGTTATTCAGAAAGGATATCAGGGATGTTAAAAGTATTGGTTGTGGATGATTCACCAGCACAGGTGCTTGGCATCTGCCGTATTGTGGAACAGGCTGGCTACGAGGTAGTGGTGGCCCATTCTGGCGAGCAAGCAATTGTGCTGGCCAACAAGGAAAAGCCCCAACTGATTCTGATGGACATCGTCATGCCAGGCATGAATGGTTACCAGGCCACGCGCCACCTCAGCCGCGACGAAAGTACCCGTAATATTCCCGTTATCATGGTCAGCTCGCGAAGCACTGAAACCGATAAAGCCTGGGGCATACGTCAGGGTGCCAGAGCTTATGTGACCAAACCCATAAACGATCACGTATTACTCGACGCGATTTCAGGTGCCATGACCGCCTGAATGAATCACGGGTTGAGCCTGTTTGTTGGCCTGACCTTGTATTTTCCATTTCCCGCCATAATCTATTCGTTTGCCAGTTCAATCGATGGATCAGCACACCTTTGCTGGCTCAAAATGCAATTCCAAAACCCAGCATTTTCTAAATTAAGGAGTACCCATATGACGATTAAAGTCGGCGACAAAATTCCAGCAGCCAATTTGAATATAATGAGCGAAACAGGCCCTTCAGCCGTTTCTACCGAAGAATTTTTTGGTGGCAAAAAAGTTGTTCTGTTTTCCGTACCAGGCGCTTTCACTCCCACTTGCTCAGCCAAGCATTTACCCGGTTTCGTCAATCATGCTGATGAAATTCTGGCCAAGGGCGTAGATGCCATTGCCTGTGTAGCGGTGAATGATGTTTTTGTCATGAACGCCTGGGGCAAGAGTGCAAATGCAGACAAACTGCACATGCTGGCCGATGGCAATGGTGATTTCGCCAGGGCCTTGGGTCTGGAACTCGACGCAAGTGGCTTTGGCATGGGTCAACGCTCACAACGTTTTGCGTTGGTAGCTGATGACGGTGTGGTTACCCATTTATTCGTTGAAGCACCCGGCGAATTCCGCGTCAGCAGCGCCGAACACGTTCTGGCATCACTCTAAGGGTTAACAGTCAAGGCTCAAAAGGCTGCCAGTTGGCAGCCTTTTTTATCAGGTTTGGTTTTCTGAGCAGATCTCTTTGATCGCTACAGGCTTCCAGCCGGTTTCAAGGCTTATTCTTCCTCGTCTGAATCACCTTCTTCGCCGTCTGAAGCCGTGTTTTCCTCATCGCCCAAAACCTCTTCTTCGTCTTCAGTCGCAATTCGCGCCAGGCCAACCAGTTTCTCACCATCGCGCAAACGGATCAGCGTGACGCCCTGGGTGTTACGACCCAACGTGGAGATTTCCGCAGCTGAAGTCCGTACCAGCGTGCCGCCGTCCGAAATCAGCATGATGTCGTCATCGTCGGTCACCTGTTTGGCAGAAACCAGTGCGCCGTTACGCTCGGAAGTCTGGATACCGATCACGCCCTGACCGCCACGGCCTTGTGGGGAATGATCCTCCATACGGGTGCGTTTGCCAAAACCATTTTCCGTAACTGTCAGGATATCGCCTTCGGCCAAAACCATCATGGAAACGACCTTCTGGTTTTTCTGCAAACGGATTCCGATCACGCCACGTGCCACCCGGCCCATGGAGCGGACATCGGATTCAGGAAAACGTATGCATTTGCCGGAACTGGAGAACAGCATGATGTCGGCATTGCCGTCGGTCAGTTGCACGCCGACCAGTTCATCATCTTCCGGCAGGTCTATGGCCCAGATACCGTTGGCCCGGGGCCGCGAGTATTCAGACAAGGGCGTTTTCTTGACGATGCCGTTACGGGTAGCAAAAAATACGAACAAATCATCGGGGTACTCACGCACCGGCAGTACCGCGCTGACACGTTCATCTTTTTCCAGTGGCAACAGATTGACGATGGGTTTGCCGCGTGAGGTGTGGCTGGCCTGTGGCAATTCGTAGACTTTCAGCCAATGAATCTTGCCGTTACTGGTAAAGCACAATAACGTGTCATGGGTATTGGCAATAAACAATTTGTCGATGAAGTCTTCGTCTTTGACGCTGGTTGCCGATTTCCCGGTACCGCCACGACGCTGTGCCTGATAACGATCCAGCGCCTGAGACTTGGCGTAACCGCCATGTGACAGGGTCACCACCACATCCTCTTCGGTGATCAGGTCTTCCAGGCTCATATCGAGGTGAGTCTGCAGAATTTCGGTACGACGGACATCCCCGTATTCCTGCTCTACCGCAACCAATTCATCGCGGATAACCTGCATCAACCGCTCTGGCCGCGACAGGATCTCCAGTAAATCACGCACGACCCGAATCAGGTCTTCGAATTCCTGGGTCAGCTTTTCCTGCTCCAGCCCGGTAAGGCGGTGCAGACGCAAATTGAGGATTTCCTGTGCCTGTATCGGCGACAGCTGGTAACCATCCTCATGCAGGCCATATTTGGCTTCGAGGTTTTCAGGTCGCGAATCATTGGCTCCACCCTGCCCCAACATCGCTGCGACCATGCCTGGGTCCCAGCGGACGGATTGCAAGGCTTCGCGGGCATCGCTTGGGGTGGAAGATGCCTTGATCAGTGCGATCACTTCGTCCAGATTGGCCAGTGCAACCGTCAAACCTTCCAGCACATGGGCCCGATCGCGGGCCTTGCGCAATTCAAACAAAGTACGGCGTGTAACCACTTCACGACGGTGGGAAATAAAGGCTTCCAAAATCTGCTTGAGATTGAGCAAACGTGGTTGGCCCTGAACCAGGGCTACCATATTGATACCGAACACGGATTGCATGGCCGTCTGTTTGTAAAGGTTGTTCAGGATGACTTCCGGAACCTCACCGCGACGCAATTCGATCACCATGCGCATGCCGTCCTTGTCGGACTCGTCGCGCAATTCGGTAATGCCGTCGAGCTTTTTCTCTTTCACCAACTCGGCAATTTTTTCCAGCAAACGGGCTTTGTTGACCTGATAGGGCAGTTCATTGACGATCAGGGTTTGTCTGCCAGTCGTTTCATGGGTCTCAATCACGGCGCGGGCACGCATGTAAATGCGGCCCCGGCCGGTGTGATAGGCCTCATGAATTCCCTGCGCGCCATTGATGATGCCGGCAGTGGGGAAATCCGGCCCGGGCAAATGCTCCATCAAACCGTCAATACTGAGTTCCGGATTGTCGATCAGCGCCAGGGTGGCTGCGATCACTTCGTTGAGGTTGTGCGGCGGTATATTGGTTGCCATACCCACGGCAATACCGGCAGAACCATTGATCAGCAAATTGGGTACGCGGGCGGGCAATACGGAAGGCTCATGCTCGGATTCGTCATAGTTGGGTGTGAAGTCGACCGTTTCCTTGTCCAGGTCGGCCAACAACTCGTGCGCCAGCTTGGACATGCGCACTTCGGTATAACGCATGGCGGCAGCCCTGTCGCCGTCCACCGAACCAAAGTTACCCTGACCATCCACCAGCATGTAGCGCATCGCAAAGGGCTGGGCCATGCGAACGATGGTGTCGTATACGGCAGTATCACCATGCGGATGGTATTTACCGATCACATCACCGACGACTCGGGCAGATTTCTTGTATGCCTTGTTGTAGTCGTTACCGAGTACCGACATGGCAAACAGGACACGCCTGTGTACCGGTTTCAGGCCGTCCCGGACGTCCGGCAAGGCACGACCCACAATGACGCTCATGGCGTAGTCCAGATAGGACTTCCGCATTTCGTCTTCGAGATTTACCTGCAGCACTTCTTTGGCAAGTTCAGCCATATGTTAATTATTCTCAGAAATGTTTCGTAAGATATTGAAATATATATGTTATATCTTGTATTTTCTATTTCAAATTTTGAGCCTGTTCAGGCTCTAAACAAGCCGTGAATTTTACCACAAAACCCGCATCAAAGCCTGCCGGGAAGCTGTACATCCGGCAGACAACGGTCCGGCCTGTTATCCCGAAAAGCCAGCAAAAACTGGCAGCGGCCTCTGCTCGCTATTATGATGCGAACTCCGACATCCGTTCCGACGAGGAAGGCTCAACATGATTCGTCTATTTTCGACTGTGAAACCCGCCCTGATCCTGCTGCTGGCCATCAGTTTGTGCAGCTTGTTTGCCGTTTCGAATCTCGCAGCACAGGGGGCCGTTGCAAGCGCCAACCCACAGGTCATCATCCACACCAACATGGGCGACATAGGGCTGGAGCTTTTTGCCGACAAGTCACCGGTATCGGTGGAAAATTTCCTTCGCTATGCCAACAGCGGCTTTTATGATGGCACCGTGTTCCATCGGGTGATCAGTCATTTCATGATACAGGGCGGTGGTTTGACACCTGACCTTCAGGACAAGCCCACTTCAGAACCCATCGTCAATGAAGCGCCCAATGGCCTGTCCAACAAACGCGGCACCGTTGCCATGGCACGCACCGGC
This sequence comes from uncultured Wenzhouxiangellaceae bacterium, assembly GCA_964602895.1. Lineage (GTDB taxonomy): Bacteria > Pseudomonadota > Gammaproteobacteria > Xanthomonadales > SZUA-36 > JAWXBM01. The sequence continues at coordinate 18,167 of CAZRTG010000036.1, forward strand.
AACCCACACTCTGCCACCTCGCAGTTTTTCATCAATGTACAGGACAACGGCAACCTGGACTACACCGACCAGAACAGCTCCAGGGGTTGGGGCTATGCCGTATTTGGCAAGGTCATCTCCGGCATGGATGTGGTTGAAAGCATACGCTTTGTAGAAACCAAAACTGTTCCGCCTTACAGCGATGTGCCGGTTGAACCCGTCATCATCGAGTCGGTCGATGTCATCACGGCCAATGCGGACGAGTGAGTCCGGCAGGCTGATGGCCACCCTGTTCATAGCGGATTTGCACCTGGAAGACAAACGCCCGGAAATTACCGCCATTTTGATCGATTTCCTGCGTGGGCCCGCGCGGGCGGCTGAGTCGTTGTATATTCTCGGTGACCTGTTTGAATTCTGGATTGGCGACGATGTGATCTCGGCAACGGCAACCACCGTCGCCAAAGAACTCAAGTCGCTGAGCGACAGCGGTGTTGCCGTGTATTTTCTGCATGGTAACCGGGATTTTCTGCTGGGTGACCACTATGCCCGGCAGGCCGGAATGGAGCTACTGCCTGAATCACTGACCGTGGATTTGTATGGCCGGCCTACCCTGCTGCTGCATGGCGATACCCTGTGCACCGATGATGTCGAGTACCAGGTATTTCGCCAGCAGGTACGGAATCCGGCCTTCCAGGCCATGTTTCTGAACCAGACGCTGGATCAGCGCCTGGACATGGCAGCCAGCGCTCGTGATGCCAGCAGGGAGCACACCGGCAATTCCGATATGGCCATTATGGATGTGAATGCCGATGCGGTAGTTGCAGCATTTGAACAGGCTGAAACACGGCATATGATTCACGGCCATACCCACCGGCCTGCAGTTCATCAACATACATTGAGTAACGGTATTGAGGCCGAGCGTATTGTGCTGGCCGACTGGTGCCGCAGCGGCAGCTATCTGCAGGTAACAGCAGAAGGCGCCATTTCCATCCCGCTACCCGCCTGAGTCTTCAGTTAACCCTGAAAGCACGAACCCGCACAGATAAATTCATACGCCCTCCTCCAAAGCCGCCATCTCCTCTGCGCTGAAGCCGGCCAGCAACCGGGCGTCCACATTGAAAGGACCGCGCACCGTGCCAGCGTACCGGCTGCGCAGCAGTTCCAGAAAGGTCGCCCCGGGGTCTTTGCCTGCCTGCTCGCAACACCAGTTGAACCACCGACTGCCTATGGTCACGTGCCCTATTTCCTCGTCCAGAATGATTTGCAGGATAGCAACCGTTTCAGCATCTCCCACCGACTGCAGGCGCTGCATCATGCCAGGCGTAACATCCAGGCCTCTGGCCTCCAGCACACGGGGCACCAGCGCCATGCGGACCAGGCAGGAATCTGCGGTTTTTTCTGCCATCTCCCACAGGCCATTGTGGGCGGGATGATCACCGTACTCGACACCCAGTTGCTGTAAACGCTGTTGCAGCATCAGGAAGTGTCGCGCCTCATCGGCCGCCACCGACAGCCAATCCGAGTAATACTGTTGTGGCATATCACGAAACCGGCAAACAGCGTCCAGTGCCAGGTTGATGGCATTGAATTCGATATGGGCAATGGCGTGGATCAGTGCGATACGCCCGGCTTCGGTACCCAAACGCCGGCGTGGCACCTTTGCAGGATCGATCAGGGCAGGCCGGTCCGGCCTGCCCACACGGTCAATCGAAGGAATTGCAGTATCGTGGTCCCAGTGCAATGGGTCCGCCTGCTGCACTGCAACTTTGTGCGCCGCAAACAGTGCCGCAACCGCAGCACATTTCTCTGCAGGCTGCTGCAAGGACAGGCAGCGGGCAGTTTCATTGAAAATACCCGGCTGCACGGTTATTACCGAACTGGGAAAGCTTACAGGCGTGCGATCAACGCGTCCGCAAAACCTGAAGTGGAAACCTCAGTCGCATTCTCCATCTGCCGGGCAAAGTCATAGGTTACGATACCTTCGCCCACGGTTTTGATGAATGCCTGACTGATCAGCTGCGAGACTTCTTTCCAGCCAATGTATTCAAACATCATGGAACCGGAGAACATCAGCGAACTGGGGTTGACCTTGTCCAGATTGGCGTATTTGGGAGCGGTACCATGAGTGGCTTCAAATACCGCAATATGATCTGCCATATTGGCGCCCGGGGCGATGCCCATGCCGCCTACCTCTGCTGCCAAAGAGTCCGATAGATAATCACCGTTGAGGTTCATGGTGGCCAGCACTTCAAACTCGGCCGGACGCAACAGCATCAGCTGGAACATGATGTCGGCAATACGATCGTTGATAACGATTTTGCCTTCAGGGCGCTTGCCGTCGTACTTGGACCACAACTCGTCTTCACTGATGGTGACATCGCCGAACTCTTCGCGTGCCACTTCGTAACCCCAGTTACGGAAAGCACCCTCGGTGAACTTCATGATGTTGCCTTTGTGCACCAGGGTCACGCTGGTCTTGTTGTTGTCAATGGCGTACTGAATGGCTTTGCGTACCAGTCGCTTGGAACCGAACGCAGAAATCGGCTTGATGCCCAGGCCGGCATCCTCAAAGAACTCGGCACCCATTTCTTCACGCAGGAATTTGGCCAGTTTCTTGTTTTCTTCGGTCCCCGACTGATATTCGATACCGCAATACACGTCTTCCGTGTTCTCACGGAAAATGGTGCAATGCACATCTTCCGGCTTTTTCACAGGCGACGGGACGCCGGGGAAGTATTCCACCGGTCGCACACAGGCATACAGATCCAGTTCCTGACGCAATGAAACGTTCAGCGAACGGAAGCCGCCACCCACCGGTGTGGTCAGGGGGCCTTTGATGGCCACGACCAGTTCCTTGATGGCTTCCAGCGTTTCAGCCGGGAAATAATCGCCATCATAAATTCCTGCCGCTTTCTCACCGAGGTACAACTCGGCCCAATGCACTTTGCGTTTACCGCCATAAGCTTTCTCTATCGCCGCATTCCACACCCGCATCGAGGCCCTGGTGATATCCGCACCGATACCATCACCTTCAACAAAACCTAAAATGGGGTTATCAGAAACCTGCAGCCGGTTGTCCTGAATGGTAATTTTCTGCCCGGTTTGCGGGATCTTGATATGGCGATAACTCATGGTTTGATTTCCTTTTAAAGAGTAGAAAACAGCCTGCCATTATAAATGACCTGCAGATGATTTGTGCGACACTGATGGCAGAAAGGGCCTTTAACCCAACCTTTAAACCAAAAATAACGTGGGTTCGCTGTCAAACACGGTCCAATCGCCGCCTGTAAACCCACTGTCTGAACTGAAAAGTCGGCAAGCAACCGATTGCATCTGAACCGGGTGGCGAATCTGACCAAGCCTTATCTGATTTGGCAGGTCTTCTTGCCTTGGTCCATCATCTCAACCCGATACGTCTGTACACAAATTCCTGCTGCAGCTTCGTTTCAGACAGAAATTCGCTGGCTGGCACAAATACTGCATTGTTTGTAGACAGAGAACGGAGCCAAGGAGGAAATCAATGGGCAACGGATCGTGTGGCAATGTGTTGGCAGCACTGGCCAGCTTTTTTATTCCCGGATTGGGCCAGCTTCTACAGGGCCGCTGGATATTGGCAGGCTTCATGTTTGTCCTCACAGCTGTGCTGTGGCTGATTCTGCTGGGTTGGATCATCCATCTTTGGTCCATTATCGATGCAGCGGTATTCAAACCGGACGATTATCGTGACGAGCGCTACTATCGACGCGTCTATTGAGCTGTTGAATTTGCACGCAGGAGTTTCGACAGGCACCATGCAATAAATCGTCATGGAGAGCCCATTTGAATTCCTTATCGCCCATTAACATCCGGCCTGCCTGTGCTGACGATTGCGCGCTGATTTTACGATTCATATGCGCTTTGGCAGACTATGAAAAAATGCTTGACGAGGTAGTCGCTACTGAAGACGGGCTACGCGAAACGCTGTTTGGGCCTGACGCCGTGGCAGAAGTGCTGATCGCAGAATGGGGCGATCAACCAGCCGGATTCGCACTGTTTTTTCCAAACTATTCCACCTTCCTTGGACGCCCCGGAATTTACCTGGAAGACCTGTTTGTGTTTACAGAATTCCGTGGCCGCGGGCTGGGCAAGGCCTTGCTGACCAAGCTGGCAGCGCTGACGCTGGCGCGTAAAGGCGGCCGTCTGGACTGGTCGGTGTTGAACTGGAACCAGCCGACCATAGACTTCTACCACAGCATTGGCGCCAAACCCATGGATGAATGGACCCAGTTTCGTTTGCAGGGCGATGCCTTGCTGAACTTCGCCAGGAGCAACTAATGAAGCTCTGAATAATTCATCCATGAATTATCAGAACACACAAAACAAAAAGTGTCATTTTTGTTTTGCTTCATTTTCAATGACATACAGTCATTGAAAATGTTGGCACATCCGCGTGCCAAAGAAACTCTGAATAAATCAGAGTTTCCTTAAATAACGTTCAAGGCTAACAGCCGCCCAAAGAGCGAGCCTTAAGGAGACGTCATGTTCTATAAGCCCATATTGTTGCCCTTGTTGGCGCAGGTGCTGCTCACTTTTATGGTGTGGGTTTATCTGTACATAAGCCGTATCCGCGAAATGAAGCGCAAGCACATCAACCCTCAAGCCCTGAATGTGCGCAGCAAGTCCCAGGAACTGTTGGCGGATTCGGCCGGTCCCGCCAACAATTTCATGAACCTGCTGGAAATGCCGATACTTTTTTATCTGGCGGTTTTGTTATCCCTGATCCTCTTGATACAGGACCAGGTGCTGGTGACACTTTCCTGGATCTACGTGCTGCTGCGTTATGTGCACAGCCTGATTCACTGTACCTATAACAAAGTGATGCACCGCTTTCAGGTGTACTTTTTCAGTTGTATTATCCTGTTGCTGATTTGGCTGCGCCTGGCAAGCTACATTCTGTCTCAGTGAACGATGATGAACACACACAATAAAAATGCTGACCCTGTAGTCTATGGTGGTTGTTTGTGCGCAGCGGTACGCTTCACTGCCCGCTTGCCAGAGAAATGGTGTTTGCATTGCCATTGCAGCATGTGCCGTCGCCATCATGGCGCAGGCTATGTGACCTGGGTGGGTTTTCTGTCAGAAAAAGTCCAAATCGAAGACCCGGATTCGGCCTTACAATGGCATGCTTCATCAACGGATTCACGCCGCGGCTTTTGCAGGGTTTGCGGCAGCAGCCTGTTTTTCGAATCGGAAAAATGGGCAGGTGAAACCCATATTGCGCTGGGCTGTATGGATGAGCCCCACCCGTTCAAGCCAAAAGGACATGTGTACTTCGACACGCGCGTGGACTGGATGCCACTGGAAGAAGGCTTGACCATTTACCCCTGAACGGGTTTTGTTGTGGGGCCTTGCCGCCGATATGGCTGTCAGGTCGCGACCAAG
>CAZRTG010000037.1:0-23039 GCA_964602895.1 uncultured Wenzhouxiangellaceae bacterium
TGCTACATTTTTATTTTACCGGCTTTCGCCGGTTAAATCCGACAGACTGCTAGAATAGAAGAGTCTTAGCCATTTTGCAGTTGTAATTTGGTACCACATCGTCACTGTGAAATATCGACGTGTACTGGCTTAGGGGTTAGGATGCCCTGAATTACCCTATAAATGTTGTCGGCTGTCCATGACCAAGCCCATGACCAAGCCCATGATTGAGCCCATGATTAAATCCGGAATTAAACCCTATCTGCCCCTGCTTCTGCTATTGCTGTTCAGTACTTCATCCTGCATGTCTTCCGAGCCCAGGGTTCGACTGGGTGGAGAGTGGTTCAGCGTTGAATTGGCGACCACGCCCAAAGACCAGAGCCTGGGTCTGATGTTCCGTGAGCAGATGGACGATCGTCACGGCATGTTGTTTATCTTTCCCACTGAAGCCAGCCGCAGTTTCTGGATGAAGAACACGCGCATTGCGCTGGATATTTTCTATTTCGACTCACAACTCAAGTTGGTCAGTGTGTCTGAAAATACACCGCCTTGTCGTATCCCGCATTGTCCCAGTTACCCCAGCGAAGGGCCGGCGCAATATGTGCTGGAGCTCAACGCGGGGAAGGCGAAGCAACTCGGCGTGCAGCCGGGTGATCTGCTGGAGCTTGATCTGGATTGAGTCTCTTTCCCGATGCGGGTGCCGATAGCTGTGACAATGTGACACAACCGGGTTGATAAGGGACGGGAATCTCATGGCTCGACAACTGTTCCAGTTGTTCATCACTGAGTGGAATAAAAATTTTCATAACATCATCGATGCACATTTCATGCTTTGCGGGCTTGCGGCAGAGTATGCAGAAAACGACGCAACAAATAAGGCTTCAATTCAGGCAATCTTCTGACATTCGATCCACATGACGAAAAAACAACCAGGTACATTTTTGCTAAAGTGTTCAGCACATTGACCCAACCTCAACAGAAGCAGAGTCGCAGTTTCCGGCTGGTCCAGATCAGCGATTGCCATCTGTCTGCAAATCCGGTGGCGGCTTATCGGGGTGTGAGTTCGGATGCCGGCCTGGTGGCGGTGATCAAAGCCGTTGCGAACTGGCGACCCGATGCCGTCATGCTGACCGGTGATCTGAGTGAAGACGGTAGCGAGGCATCTTACCGTCGCCTGGCGGAACATATTGCACCACTCAATGTTCCGGTTTTTGCTTTGCCGGGAAACCACGATGTGCCCGAACTGATGCAGCCGTACTTTCCTCACGGCCCTTATCAAGGCGCCTGTGTGGAACACGTAGGTGACTGGAAATTGCTGTTGTTGAACTCAGCCAGGCCTCGCCGCATTGAGGGCAGCATCGATCCGGGCGATCTGCTGCAGGTGCAGCAATACCTGCAAGGCGACAGTCCTGCGGTACTGGCGTTGCACCACCAGCCCATTGCCATAGGTGCGGCGTGGATAGATAAATACCGGCTGGATCAGCCCGATGGTCTATTGGCATGTGTGGCGGATCATCCACGGGTCAAAGCGGTGGTTTGGGGCCATGTTCATCAGGCTTTTGAAACACAGATTGGCAGCGCGCGGTTTCTGTCTGCGCCGTCCTCGGCAGCCAACAGCCTGCCAGCCAGCCCAAGATTCACGCTGGATCCGGCCGGGCCTGCATTCCGTTGGCTGGAATTATTCACTGAGGGTCGGCCGGGGGGGTGCCTGGAGACCGGTATTATTCACGCCATGTAGGAGGCAGCCATGCTGTGGGAGCGACCCATGGTCGCGATTCAAAAGCGGGTCGGCAGCATGGCTGCCTCCTACAATTGTCTGGGCAACACCAGCCACAGCACCAGGTAGACAATGATGCCTGGAAAAGCCACCGACAGTACCGAAGCCAGCACATAGACCACACGGGTGGCGGTTACTGACCAGCCAAAATGTTCTGCGATACCCGCACAAACACCACCTATCAGGGCATTGGATCGGGATCGCCTGATACCACCGCTGTTGCTCATGTGCTACTCCGTTCCTCTCGTCAGAGCCATTATCAGATCATCAAATCTCGATCATTTCAAAATCATCTTTGGAGGCACCGCAATCCGGGCAAACCCAGTCTTCAGGTACATCTTCCCAACGGGTACCCGGAGCCAGGCCATCTTCAGGGGAGCCCATGGCCTCCTCATATACCCAGCCGCAAATAATACACATCCAATTCCTGTAATCTTTCTCGTTCACGCACTCTACCTGTGGATCTATTGCAAAGCGGCGTAGTTTGCCACGCTTGCGATCTGCATGAAACCTCATTCAAACCTGCAGGTAGTAGAATGCCCGTTTCAAATAACCGGTGGCCAGTCCGATTTACCTTAATCGTTCATGTTGAGTCCGACAGTCCACCAGAGCCATCAGGAAGAATTCAAGACCATGAGTAAGAATGACGATTTGCTAAGCCGCGCCCGCCAACACATTCCCGGCGGTGTCAATTCACCGGTCCGGGCCTTTAACGGCGTGGGCGGTGAGCCGCTGTTTTTTGAGCATGCCGCAGGCGCCTGTCTGTACGATACAGACGGTCGCAGTTACATTGATTATGTCGGTTCCTGGGGTCCGATGATTGTGGGCCATGCCCATCCGTATGTGTTCGAGGCGGTGCTGAAGGCTGCAGCACGGGGTCTGAGTTTCGGCGCGCCCTGCCCGGCCGAAGTGGACATGGCCGAGCGGTTGTGTACGCTGGTACCGGCCATGGACATGGTGCGCATGGTCAACTCCGGCACCGAAGCTACCATGAGCGCGATTCGTCTGGCGCGGGCGGCGACCGGCCGCGATGCCATACTCAAATTCGAAGGCTGTTATCACGGTCATGCGGACAGCTTTCTGGTCAAGGCCGGTAGCGGCGCTCTGACACTGGGCGTGCCCAACTCTCCTGGCGTTCCGGCTGCGTTGGCTGATCTGACCCTGACTTTACCTTTCAATGATTTGCCCGCTGTTGAAAAGCTGCTGGCAAGCGAAGGCCATCGCATTGCGGCGATCATAGTCGAGCCGGTGGCTGGCAATATGAATTGCATCCCGCCACTGCCCGGTTTTCTGGAAGGATTGCGTGCCGCCTGTGACGAACACGGCTGTTTACTGATTTTCGATGAGGTCATGACCGGTTTCCGTGTGGCCCTGGGTGGTGCACAGGGCTTGTATGGCATCACGCCGGATTTATCGACTTTTGGAAAAATCATCGGCGGTGGCATGCCGGTGGGTGCTTTTGGCGGCAAGCGGCACTTGATGGAACAGGTGGCGCCGAGTGGGCCGGTGTATCAAGCCGGTACGTTGTCGGGCAATCCGGTGGCCATGGCCGCGGGACTGGCCATGCTGGACCTGATTGTTACCGAAAATTTTTATGAAAAGCTGGGGGCGAATACGCAAACCTTGCTGGATGGTTTGCAGCGAGAGGCAGATCACTTTGGCATACCTTTCCGTACCACCCGGGTCGGTGCGATGTTCGGGCTGTTTTTCACCACTGCTGAAAAAGTGGTGAATTTCGAACAATCCGGGGCTTGCGATATCGCCGCCTTCAGGCGCTTTTTCCACTTGATGCTGGAAGGTGGGGTTTACCTGGCACCATCGGCTTTTGAGGCAGGTTTTGTCTCCAGCGCGCACAGCGAAGAGCACATCGAGGCCACCATCGCTGCGGCCCGGGAAGCGTTTCGCCAAATGAAGTTGTAAAAGACCCATCAGTCTGCGGCTTGAGCGGCCTGCACAGAAGGCCGCGACGAATGGTACCGTGTGCGCGGTGGGATAAAAGCCTCAGTCGAGGAAAAGGTCCTTCATCAACGGCATGCCAGGCTTGACGCTGTAGTGATCGAAATTCTTCATGCCGGCGGCGCGCAAAACGTTTTCATCCAGGAAGAAATTACCGGTGCAACTGCGGCTGTCGCGGCAGAGTATTTCGTGTGCGGCATCGGCCATGATTTCCGGTGTGCGGCAATGGTCGGGCGAAACCACATCGCCCAGCTGATTCAGAGCTGCCGTGGCAATCACCGTCCTGGGCCACAAAGCGTTAAACGCCACGCCCTGTTGACGGAATTCTTCGGCCATCCCCAGCACGCACATACTCATGCCGTACTTGGACATGGTGTACGCCGCGTGTTGTGCGAACCAGTCCGGGTTGAGATTCAAAGGCGGTGACAGATTCAGTACATGCGGGTTGGTTGCTTTAAGCAAATGCGGGACCGCAGCACGCGCGGTGGTATAGCTGCCACGCACATTGGCTTCGAACATCAGGTCGAACCGGCGCATGGGCAAATCCAGTGTGCCCTTGAGCATGATGGCGCTGGCATTATTCACCAGGATGTCGATGCCGCCGAAATGCGCCACCGCCTGTTCCACGGCGGCATCCACCTGATCATCGTCGCGCACATCCATGCGGATGGCCAGGCCCTTGCCGCCGGCGGCATGGATCTCTTCAACGGCGCTATGAATGGTGCCTTCCAGCCTGGGGTGCGGCTTGTCGGTTTTGGAGGCCACGACGATATTGGCGCCATCACGCGCAGCACGCAGGGCAATGGCTTTGCCTATGCCACGCGAGGCACCCGTGATGAACAGGGTTTTTCCGTTGAGATTGTTTGAACCTGTAGACATTCTGAGAGTCCCCGTAATGTGGGCTGCGACCATACTGGTGCCAGCCGGTTGCTTCTATCCTTTATCATAACCGCCCCGGCTCTGTTCCGGGCATGAAAAATGTACGGATGCTGTCGCTTACATGGAATCAGCCGGTTGGACACAAGAATTACTGAACTGGGTCAATGCCAACCCGGGTTGGGGTGTATTGATTGTTTTTCTGGTGGCCTTTTTTGAATCATTGGTGCTGATTGGTATCCTGCTGCCCGGCATCATGATCCTGTTTGGCATTGGTACCTTGATTGGCCTGGGCATGATCGATGTTCTGCCGGTTTGGCTGGCCGCTTCCAGCGGCGCCTTCCTTGGCGATGGACTGAGCTTTGCCCTGGGCTATCGCTACCGCCAGCATCTGCTGGATATCTGGCCCTTCTCCCGCTACCCGGGGATGATGGACCGGGGTATCCGGTTCTTCCACAACCATGGCGCCAAAAGTGTCGTTGCCGGACGCTTTATCGGCCCCCTGAGGCCGGTGATTCCTGCGGTTGTCGGCATCATGCGCATGTCGCCATCGCGCTTTATCGCGGTGGACCTGGCGGCCTGTTTTGCCTGGGCACCCGCGTTCCTATTTCCGGGTTTGTTGTTTGGTGCATCACTGGAGGTGGCCTCCGAATACACCGGCCGGCTGGCCATGGTGTTGGTGATCGGGCTGTTCAGTCTGTGGCTGATCTGGTGGCTGATGCGGTCCATTTATGAGCCATTGGCCAGTCGTTCGGCGCGCTGGATGCGGCATGGTATCCGCTGGACCCGCCGCCATCCGAAACTGGGTCGGCTGGCAGCTTCTTTGCTGGATCCTGCCCGCCCTGAAGTCCTCTCGATCGCCGCCTCGGGGCTTTTGTTGGTGGTCATTTTCTGGGGCTTGATCATGTTGCTGTTGCTGTCTCCCTTTTCAGCCCAGCCACAGGTGTTGGATCAATCAGTGCAGGATCTGGCCCTGTCATTACGCAACGAATTGGCTGACCCTTTCTTTGTTGCGGTCTCGCAGCTGTCGCGCTGGCAGGTCACTTTGTTTTCCAGTGCCGCCGTTTTCTTCTGGTTGTACGGTGCCGGGCGGAGTACGGCTGCGCAGCACTGGTTGCTGGCCATTGGCGGTGGTTGGCTGATCCAGTTGTTGCTGGCCTGGGGCCTGCGTGCCACACCGCAGGTGATGGAAGTGTCCAGTGAATTGCTGCGCAGCCCCAGCTCTGCCATGACCCTGACGACCGTGGTATTCAGTTTTTTCGGTGTCCTGATCGCCGGGGAAGTGCGACGCAAACACCGCCAATGGCCTTATCTGGCTGCCGGCCTGATTCTGACCCTGTTGTTGCTGGCGCGTCTTTATCTGGGCCTGGAGTGGCTCAGTGGTGGCTTGATGGGTGTTTTATTGGGACTGGCCTGGACGCTGGTGGTCAGTATCGCCTATCGCCAGCGTGCGATTTTACCGTTCTCGGGAGCACTGGCCGGGTTGATTTTTTATGGGTCGGCCAGTCTGTTGTTCCTGTGGCAGGCCAACGAGCATACGGCCGAAGAGTTGGTAGCTCTGCATTCGGTCGTACCCAGCCAACTGATGAGTGAGCAGACCTGGTGGGATGAAGCCTGGAGTACTTTGCCTGCTGAGCGCACGCGTTCATTGCAAACGACCTCGCGCCGTTTCAATGTGCAACTGGCGGCTGAGCCCGAAGCGATTGCCCAGGCCTTGCAGAAATTCGGCTGGGAGGTTGAACCGCCCAGCGACTGGCGCTGGATCATCCAGGCACTGAATCCCGACCCCGACCAGTCTACGTTACCCTTGTTGGGGCGAGCCTATCAGGGCCGCACCGAATCATTGCTGTTACGCAAACAAATGCCGGATGGCGGTCCTTTGCTGACCTTGCGCCTGTGGGATTCCGGCGTACGCCTGCTGCCGGCGGAGCGCCCTTTATACCTGGCTCAGGTCTCTGAAGAACAACTGGTGCAACGTTTTGGTGTATTCAGCTACTGGCGCGCGCGGCCTTATGTGGCCGGGCAAATGGATGAATTGCGCCGTGCACTGGGCCAATTTGAACAGCGCCAGGTTTCCGAGCACATGCTGTTATTGCGATAGTCCGGTGCCGCGATTTATCCGGATTGAAACCGCGGCAGGATTTGCAGCAGGTCCTCTAAACGCCGGATGGGGTCATTTAGCTCCAGCAACTGCTGTTTCTCGATGGCCGCCAACGGCAACAGTTCGGCCAGCCGATAGCCTACCCACGAAGCATCATCCAGATTCGCTGTGGTATAGCCGGGATACTGATCGCCCACCTTTTCCATAAAGCGTGCCAATACCTGGCTGAGTACCGAGTAGGCCTCGGGTACGGGTTGTGCGGCGGGCTCGGCCAGCAGTTCAACCTGGCCCATCATCAGGCCGTCGGTTTGTCGCTGGGTGTGTTGTACACGGAAACGGTCGGCACCAATAGCTGAAACACCCAACAGGCCATCGTCCAGCGTATACCAATCGACGATTTCGGCCAGGGTCCCCACACTGGCAGGGCGCACCGGGGCGATGGCCTCTTCACCTTCCAGGATCAGGCAAACACCAAAATCCGAATCATTGCTGGCGCAGTCACGGACCATTTTGAGGTAGCGTTGTTCGAAAATCCGCAACGGCAGGAAACCATCCGGAAATAATACCGTTCGCAAGGGAAACAGCGGGATTTCAATCACGTGCCGGACTGCTGGCCGCGCCACCCATCTGCTCGCAGAAGCGCTGCGTGGCTGAATCGAAATCGCCATTGCTCATGAACACCACGTGATCGCCTGCCTTGACCACGTCGGCCAGGTGTTGCAACAAATCCTCGGTTTTGGTCACCACGCGGCCACGACCTTCCAGCGGTGCCAGGGCTTCCTGCGGATCCCAGTTGATGCCGTCACCGGCTTTGAGCCACACCCGGTCTGCGGCGATCAGCGCCGGGCCCAGCTCATCGATGTGGATGCCGGCTTTCATGGTGTTGCTGCGCGGTTCCAGTGCCACCAGCAAGCGGGCATTGCCGATGTTGCGCCGCAAGCCTTCCAGTGTCAGCCGTATGGCCGTGGGGTGATGGGCAAAATCATCGTAAATGTACACGCCACCCAGTTCGGCCACCAGCTCCATACGCCGTTTGACGCCGCGAAAACGCGACAGGTGTTGTATGGCGTCGCTTGCATCCACACCGGCAGCAACACTGGCTACTATCGCCGCACAGGCGTTCATGGCGTTATGTCGGCCCTGCATGACCCATTGCATCTGCCCTATGAGTTCGCCCTTGTGCAGAAAGCCCAGCTCGGTGCCGCCGGGCTTGAGCATCTCGACCTGCCAGTCAGCATCAACATCATTCAGGGCAAAGCGCTGCAAGTCACTCCAGCAGCCCTGTTCCAGCACTGCCTCCAGATGATCGTCAGCCGCATTGCTGATGATGGTGCCCCTGCCTGGAATGGTGCGTACCAGGTGATGGAACTGGGTCTGGATGGAAGCCAGGTCCGGGTATATGTCGACATGATCGTGTTCGAGATTATTCAGGATGGCGATATCCGGCCGGTAGTGCACGAATTTGGCGCGCTTGTCAAAAAAGGCCGTATCGTATTCATCGGCCTCAACCACGAAAAAGTTTTCACCATCGCGTGCGGAGTACCCGAAATCATGCGGGACTCCACCAATCAGAAAGCCGGGATTCAGTTCGGCCTGGTCGAGGATAAAAGCCACCATACTGGAAGTGGTGGTTTTGCCGTGGGTTCCGGCTACGGCAATGACGGTCTTATCGCGTAAATAATTCTCACCCAGCCAGCGTGGACCGGAGGTATAACGGATGCCGCTGTTGAGCACGTATTCAATTGCCGGGTTGCCGCGACTCAGGGCATTACCGATGATCACCAGATCAGGATGGGGTTGCAGTTGTTCGGCTGAATAGCCCTCAAACAGCTGTATGCCTTCGGCCTCCAGTTGCGCGCTCATGGGCGGATAAGTGTGTTGGTCGGAACCCGAAACCCGGTGTCCGGCCCGTTTGGCCAACAAGGCCACACCACCCATAAAGGTTCCACAAGCACCAAGAATATGAATATGCATGACTGATCCGTAACTCTCCAGGATTCAAGCAACCCAGACTGTTTCCAAGAAAACCCTGAATTATTCAGAGCTTCTTTGGCACATGGATGTGCCAACATTTCCGATGATCGCAAATCATTGGAAATGAAGCCTAACAAAAACCACGCTTTTTGTTAGGCGTGCTCTGAGAATTCATGGTCGAATTTTTCAGAGCTTCTTTAAATATCCTGCGAGGCCGGAAACATCGCATCAATAATCATAAAATTCAGTGCAAACAGCAGCACGGCCACCAGCACGCCCAGGCTCATTGTAATGGACAGCGACGAGCGATAAATATGTGCATCCACCAGCAGGCTCCAGACAAACAGCCCCAACCATAACAGCGCCATGCCGGCAGGCAGCGATCCGTCGGTGGTTTGTGCCAGCAGCACGATGGAGATCAGGCCAAACAGGCAGCCAGTACCGGCGGCGGCGGTAATGGTCTGGGGTAGCCGCTCGGGATAACCCCGAAACCGCAGCAACAGCGTAATGGCCACGATTTGCAGCGTAATCGACAACAGGCTGCGCATGCTGCCGGTACCCAACTGCAACATGCTGTCCGCCAACATACCCAGCGCCACGTAGAACAACACCGTCAGCGCCGCCGTATTCCAACCCGGCGGCAGATCCTGCGGACCACTGCGAAAAGCAATCAGCCGCAACAACTGCTGTGGCAGCCGGGTCATCCGGGCAGCTTCCTGCAGTGGAGCTTGGGACAGGGCCAGGAAGGTAACGCAGGGAGCTGGCTGATGATCACTCGCTCCGGGCGTGCAGTACGGCCAGGATTCTTTGGAAAACATCTTCTACAGTGCCCTTGCCGAGTATGCGCGTGAGCTTGCCTTGTTCCGCATAATAACCCGCGACCGGGGCGGTTTGTTCGGTGTAGACCCGCATGCGGTTGCGCACGACCTGTTCGCTGTCATCGCTGCGGCCTTCAGCGGCGGCGCGACCGGCGATGCGCTGGATGACCTCTTCTTCGTCGACGTCGATCTGCAGCGCAATATCCAGCGGTTGCCGCAAACGGGCCAGCACTTTATCCAGAGCAGCAGCCTGGGGAAGATTGCGCGGATAGCCGTCGAGTATGAAGCCGGTTGCCACATCGTTTTGCGACAGCCGTTCTTCGATCAGACCCAGCATGATGTCATCGGATACCAGCTCACCGCGATCCATTACTGCTTTGGCGGCCTGGCCCAGGGGCGAGTTGGCGGCGACGGCTGCCCGCAACAGCACGCCGGTAGAGATATGCGGCAATTCCAAAGCTTCAACCATTTTGGTCGCCTGTGTACCTTTACCTGAACCTGGCGCACCCAATAACACGATTCGCATACCACCCTTCCCGTCCATTAGAATAAGGCGCTAAAACTAACCGCAAGTGTCAATCAAGTCAATTTAAGCAGGCAAGCCAATTCAAGCATGCAGCAGGAACCTCAAACTCAATGAAGAAAAATATCCTTTACGCCCAGTCGGGCGGTGTAACGCCCGTCATCAACGCCACCGCTTGTGGCGTGATCGAAACCGCCCGGCAGAATCATGCCAGGCTCGGCAAGGTGCTGGCCGGTAAAGACGGCATCATCGGCATCCTGCGTGAAGAGCTGATCGACACCTCAAAAGAGCGCAAGATGGATATTGCCGCTCTGCGGCATACGCCCGGTGGTGCATTCGGCTCCTGCCGCTTCAAACTGAAAAGTATGGGAGACAGCCGCCGTGAATATGAGCGCCTGATCGACGTGTTCAAAGCTCATAACGTCGGTTATTTTTTCTATAACGGCGGCGGCGATTCGGCCGATACGGCTTACAAGGTTTCGCAAATCGGCAAGAAGTTGGGCTTTCCGGTGCAGTGCATCGGTATACCCAAAACCATCGACAATGACTTGCCGATTACCGATTGCAGCCCCGGATTCGGTTCGGTAGCCAAGTACGTCGCGGTATCCATCATGGAGGCCAGCCTGGATGTGGCCTCCATGGCGTCCAGTTCGACCCGGGTGTTTATCCTCGAAGTGATGGGTCGGCATGCGGGCTGGATTGCCGCTGCCGGTGGACTGGCACAACGAAAAGCCGGTGATCCGCCGCAGATCATTCTGTTTCCCGAGGTGCTGTTCGATGAAAAAGCCTTCCTGGCCAAAGTGAAATACTCGGTGGAGCATTATGGCTATTGTTCCATCGTGGTTTCCGAAGGTGTGCGCTCCCCCGATGGCCACTTTCTGGCCGAAGCCGGTACCCGTGATGCCTTTGGCCATGCGCAACTGGGTGGCGTGGCGCCGGTTTTGGCTGAAATCGTTAGAAACAATCTCGGCTACAAATACCATTGGGCAGTTTCAGATTATCTGCAGCGTTCCGCGCGGCACATCGCGTCGGCCACCGATGTAGATCAGGCCTATGCCGTGGGTGCTGCCGCGGTGCGCATGGCGTTGCAAGGCAAAAGCGGCGTAATGCCGGTGATCGAACGTGTTTCGGACAAACCCTATCGCTGGAGAATCGGCGAGGCCCAGCTCAGCAAGGTAGCCAACCGCGAAAAAAAGATGCCGAAAAATTACATCAGCAAGGACGGTTTCGGCATTACCGCCGCAGCACGTCGTTACCTGGAGCCTTTGATCCGGGGCGAGGACTACCCGCCCTACGACCGGCATGGCTTGCCCAAGTATGTGACGCTGAAAAATATCCTGTTGGCGAAAAAACTGGCTGGGTTTGAGCTTTAAAGAAGCTCTGCATTATTCAGAGCTTTCTTGAGTAATCAAATCAGGCCAAACGCAACCATGGCACGGGCAACACGCTGAAAGCCAGCGATGTTCGCTCCGCGGGTCAGGTCGCCATCAGCCCCGAACTCCGCTGCGGTTTCGAAGCAGCGCTCGTGAATGCCGCGCATGATTTCAGCCAGACGTTGCTCGGTGTAATCGGCAGTCCACGAATCCCGTGACGCGTTCTGCTGCATTTCCAGCGCGGAAGTAGCCACACCACCGGCGTTTGCTGCCTTGCCAGGGCCAAACAGCACATTGGCTTCACTGAAGGCTTTGGCCGCCTCGGGCGTAACCGGCATGTTGGCACCTTCGGCAACGGCGACAACGCCATTGTTGATCAGGGCTGTGGCATCTTTTCTCGACAATTCATTCTGCGTGGCACAGGGCAGGGCAATATCGCATTCGACTTCCCAGATGCTGCCACTGGATGCATACCGGGCACCCTGTCGGCGTTCCGCATAATTGGAAATGCGTCCCCGCTCGACTTCCTTGATTTGTTTGAGCAGTTTCAGGTCGATGCCGGCCGGGTCATGGATGAATCCGGATGAGTCAGAGCAGGCCAGCACTTTTGTGCCCATGTCGGCCAGTTTCTCGATGGCATAGATGGCAACGTTTCCCGAACCGGAAACCACCGCTTTCAGCCCTTCCATTGGAATGCTGCGTGTCGCCAGCATGCACTCGAGGAAATACACCAGGCCGTAGCCGGTCGCCTCGGTACGAACCAGTGCACCACCCCATTCGACACCCTTGCCGGTCAATACGGAAGATTCATAGCGGTTGGTGATGCGTTTGTACTGCCCGAACAAATAGCCGATTTCTCGCTGACTGACGCCGATATCACCCGCCGGTACATCCGTATACTCACCAATGTGGCGATAGAGTTCTGTCATGAAGCTCTGACAAAAGCGCATGATTTCACCTTCGGAGCGGCCTTTCGGGTCGAAATCGCTACCACCCTTGCCACCCCCGATGGGCATTGAGGTCAGGGCGTTTTTGAAGACCTGTTCAAAACCCAGAAACTTGATGATGCCGAGATTGACGGATGGGTGAAAGCGCAGCCCCCCTTTAAAAGGCCCAAGGGCACTGTTGAACTCCACGCGCATGCCGCGGTTGATGTGCACATTACCCTGATCGTCCATCCAGGGCACACGGAAAATGATCTGTCGTTCGGGCTCACAAATGCGCTGGATGATTTTGTGTTCGAGAAACCTGGGGTGTTTTGCAATGACAGGACCCAGCGAATCCAGCACTTCCCGCACCGCCTGATGAAATTCCTGTTCTCCAGGATTGCGACGCAGCACGTCGTTGTAAATAGGTTCAAGTTTTTCGTCAATCATGAGTCACGGGCTCCAAAAAATAGGCAAAAATTAGCATGTGCCGGGGGTTCTCACAGGGTTCATGAGCCCCACCCGGTGGGCAGCGTTACAGGAATGTTTGAAGATCTGGCAAGCCAATTCAGGCCGGCAGGCTTTTTTGGCCAAACCCCGGATACAATAAAGATCTATGAATATTTCATTTTGGTTTATTCTTCAAGGGTGTTTGTCATACGACTCACATATTGCATCAAGGATCCAGAAATTACGGCTCAGCGTCCGATACTACTGGACCAGCGGCTGGCCAGCAAAGTGCCAACTCCAATGACCACAACTGCGGCGATGGAAAACCAGGTGGGGTGAGGAATCATTGCGAGGTTGGTAATGGTTGCCGCCATCATCACCGCGCCAACGACAGAAGCATATACCAGTGGTTTTTCCCGCGCCACACGGTTGGCTGTAAGCCCGCCGCTGAGGGTACCCATCAGCCAGCCCAGTAACACAAACAACAAGGCTCCCACGGGCAAGCTGGATGCGAACTGCCTGACTTGTTCGGGGTCTTTGAAATCCAGTCCGGGGGGCAAGGGGTATAGCTGATGTCCGATCCACTCGAATAACCAGACCGTTACAAAAGCGGTTATCAGGCCCAATAATACGGCGGATATCCTGCGCAGCATGGCAAAAGCCCCTTTCCAACCCTGATGAACAAAAAGCGCAATAGTCTTGTAAACAAAATATAGCAGTATTGTCGGAAATTGCTGAAATCGGGTTGCTGGCCTGTAACCGCCAACTCAGGAGCATCTCACACGGCCGGGTGATGGCTGGTGTCAGAAAAATTCCGGTAGAATCGATCCGATTACCGGATACGGGTCTGTGCCATTTGCACCATGGGTAAACGTCAGTACCAAACAACTGGAATTAAAACCGGAAAAACCGGTCTACTACTGGCCTGTAACAGTCCGTACCGCACACGCGTTGGCTAAATCAGCTTTACCCCGTTACGATCGATCAAACCCGACAGTTCCTGAACAGCATAAATAATGGATACCCCATGACAGACACCAACCCTTTGCACCGATTCCTGGTATCGCTGACACTGCTGCTGCTTGGACTGTTGACCTGTGCCCGGGCAGCCGCCATCGCTCCCGAAGATGTCAGGGAATATGGCGATGTCTTTGTGATTTCTGCCATGGCGCCCGATCGACAGCAGGTGGAGTTGAGTTGGGATATCGCTCCGGACTATTACCTGTACAACAACCGTTTTTTATCATTCACCACCACCACGCCCGGTGTGACATTGGGCCAGGTGCGCCTGCCCAAGGGCAAAATCTCATTTGACGATTTGCTGGGTGAAGAAGTTGAGAAATTCACGGGCAAAATGACCGTGCAGATTCCCCTGGAGCAGGTCAAGGCGGGTTTGAACGGTTTCCAGTTGCGGGTGCGCTCGCAGGGTTGCCTGGAAGATGTGTTGTGCTACCCGCCAACCGAACAGGTGGTATTGGTGGGCTTGCCCGTTTCCGGCACTAATGACCTCAATGGGCTGCAAGAGCCGGCTGATGCAACGCCACTGCTGGACGCGGTACCGGCAACACCGCACAGCGCCCTGAATGAGCTGAATGCGGCCATCCACGGCCCGGGCGATTTGAACCTGGTTACGGACTCCGATAAGTCGCCTGCTCTGGAAGCCGACCAGGCTTTTGTGTATGAAGCGATTGGACTCAGTGCCGAAACTGCGTTGGTGCGATTTACCGCACAGCCGGGTTACTACCTGTATCGGGACCAGTTCAGGTTCCAGCTGTTGGAAAGTGACGGCTTTGAAATCCGCCAAGTCGAATTGCCCGATGGTGTGATCAAGGATGACCCGGAATTTGGGCTGGTGCCGGTGATTTATGGCCAGGTAGAAATACCGGTTCACTTCAATCGCCCAGCCGGCCCCGCGCAGACCATTACCCTCAAAGCAGATTTCCAGGGTTGTCGTGATGGTGATATCTGCTATCCGCCGCAATCACGTCCGGTCCGTTTTGAAATGCCACCCGCCCAACAGGCTTTTGTCGGGCCAAGGGTTCCACAGACAGCTGCCGCTGCAACAGTCGCCGAATCACTCTCGGGTGCGACCAGCAATGCATCAAACAGGATCACCGCGGCCACCGTCCCGCCGGTGAGCGAACAGGATCGCCTGGCGCGCTTGCTGACCGGCAACCCGACCCGTGCCTTGATTGCCTTTTTCATTGCCGGGATTTTGCTGGCCTTTACACCTTGTGTATTCCCCATGGTGCCCATTTTGTCCGGCATTATTGCGGGGCAGGGTGAGCAACTGACCAGCCTGAAAGCGTTTTGGCTGTCCCTGGTTTATGTGCTGGCCATGGCCGTAACCTACACGGTGGCGGGTGTGCTGGCGGGCCTGTTTGGTCAAAACCTGCAGGCGGTATTCCAGAACCCCTGGATCATCAGTGCCTTTGTGATGATTTTCATTGCACTGGCTCTGAGCATGTTTGGCTTTTTTGAATTGCAACTGCCCGGTCGCCTGCAAACCCAATTGGCTGAAGTCAGCGGCAAGCAACAGGGTGGCAGTTTGCTGGGTGTGGCCGTAATGGGCTTTCTCTCGGCACTGATTGTCGGGCCTTGCGTGGCACCCCCGTTGATGGCGGCGTTGATTGTGATCGGTGCCTCGGGTGATGCCTGGCTGGGTGGCAGCGCTTTGTTTGCCCTGTCACTCGGTATGGGTCTGCCCCTGATTGCCTTTGGTGTCTCGGCCGGCAAGCTGGTACCGCGGGCCGGTGCGTGGATGAACGTGGTCAAAAGCGTGTTTGGTGTGGGCTTGTTGGCCATTGCCATCTGGATGCTGGAACGCATCCTGCCAGGTGGAATCATCATGCTGCTGTGGGGTATTCTGGCCATCGCCTGTGGTATCTACCTGGGTGCATTTGAAGCCATTGTGGCCGGTGCCTCTGGCTGGAAACGCCTGTGGAAGTCACTGGGCCTGGTGTTGTTTTTGCTGGGTGCGCTGGAAATCATCGGTGCCGCCGCAGGCGGCGACTACTGGATGCGGCCGCTGGAGGCACTCAAGGGTGGCCGTCAGGTAGCAGCACAGGGTGAGCAGGTGACTTTTAACCGCATCAAGTCTTTGCCAGACCTGCAAACGGCTGTGCAGCAAGCCAGTGCCTCAGGCAAGGCATCCATTTTGGATTTTTACGCGGACTGGTGCGTGGAATGCATTCGCATGGAACGCAACACCTTTCATGAGCGGCAGGTGCAGTCTTTACTCGGTCGCTTCCAACCGTTACAGGCTGATGTCACCGCCAACGATAAAACCGACCAGACTTTGATGCGGGAGTTTGGCATTATCGGCCCGCCCGCCATTCTGTTTTTCGACCGCAATGGCAATGAAATGAAGCAGTGGCGATTGGTAGGCTATTTCCCGCCGGCAGAGTTCGCGGCCCACCTTGAAGCGGTACTGGCAGCACAATGAGCGGGTCACAACGCATCCTGTTGATCTCGATCGCTGTGTTGGCGGGTATTGGCGGTTCATTGTCTTACCGCTTCCTGGCCCAGCCAACGCTTCCCTCTGCCGCGGAAACCCTGGCAGCTTTACAGCAGGAAGCCCCGGATCTGGTAGGCCAGCAGCGGCCGGATTATCGGCTGGGCAACAGTGAGGGGGCATGGGTTACCGCAGCCGAATTTGATGGCAACATCGTGTTGATGAATTTCTGGGCCACCTGGTGCCAGCCTTGTCGCGAGGAAATGCCCATGTTGGCCGCATTGCACCAGGAACTGGGCGATGCGGGTCTGGAAGTGGTGGGCATCGCACTGGACGATGTGGCTCAGGCGCGCAGTTTTGCCGCTGAATTGGGTATTGTCTACCCGATACTGGTGGGGTCCACCGATGTGATGGAAGTTGCACAACTTTACGGCAACCGCAGTGGGGTTTTGCCTTACAGTGTTTTACTGGATCGTGGCGGCAAGATCCGCTGGACTTATCTTGGAGAGCTGAAAGAAGCGGATTTGCGCGAGCAAATTTCCATGCTGTTGTCAGAAGGCGCTCCAGCCGGTAGCTGATGCAGGAGCAGCTGTCATGCGGCGGGCCTAATTGCTGCGATCTGCCTTAATCCGGCACCTAACTGTGGACAAAACGACAGCAGTCATGCAGACTGACTGTCCCCTGATTAACGAGAGTGCCAGTGGCCAAGATACTGGTTATCAATGGACCCAACCTCAACCTGCTAGGCAGCCGTGAGCCGGATAACTATGGCCACCGCAGTCTGCAGGAAATCATGGAAGATCTGGAAGGATTTGCCATGTCCTGTGGCCATGAGCTGGCTCACCGGCAGGATAACAGTGAAGGTAACCTGGTGGACATCATCCATCAGGCGGCTACCGATGCGGTTGATTTCATCATCATCAATCCGGCCGGTTATACCCATACCAGCATCGTGCTGCGGGATGCTTTGCTGGCCGTACGGATTCCTTTTGTCGAAGTCCATTTATCGTCAGTACAGGCGCGCGAGGCCTTTCGACACCATTCCTATTTTTCAGACATTGCCATGGGTGTGATCAGCGGGTTTCACGGCGAGGGCTACATGCTCGCCTTGCAGGCCATCGTTAACCACCTGGACCCCTGATTCAGATCCTTTTTGAATCTTCGCCCTTTGGCAGGAGCAGCGTATGGATATCAGAAAAGTAAAAAAACTCATCGAATTGCTGGAAGAGTCCAATCTCACCGAAATTGAAATTGTCGAGGGTGAAGAATCGGTACGCCTCACCCGCGGCAGTACAGCCACACCCGTTACCTATGCCATGCCGCCGCAATACGCAGGCCAGCAGGTCATGTCGCAACCTGGGTCGCAACCCGGGCTACAAACCGGACAACAAGCAGCTCCGGTCGTCGCGCCAACCATAACCGCTCCTGCAGCCCCGGGACCGGACGATTTGCCCGAAGGCGACATTCTGCGCTCACCCATGGTGGGAACGTATTATTCCTCGCCCAGTCCGGATGCCGACCCGTTTGTCAGCCTCGGCCAGAAAGTGACTGAGGGCGAAACACTTTGCATCATCGAAGCCATGAAAATGTTCAACCAGATCGAGGCCGAATCATCCGGCACGGTGGTGGGCATTCTGGCCGAATCCGGGCAACCGGTGGAGTTCGATCAACCCCTGTTTGTCATTCGCTGAGCCCCACATGGCCTTCCTCGATAAAGTGGTTATTGCCAATCGCGGCGAAATTGCCCTGCGCATCCTGCGTGCCTGTCATGCCATGGGTATCAAAACGGTAGCGGTACATTCCACCGTCGACCGCAACCTCAAACACGTCGCCATGGCCGATGAGTCGGTCTGTATTGGTCCGGCTCCAGCCAAAGACAGCTATCTGAATGTGCCTGCCATCATTGCTGCCACTGAAGTGACCGATGCGGTTGCCATACACCCCGGCTACGGCTTTCTGGCCGAAAATGCCGACTTCGCCGAACGGGTGGAGCAAAGTGGTTTTGTTTTTATCGGGCCCAGAGCAGAAACCATCCGTCTGATGGGCGATAAAGTCTCCGCCATCAAAGCCATGAAAGAAGCCGGGGTACCCTGTGTGCCGGGCTCTGACGGTCCTCTGGGTGACGATGCAATGGAATGCCTGGAGATTGCACGGCGAGTGGGCTATCCCGTCCTCATCAAGGCTGCAGCCGGCGGTGGCGGCCGCGGCATGCGCGTAGTGCATACCGAAGCACATCTGAGCAATGCACTGCAATTGACCCGCCAGGAAGCTCTGGGCGCTTTTGGTGATTCCACAGTCTATCTGGAAAAATATCTGGAAAACCCCCGCCATATCGAAATCCAGGTCATGGCAGATGAACATGGCAATGCCGTGCATTTTGGTGAACGGGATTGTTCTACCCAGCGACGCCACCAGAAAGTCATCGAGGAAGCGCCCGCACCGGGAATTACCCCCGAGCAGCGTGCCGAAATCGGTGCCGTTTGCGTGGCTGCCTGCAAACGTATCGGCTATCGTGGCGCGGGTACATTTGAATTCCTCTACGACAATGATAAATTCTATTTCATTGAAATGAACACCCGTATCCAGGTGGAGCACCCGGTAACCGAGCGGATTACCGGAGTTGATCTGGTGCGCGAGCAGATTCTGGTGGCAAGCGGTGAAAAGCTGTCCTACCGCCAGGAAGACATTCAGATCCGTGGCCATGCCATCGAATGCCGTATCAATGCCGAAGACCCGGAATCCTTTATGCCCAGCCCGGGAACCATCACCGGTTTTCACGCCCCGGGTGGGCCCGGCATTCGCATGGAGTCACACCTTTACGATGGCTATCGCGTGCCACCCAACTACGATTCCTTGATAGCCAAGGTTATTTCACACGGCAATGACAGAGCCACGGCCATTGCCCGCATGCGGGTGGCATTGGATGAGATGGTCGTCAACGGCATCAAGACCAATATACCTTTGCACAAATGGCTGCTCGCCGACCCGGGTTTTAACGAGGGTGGTTTTAATATTCATTACCTGGAAAAGCGCCTGGCAGAAAAGGCCAAGGCCTGAACCGGGCCGGGACCGGATCAACCATGGCATGGGCGGAAGTCAGCCTCAGCGTTCCGCGCGAACAGGCCGAGCAGGCCGAACGGGCGCTGGAAGAGCAAGGTGCACTGGCAATTACCTTTGAGGATCAAGCCGATCATCCGGTGCTGGAACCTGCTGTGGGCACTGCTCCCTTGTGGCCGGTGGTGCAGATTCGCGGTTTGTTTGAGCAGGATGTTGATCGTTCCGCCATTCTGACGGGATTGCTGGCCGGGCTCTTGGCTGACGGAATCATGCAACGTCCCGATGCCATCAATTGGCGTGAGGTGGCCGACCAGGACTGGGAACGGGCCTGGATGGACCGTTTTGCGCCCATGCGGTTTGGTCAACACCTTTGGATTGTGCCCAGCGGCATGTCCGCCCCGGACGACCCTTTGGCCCTGCAATTGAAACTGGACCCCGGATTGGCTTTTGGTACGGGCACACACCCCACCACCGCCTTGTGCCTGGAATGGATAGATGCCATGGATTTCCAGGGTTTGCAGGTACTGGATTTTGGTTGTGGTTCCGGCGTGCTGGGCATTGCTGCGGCACTCAAAGGCGCGGCCTCGGTCTGTTGTGTCGACAATGACCCGCAAGCCTTGCTCGCTACAGCAGACAACGCCCATCGCAATGGGGTCAGTGAGCGGATCCGGTGCTGTTTACCGGAAGACTGGACCGCCAACCCCGACGCTGGTCCCTATGATGTGATTGTGGCCAATATACTGGCGGGGCCGTTGATGCAGCTGGCGCCTCAACTCAGTGCCGTCCTGAAACCAGATGCACACATCGTGCTCTCCGGCATACTGCAGCACCAGGCGGCTGAAGTCGCTGCGGCTTATGCCAGAAGCTGCGGTTCCATGCAGCAGGAACAACGGGAAGAATGGGTGCGTTTGCATGGGCAAGGTCCGTCGGACGCAGCGTTTTCTGTCTGAATCTACGATTTTATTGAGGCAAGTGTTACCGTGAATTCCAACTTTGCATGGGGCCGACAGCTGGGTGATTTTCTCACCTATATTCTTCTGCCCATGGTCTGTACCTTATTGCCTTATCGCTGGGGTCAGACGCTGTTGTCAGCGGTGGCCAGGCGGGGTTGGTTGTTGCAATCCCGCTCGGAACTGGCTTTGCAACAGGCGCGTGGCTATGTGGTGGTTGAAGATGTAACGGCCTGGAAGTATCACTGGCGCCTGGTCGAGATGATGGAAGCGCGGGATTTGTGGTTTTCCGTGGTGGGTCGCGCGGCCGGTATCAGTCGTCGCATCAGCTTACATAATGTGCCCCGGCCCATGACCGGCCTGGTATTGCTGGGCATACACTACGGGCCAACCGCCATTGTGTTGAAGATATTCCAGGAACAAGGCCTGGCCCCACGCTTTGTGTATCGGGGCATTGGGCCGGAATTACGTCGCCTGGTGCCTTTCCAGTGGTTGTTCAGCAAACTGAACGTGAGATACATTCGACAGACTTGCCAGGGCAGGGAAATCATCGTGCCGGGGGCGCGCCGCAAACTGCGGGCTGCACTCACCGAGCCGGGCACTCCGGTGGTGTTGTTGGATGCCCCCGTGACCCGTGCAGGTCGGTCGATTCATGCGAAGGTACTGGGGCTGGATACGGAGTTTGCTGGCGAAGGCCCGGAACTGCTGAGCCAGGGCAAGGCTTCTTGCGTACATTATTGGATGGACGTGAACGAAAGCGGCGAGCGGGAACTGCATTTCGGTGCAATCTACCAACCGACAACTGCGCGGCAGCTGGTTTCGGAGTTCGCTGAATTGATGTCTGCCAGACTGGCATTCAACAGTGCCCACTGGCGCTTGTGGCATGCGGCCGATCAGCTGTTTCGCGAAAGCCTGGACAACGAATCGAAACCAATTTCATAACGGGAGTCAGAACTTTGCTTTGACGGGCAAAGCGTTATAACGCTCGACCGAATCGATGATCTCCTTGCGAGCGGCTTCGATATCTTCCCAGCCGGACACCTTGACCCATTTGTTGGTTTCCAGGTCTTTATAGTGTTTGAAGAAATGTTCGATCTGCATTTTCAGCAGCACATCTACATCATCCAAAGAAAGCACATCGCGGTACAAACCGGTGATGGCCGTGACCGGTACCGCCAGTACTTTGGCATCATCACCCGACTCATCTTCCATCCGCAGCAAGGCGACCGGCCGACAGCGTACCACCACACCAGGCACCAATGGATAGGGCATCACCACCAGCACATCGACCGGGTCGCCATCGCCACTCAGGGTATGCGGAATGTAACCGTAATTGCAGGGGTAGTGCATGGCAGTTTTCAGAATACGGTCAACGAAGATGGCGCCGGAATCCTTGTCCACCTCATACTTGATTGCCGGACTGTTCATCGGAATCTCGACGATCACGTTCAGGTCTTCGGTTATGTGTCGGCCGTTTGGTACATCCTGCAGGCTCATGATGGTGTCCAATGTGTTGGGGGGTTTGACAGCTACGGGATTATACCTTCAGCAGCCTGTCAGCAGTCTGTTCTGGCGGTGTGAATCAACACGGCCTGCCGTTAGAATGCCTTTATCTGTTGCAGGAACGGTGGCCCAGAGGCCCAGACCATGGCCAAATTGTATTTTTACTACTCTGCAATGAATGCTGGCAAAACCACCATTCTGTTGCAATCTGCGCACAATTATCGCGAACGCGGTATGAACCCATTGCTGTTCACGCCCGCCCTGGATGATCGCCACCGTGTGGGTGCCATCCGCTCACGTATCGGACTGGAAGCCGAGGCGGTCATTTTTGGGCCCGAGGCTGACCTGTATGCGCATGTGTTGGGCGAACTGGAGCAGAACAATATTCATTGTGTAC
The DNA here is from genome assembly GCA_964602895.1 of uncultured Wenzhouxiangellaceae bacterium. Classification (GTDB taxonomy): domain Bacteria; phylum Pseudomonadota; class Gammaproteobacteria; order Xanthomonadales; family SZUA-36; genus JAWXBM01. The sequence goes on from CAZRTG010000037.1 coordinate 22,115, forward strand.
TGGTCGATGAGGCGCAATTTCTCAGCAAGGATCAGGTTTTCCAGCTCACTGAAGTGGTGGACCGAAAAGATATTCCGGTGCTGTGCTTTGGTTTGCGTACGGATTTCCAGGGTGAGCTGTTTGAAGGCAGTCAGCATTTGCTGGCCTGGGCGGACCAGTTGGAAGAGATCAAAACCATTTGCCACACCGGCCGCAAAGCCACCATGGTGGTGCGCGTAGATGAACACGGCTATGCCATGAAAGAAGGCAGCCAGGTAGAAATCGGTGGCAATGAACGCTATGTTTCGGTCAGCCGACGCGAGTTCAAGGACGTATTTTTCGGCGGCAAACGGGTAAAACTGATTGATCAAACGGACCCGCCGGCGAATCCCGATGCGGATGATGTGTCCGTGGCAACCCAGGCGGAGTTGTTAAGCTGATTCGCCATACAGGAGGTTTAACATGCGATTTTTCCTGATATTGGTCGTTATAGCCGTATGCATTTATGCCTTGTGGTTCCGGGCTGAACCGCCGCCTCCGCCCCCGCCGATGAAGGCAGAAGATACCTTTATCAGTGGCCCGTTGACGCCTTATAACAAGGCCAAAAAATTCCAGGCCGAAGATTACGATGAGGCTCTGGATGAGCACCGCAAGAAACTGGACCAAAGCATTGATGAGGATTAGTCAACACGTTTTCAGAGGCTTATAAAGCCTGTATCAGGTCCGCAATAATATCCTCAGCATCTTCAATGCCCACCGACAAACGTAACAAACCCGGGCGGATACCCAGTCGTTCGCGTTCTGCCAGGCTGATTTTCTGGTGTGAGGTGGCCACCGGTTGGCAGATGGTGGTTTCAACGCCGCCGAGGCTGACCGCACACGGCACCATTCTGAGCTTGCGCAGGTAAACCAGCGGGTTGATGGAATCCATCAGCTCGAAACTCAT
>CAZRTG010000038.1:0-23039 GCA_964602895.1 uncultured Wenzhouxiangellaceae bacterium
TCATTCGCATGTACAAATCATTCTTTTCAAGATCGGACGGTCACCTGTTCCGCCGGAATATTTTTGCGTTTTTACTCTGACTCCAATGGTTTCCGGCCAAGTCCACCGTGTACGGGGTCGAATTTCATCTGTTTGAGATGGTTGACAAACCACTTGAGTCCTTTTCCCTTATTGCCGCGAGACCAGGCAACTGATATTTCTTCAGGAGCTCGTGGCGGATCCAGTGTTAAAAGCTCCAATCGTCCTTCGGCCAGTTCTCGTGTAATCCGGTGACGCGGCAGATAGCCGACTCCCAGCCCCTTGCACTGAACCTCTATTTTGTGCTCGATGGTAGGCACAATGATGCGGCTGCGGCCATCCAGCAACCCGGAGGAGCGCAAGGGTAGACGCTGTGAGCTGTCGGCCACGATCACGGTAGGGTAGTCCTGTATCGCACTGGCCGGCAGTGGCTTTGGCAACCTGGTCAGGGGATGGCCGGCTGCAACGGCGAACTCGAATACCACTTGCCCCAGTGAATGAAGGGCAAACCCCGGAGCAGGGGGCACGCCTGCTGCGCCAATCACCAAATCGCAACGGCCGTCATTCAGCGCATCCCAGCTTCCACCCAGCACTTCTTCACTCAGATGGATCTCGGTCTTCGGTTGTACCTGCTGGAATGCTTCAATCAGATCATATACCGGGTCACAGGTGAGCACGCTGTCGATGCAGATTCGAAGCTCAACTTCCCAGCCGTCGGCCGCCTGGCGGGCCAGTGCCATCAATTCTTCCGAGGCTTTGAGGATTTGTCGACCCTGTTCCAGCACCAGCCGACCAATGGCCGTCAGCTCCGCTTTACGGCGACTGCGGTCAAACAGCGCTACGCCAAGATCCTCTTCCAGCTTGTTGATGGTGTAGGAGATCGCTGAGGGGACGCGGTGCAGCTCTTCTGCAGCGGCAGCAAAACTTTGACGTCGCTCTATCGCATCAAGCGTCTGTAGGGCATCCAAAGAAATAAGTAAAGTCATAGTTCAATAATTCTGATGATAATAGTCAAAACATTCCGTTATTAACTTCTAAGTAATTAAATTACAATAGATATATCGAACAATTGGATTGATATTAACAGGAGACAAAACAATGAGCAAAGAATTTATTAACCGTACACTTTTAACCGACAACAGTTTGACCAGCCTGGCCCTTCGTCTTTCTGCCGGAGTCATTTTCGTGGCCCATGGCGCGCAGAAACTGTTCGGCAGTTTTGGTGGCTACGGGTTGGAAGGCACGGGTCAGTGGATGGCTTCTATTGGCCTGGAGCCAGGCTATTTGATGGCACTTGCAGCCGGTGGTGCTGAATTCTTTGGTGGTATCGCATTGCTCATTGGGCTGCTGACCCGGCCTGCGGCATTGATGCTGGCGATCACGATGCTCGTCGCAATAATCACTGTTCATCTTCCCAATGGACTGTTCTTAAGCAATGATGGCTATGAATTTGGTCTTGCCCTGTTTGGTATCTCAGTGGCCTTGCTGTTTAACGGTGGCGGAAGGTTTTCGCTTGACCGCAAGCTCAGTGCCTTGGCGAGTGAAGATCGCTCTGTGCGAGGGCATTCATCATTACTGAGTTCCGGCGCATAACGCCGTCACACTCCCCACAGACGTGCCAGGGGAGAACAGCTTCCCTGGTCAATTAATCAAATATAAACGGAGGTACCGAAATGGGCCTGTTAGTAAAAGGCCAGTGGGTTGACCGCTGGTATGACACCGACTCCAACGACGGCAAATTTGCACGCAGCGAGTCACAATTTCGCAACTGGGTTACTGCCGATGGCAGTGCCGGCCCGACCGGTGACGGCGGGTTCAAAGCCGAAGCCGGACGCTACCATTTGTACGTTTCGCTGGCCTGCCCCTGGGCGCACAGAACGCTGATCTTACGGAAACTGAAAGGACTGGAGTCGATGATTTCCGTTTCCGTGGTTAACCCGCTAATGCTTGAGCATGGCTGGACCTTTGAAGCGGGCGAAGGCGTGGTGGCAGACCCGGTTTACCAGGCAGATTACATGCACCAGATCTATACCGCTGCCGATCCTGATTACACCGGGCGCGTAACAATTCCGGTGTTATGGGACAAACAGCAAAACCAGCTGGTCAACAACGAGTCTTCGGAGATCATCCGTATGCTGAACTCCGCATTCGACGGCATTGGTGCCAAGCCAGGTGATTATTATCCTGAGGCTCTGCGCTCGAAGATTGACAGCCTGAACAAACAAATCTATGACAACGTAAACAACGGTGTCTACAAAGCCGGGTTTGCGACCACTCAAAAGGCCTATGAGCAGTCGGTATTGCCCTTGTTCGAGACCCTGGATGAGTTGGATGAACGCCTGTCAAAACAGCGTTACCTGCTGGGCGAACAGATCACCGAGGCTGACTGGCGCTTGTTTACTACGCTGGTGCGTTTTGATGCGGTGTATCACGGGCATTTCAAGTGCAACGTGAGGCGGATCGAAGATTATCCGCAGCTGGCCGGCTACGTGCGAGAGCTGTACCAGTGGCCTGGTGTAGCCGAGACGGTCAATATGAACCATATCAAAGAGCACTATTACCGCAGTCATGCCACCATAAATCCAACCGGCATTGTGCCGGTCGGCCCGACGCTGAACCTCGAACTCCCGCATAAGCGCGGGGAAAAAGGGGACGGGGCAAATTAATTGTTATTTAAGGACGGAAAAGGGGACGGGGCAAATTAAATGGAAAAGGGGACGGGGCAAATTAAATAAATCAGAGCTTCCTTAATTTGCCCCGTCCCCTTTTTCTGTCCCCTTTTTCTCGAAACTGGAGAACTTGCAATGATTGAACTTAGACCTTTCAGTGAGTTGGGCGGTGCCCGGCATGGCTGGCTGGATACTCGCCACCATTTCTCGTTTGCTGATTATCATGATCCCAACCGCATGCACTGGGGAAACCTCAGAGTCTGGAATGACGATACGATTGCCCCGCATTCGGGTTTTCCGCTGCACCCGCACCGCGATATGGAAATCATCACCTATGTTCGCAAGGGCGCCATTACGCATCAGGACAGCCTTGGCAATCGCGGCCGCACCGAGGCCGGTGATGTGCAGGTGATGAGCGCCGGAACGGGTATTTCGCACAGTGAGCTTAATGAGGAGGACGAAGCCACGGAGATTTTCCAGATCTGGATTTTACCCAATGAAACCGGTTTGCCGCCCACCTGGGGCACCAAGCCGTTTCCCAGAGGCGAGCGCAGCGGGTCTTTCGTCACCCTCGCCAGCGGCATGCCCGGTGATGTTGATGCGTTGCCGATCCGTACGGACGCGCGTGTGGTAGCGGCCACCCTGGAGGCAGGTCAGCATGTCGAATACCCCATCGCCGCCGGGCGCAAAGTCTATCTGGTTCCAGCGAGTGGCAAGATAGCGGTTAACGGAGTGGTGGCCGCTGCCGGCGACGGCGTTGCAATTCGCGATGAACGATTGTTGCAGGTCAGTGCCCAGGAAGACAGTGAGATCGTGCTGGTGGACGTAGCCTAAGCAAACCAAAGCAAAAAAAATCTGGCCAAACCCAGATTTTCCGTACGAGTGCAGGGATACGGGAGGTACGAGCCCATGGATGGGCGAAGGTAGAACAATGCAGGAGCAATTGTCGAGAACCATGTCAGGAGCAATTGCCAAGTAGATCACGTTAAGTCGGACAGACCGCTAAAATCGCTCAACAAACCGGCGATCTATCCTGTCTTTCCAGTGCCATACCCACTTGCCCTCAGCGCTGAAAGGGCCCCAGGAGGCTATGGCGTATTGTGGCCCGCAGGCGAGTAAATAAAGCGAGTGGCGGCGCGGCCGGTAGGTTTTCATGCTGCCGCCGGTAAAGGTTGCCAGCAGGTTCGCTGCAAGAATGGGGCCAGAGCGGACGGCGTGTACACCGGAACGTTCAACGGCCCTGTCTTGTCGCGCACATACATCGCCTGCAGCAAAGACGTTCGAGTGCGAAAGGCTTCGTTGCTGTCCATCAACGGCGATAAAACCCGCCTCATCCAGCTTCAATTTGGACAGGCCCAGCCAGCCAGGAGCCCGCTTGCCGGTAGCGGCGATGACACAATCGGCGGGCAAGGCGTTGCCGTCTGCCAGTAGAACACCCTGTGGTGTGCCGACTGCGCTCAGCCGATGCACTGCTATGTTCACGTGGGCTATAAAGCGCGCAGCTCGTTGCCTTACACCAGGTGCATGTCCCTCCAGCAAGCCTCCTTCAGAAACGACCAAATCGATACCTCTTTCCAAGCCTGCGCGGGTAAAGGCGTGGCGTGCTGCCAATGCAAGTTCCACACCGGCGGCGCCACCTCCGACTATCAGCAAACGATAATCCGCTTGCTCGATTGTCTGCGCCAAAACCCGTGGCCAGGCTGAGAAAAATTCGGCGATCGGTTTGGCCGGCAAGAGTTTTTCGCCTGCCATTTCCAGCATGGAGGTGTCGATTTCACTGCCGGTGTCCAGAGACAGGACGTCATACTCAATTTGCTGTTCGTCAGCCAGTCTCACACAATGATTGTCTGCGTCCATGCTCACGATCTTGCTGGTCACCAGGTGGATATTTCCTGCTCGCACCATGGGTTGTAAATTAATCCGGCATTGCGGCAAAGCGTAATGACCGGCGATCCAGCCGGGTAACATCCCGGAATAATCCTGATGGGTAGAGGGGGTCACCAGAACCACTTCCACTCCAGGAATCTTCTTCCTCGTCAACGCTTCCAACACCGACAGGTGCGCATGTCCACCGCCAGCCAAAACCAATCGTTTCATTGGCATCGCAGCAATTGAGTACAGTGCCATATTCCCGGCTGTTTCTGCTCAAGCCATTCTGTTACCAGCCGAGAAGCAATCAAATGCATTGTGATTCGGATTTGGCATGTTTTTGAAATGGAAATGTATTGGCAAACAATCCTGTCCTGATCATGCCTGGCCTCATCCATCGTTACCCATACTAAAGCAGTCGTTGTCATGGTATAGGTTATTACACTTTGGAAAACCTTGGGTACACTGTCGCAGAACCCAATCAAGGAATCCGATCGATGAAAAGCCAGACTGCATCAGGAGCAGCGCCTCTCAAGGGAATACTGAGCGCAGTAGAGCGCATTGGCAACCGCTTACCCGATCCCGCTGTATTGTTTATTTACCTGCTGGTTTTGGTCTGGTTGCTGTCATGGGCTTTATCCTACTTACAGTTTGATCTGATCGATCCACGCAACGGCGAACCACTGCTGATTGTCAATCAGCTTTCCGGTTCGGCCATTACGCAGTTCCTGTCTGCACTGGTGACCAACTTTTCGCACTTTCACCCCATTGGCGTCGTGCTGGTTTCCATGTTGGGAATCGGTGTTGCCGAACATACCGGCTTCATAAATACCGGCCTGCGTGCCATGTTGTCCGTAACCGCCAGGTGGCTGCTGACGCCCATGGTTATCTTCGTTGGCATCATCAGCCATACCGCCGCCGATGCCGGTTATGTGCTGGTTATCCCGTTGGGCGGGGTCATATTTTATGCGGCGGGCCGTCATCCCCTGGCCGGAATTGCCGCCGCTTTTGCTGGTGTGTCCGGTGGCTTTTCGGCCAATTTCATTCCTTCCGCGATCGATCCCATGCTGCAGGGACTGACACAATCCGGGGCACAGATTCTGGATCCGAACATCGTACTGAACCCGCTGAATAACTATTTTTTCACTGCAGCCTCTTCCTTGTTGATCATATTTCTGGGCTGGTTTATCACGGACAAAATGGTTGAGCCTCGTCTGAAGTCCGTGGATTTGCGGGAAGATATCGATATCTCCAGATCCATGGAACCGCTCAATCCGCTGGAGAAAAAGAGCCTGCGCATGGCACTGTTCGCCATGCTGGCTGGCTTGGTGGTGCTGGTACTCACCTCGTTGCCACAAGGCTCTGCCTGGCGTGGTGCCACCGGCTCTCTGACCGAATTCGGTGCGCCTTTGATGGCTTCCATCGTGGCGTTGATTTTTGTGCTGTTTCTGTTGCCCGGAGTGGTTTATGGCATGGTCGCCGGTACCGTCAAAAGCTCACGTGATGTGATTGAAGGTATGACCAAGGCCATGAACAGCATGGCCTATTATCTGGTCATCATGTTTTTTATTGCCCAGTTCATCTATGCCTTTGGGCAATCCAACCTCGGAGTATTGCTGGCTCTGCAAGGCGCAGCAGCGCTCAAAACTCTGGCCATGCCGGCCGGTTTGACCATCACGGGTATTGTGCTTTTGACCGGACTGGTCAACTTGTTTGTAGGTTCCGCATCAGCCAAATGGGCCCTGCTGGCACCGATTTTTGTACCCATGCTGATGACCATGGGTATATCGCCAGACCTGGCCCAGGCAGCTTATCGGGTGGGTGATTCCACTACCAATATCATCACGCCATTGTTGCCTTATTTCCCATTGGTGGTGGTGTACTGCCAACGCTATGTGAAAGACACGGGTATCGGAACAGTGACTGCGATGATGTTGCCGTACTCAGCCACCTTCCTGGTGCTGTGGACAGCGTTTTTGTTGCTTTATTGGAAACTGGGTATACCACTGGGGCTGCAATCGAGTTACAGCTATCCTTGAGTGGTTCGGGGTTTCGAAGGGTAAAAGTCCCCGACAGGAAACGCGGCCGGGGGTGATACCACAAAGTAGAGCCACCGTTGATATAGGTGCTCCCCAGGTAACCCCCAGGCCTCGAAAAAATATGGGGCTGTTTATATCAAACTCTATTGACACCAAGCCTCTGTATCGACTAATTTGACGAGCAAACAGAAGCCCGAAAGAGCGAATATCTCCGCGGGCCTTTTCACCATTTTTCTTGTGGCTGCTGGCGCGAAGAAAAATGAACCAATAAAAAGAATCGTAAGGGGTGGGGTGATGATTTTGAATTCTCATCTGTTGTTAAAATCAACAACAGTAACAATAGTTCGATTGCTATTCATCGGCTTGATCCTGACACTCAGTACATCGGCACTCGCCCAAGTCCAAGTACCCAAAGTCAGGCTAACTTTGTGGGTTCCTCCGACGCTGAACACCGATACCTTCGGACAAGTTATTGAGCCCCAGTTGACCAACATGGGAAATGTTAATTTGACTGCACCGATTAGGATAGATTTTGAGCTGCCGCCCGAAGTCAGCTATGTCGGCTTTAGTTCGTCATCGGCTACAAACTGGCAATGCAGTGGTAGCGGACAAATCGCTAGCTGTAACTATGTTGTTCCACTGACAACTTCCACTTTCAACACGTCTTGGCTCGGCTTGAACATTGACGTTTCAGGCAATTTACCTATACCCGGTACTAGCGAATTCAGAGCCACAGTTTCAAACAACTCCCAACTTCCAGCACCGGATACCGCCAACTGCGTCACGTCGAGCAGTTTTTCCGGGATTTCTGATAACGGCTGCTTGGTGGTGCAATCGCAGCACTTTAAATCGTTTATCGGTGTGGTTGATGCCTGGAGCCATAGTTCACCCATATTTGTAGTCGGTACCGAGCATCAATTCACAACCCGATTCGAACAGAGAGGTTTCGGCCTGAATAACGGTCAGGTGACTGTGAAAATATTACTGCCGCCGGGCCTGGCTTTTAATCGGACCCAAGGTCATATTCCGCTGCCGTCAGCACCCTGTACCGCAGCGGCACCAACGGCAGAGGGGCAGATAGTGACCTGCACTTACGCCCAACTTGCCGATGGCCTGAACGCTCAGACATTTTTGTTTACAACTATTGTCGATGTGACTGACGAGGTCGCAGTGCCGGGCCCTGTGCCCATTTTTGCGACCGTTGGAAATGCCCAACAGCCGTTACCACCTTTTGCTGACTGCGCACTGGCTTCACCACCGGTGGGTTGTGGCTCTTATGAAATTCCAACCAAAGCGGCAAGCATGTCGAAGATAGATATTCTCGATATCAGCCATACGCCGGCTATTTTCGAAACTGGCAAAAACGGCACCGTTAGAGTCACCTTTACGAATCTTGGTGATCTTGCTGCTGAGGCTATTACGCTGAAACTGGCAACACCACCCGGTTTTGACTTTGTTAATGCTGCTGGCGCAGTGCCTGCTGCGACTTGTGTGTCCGACGACGATATCAATGGTGAGATCGTGACCTGCAACTTTGTTACAGGCTTTGCGCCCGGTGCAAACAATGGTGCGGTTAATCTCAATTTCAATATTTCCTCAGCTGCTGCCGCCTCCTCGCGAGTGGTCGCCAGCATAGGCGATAACAGCAACCCGGCACCAGGCATCCCCTCCTGCTCCGCCGACCCCGACGCGGTTGGCTGCGATGATCACTTTATTGAGGTGACCAGAGGCTGGATATTCTGCGATGGCTTCGAGTCTCAACCGCAAACCTGTGGTGAGTGACAGCAGTTTCCTTAACAATCACTGATTGAATGATTATCGGATTGGAACAGTGTATCGAGTCATCGCCAGCATCGATGAGACTGCGTTAATCAACCAGAGACGCGACCACCGGGTGAAATGCCGTGCCCAGCTGGCAACGGATTTGCTCGCTGAACCAATGAACCCGGACTAACCCGGTTGTATCCGAATCATCGCTACTTCTGTAGCAACGTAAAGCCGCCAATTTTGTCACAGGTTTCAATAAACTGGACTGCCTCGGCATAACCCGGGTTTGCGGGATCAGCCACAATCAAGGCACGATCTTTGGCAAGCTTGAATCCGTTATCAATATCGTTGCTTATCACGGATTCTTTTTGCGGCCATTGTTGACGCATATAAGCTTCGACTTCAGGGCGGATGTTCATTGCGCCCAAAGCAGCTTCTTTACCATAAACCTTGGCATTAATCTGCACGGAAAAGTAGCGAGTACCGGTTTCGCCATCCGCCCATTCCAATTGGTGTGCTGGGTCCAGGGGAATAGCAACAAAATCATTTTGACCGGTAATCGGATCACTCCCGGACGCAGCAACATCATCCATGGTGAAATACTGAACCCTGGCAGAGCCGATTGCAGCGCCGGAATGCGTAACGCCAATACTGATTTCCCCTGCTTTCTCATCGACCTGCACAGAAGACGGGTTGAAAAAGATCCTGCCTGGTTGATCACTGACGATGATTTCAACCGTATCCACAGCCACAAATGCCAAGCCATCAATGGCGATGAGCTAAGTGCTTAATGTTCTTGTTCCAGGGTGAGCCAACTGCGTCTTCAATAGCCCCTTGAACATTGACCCTCACAAGCAAACTTAAGGCACTGCCAGAAGCCAAACGGCATTTACCCGCCACACTACTTACTTACAACAAACGGCGTAGGTCGTCGAATAGGCTGCAGCACATTCTTCTTGTGTAGGCATCCCCCATACCACAATCCATTCAGTTTGATCAGAGTTTGGATAATTAGCAATCACGTTGCAATTTTTCAAAGCATTCCAGGTGCCATTTTCAAAACCACCGGTGATGACTTTTTCACCTGCTAAACAAGAAGCCTTTATAGTGACATACCAATTCGATAGCCGTGTACTTTCCGAGATACGTCTCTTGCAAGTCTGTGATCCTACCAACCCTTGTAGCTCAGCAATTTCAGCCTGCATTTGTAACAGTTGATTGGTTACATCGACACTGCCGTCCGCGCAGCCTTCAAAACTGCCGCAAGAAATAGTGTCACTCGCATTACTAAGCGAAGTGGAACATCCGGAAGCAAAGGTGATAAATACGAAAAGGGTGGTTTTGAATTGCATTGACAAACTCCCTATTTTGTTCCAAGGGCTTAAGGTCTTGAGGGTCACTTTAAGATTACCATAAAAATTCCTAATCGCCCGTTTGGGCGAGTATTACAAGTACTATCCCCGCATGGTGAGAAATTCCGGCAAGAGCCATAATGCGACTCAGCTTCTCAGTACCACCTGAACAAAGAAGAACTCGCTTACAGCAGGTTCTTTTTGATCTTGAATTTATGATTTAGCACGTCGAAATCCAAATGAAGGACACTTCTACTGACGGCGATCGGTCTGTCGTTTTCAAACACGGTATCGTCGACGAAGACCAGCTGGAAGCAGTGTCGGTATTGGTGGCAGTAATGGCTTCACGCAAGGTGCATATACCATTGTTGGTACTGGTGTCGGCAATTGAGTTGACGGTTATGGTGGCGGCTTGTACCGACGCCGCCTGGAAAATACTTGTAATTGCCACAACAAAAATAAACTGAACTCGAGCGCTCATCTGCTTATATTCCTGTTATCGTTAAGCCTGCATGAGGTTTTGGGTGTGATGGAACGATCCCGGCTGAATTCTGGATAGCTTTCAGTTTTTTCATATGCTGCGGTGAATACAGAACAAACTGGCTGGAGTACTTCAAAAGTTTCTGTTCAGACCCCTTGAACAGGTGGAGCCAGCCAGAAAAGGATTGTTTGAGACGTCGATACTAATACGAGCTAAAACTTCAGGGAAACAGAATTTTGCCAGTAATTCAGTGGCACCGGAAAGCAAATCGGACACTATGGTATCCGTGAGTTTGCAGTCACCGAAGAACATGATGTCGGTCTGGCCGGTGGCGCGAAAACTTGTAATCGAGACCTTAAGTTGACAAGTTGGGTTTCAAACCATAATTCTTCTGAATACCAGTGCTGCCACCATCACTGTGGACAGTCTTGGCGATACCGGACTTGACCAGGAGAGTTGTGAATTGCGTTCCGCCATTAAAGCAGCTAATTTGGATGCAGTGGAAGATTCCTGTGAGGCCGGGTCAGGTGCTGATGTCATAAGATAAATGGAGGTGCTTTATATATAAGCGCAGGTGAACTCACGATCACGCGCAGCACCTTCAATCAGAACAGCTCTGTTGGTAGCGGTGGAGCCATTTTTGCCAATGCCGCTCTTGCCATTTCCCATTCCACTGTGGTTGGAAATACTGCAATCAGCAACTCAGTGGGCAACGGCTAAGGCGGTGGAATTTACTTTACCGGCGACAACACCCTGACCATCGATAACAGCATCGTCAGTGGCAACCAGAATTTTGATCCCATTAATCGGCCTGATATAGCTGCAGGGCCTGGTTACACCTTGGTTACCACCGGTTTTAACCTGATCGGGTCCAATGTAGGTACTTCTACCGATTTCCCCGCCGGCAGCCCCAATGGCTTCAATGACTATGCTGGCACCAATGCCTCCCCACTCAATGCCGGGCTGGAAACCCTTGGCGACTTTGGCGGCCCCACCCCCACGATGTCACGATCGGCAGGAAGTCTGCCTGTTGATCACGGCAACTGCCCCGGGCAAACGGCCGATCAACGCGGGTTTACTAATGGCGATACCGGCTTGAGGGTGGTCGACAACCCACCGGATAACGGTGCCGATGGATGCGATATCGGCGCTGTCGAACTGGCGCTCTACCTTCCCGAAGAGTGGTTTGACGACGGGTTTGAAGACTCGCTGCCTTAATCGCGACCAGGCGACTTGGTCAACGTAGCTGGTAAATCACTTGAGCCATTAAAGGGCGCTAGTTCTGTAACAACGCAAAGCCGCCAATTTTGTCACAGGTTTCAATAAACTGGACTGCCTCGGCATAACCCGGGTTTGCGGGATCAGCCACAACCAGGGCACGGTCTTTGGCAAGTTTGAATCCGTTATCAATGTCGTTGCTTATCTCGGATTCTTTTTGCGGCCATTGCTGACGTATATAAGCTTCGACTTCAGGACGCATATTCATTGCGCCCAAAGCAGCCTCTTCACCATAGACCTTGGCATTAATCTGTACGAACATGAGTTGACCCGCACATCTGGACCACAACTGGTAGCGTTCGCTTTCCTGCGTGGACAAGGCCGATGCTTCCTGTTGGACAGGCTCTGCTTGAGGAGCGGGTACGACCTGGCATTTTCCGTCGACGGGTGCCAGCATTTCTTCCAATACTTGCTGGTCATATTCTGCTGCCTGGGCGCGTTCGACCAGTGTGGTGGCACTGCCTCTCACGCTGGAAGCATGGATCAATCGTTTGTCCGGAGCGACGCTGAGCGCATAAGCAGACCAACCCTCTGCTGTCCCCAAAATCTCCTCGCGGCCCGGATTGTCCTCCGGCATAAGCATAGAAACAAATGTGAAAAGTGCAGCACATTCGGTTGCGTCCGCATAATCAACCGCAGTATTGTTTTGCGCAAATGCGAGAGTGGGGACTGTTCCCATTAAGACCGATGTCAAGCCTAGCTTGAACGCTAATGTTTTCATTGTTATCCCCTTGATCAGGCCAGTTTTCAAATAGGCATGGCTGGCCAGTTGTGCATTGCCGCAATGACTATCGATTCAAAAGAAAGAAGCTTGCCACGGGCTAAATGAAATGGAAAGTCTTTGCAGCAAAACCAGCAGTAAAGGGGACAGTAAAGGGGACGGGGCAAATTAATTATTATTTAATTTACTCCGTCCCCTTTGGCTCCTTGGTGAGCATCCTCAACCAGCTTGCTGCTTTGCTGTCGGCGTCCGCGACTTGCTGTAACGAATGGTGGGCGCCTCAATCATATCTGTGCTTTTCGCAGATCCTTGATCAACAAGAAAAGGTGATATGGGTCAGTCGGGCTTGGATCAAAATCGAAATGCTCATAGAAGCGCCGTGCCTCATTGTCCTTGGCATGAACTATGATCGCGCGGATACCGGCAATATCAGCAGCCTGGAGCGTTCTGGCAAGAGCATCATGCAATAGGGCTGATCCTAACCCTCTTCCCTTGGCTTCGTCGTCGACAGCGAGTCTGGCGAGCAACATCACCGGCACAGGATGATGAGCCAAGCCTTTTACCATTCGGGTGGGCGCCTGAGAGTGGGCAACGGCTCCGACTGCCAGGCTGTAATAGCCGACGACCTTTTCGTCAGCTTGCCCCACATAGGTCTGCGCACTGCCGGCCAACTGGTTATTCAGAGCAAAACGGGAAATGTAGCGATTGAGATCGTCATGCCCACAGTCAAAACACTCGGTTATGTGGGAGCGATCAAGCTTCTGAATGACCCAACCGGCTTTCCTTGCTATCACTACCTGCCTGTTTTCATCAGGCGGGAGAGACGTGGCCGTGCACGAGGCGGCGCGTCGAGCGCGACCTGAAATGCTTTCCATTGAGCGTCATCAAGAATGAACAAACGGCGATCCGCCAAGGTTTCGGCAGCTGACGTCAAGCCACTGTCCAGCAGAAATTCGCTGACTGTTTTATCTTGGGCTTGAGCAGCGGCCTGGATCATCTCCTTAGCGGCAGGCGAGATACGCAAATCGACCCGTTGGGTCTTTGAGGAAGCAAGCATGATGTCACCTCTAAGATTAACTGAAACACAGTATATCGTGTGTTCAATGTCCGTACAATGGCTTTGGATTGAAGACCGATAACCAGCGACTCCCTATATGACCGGATGCTGTTGTTCCGTGCTGCAGTGGCACAGGCCGCAGGCTTCATCCAGTTGACCACAAGAGCAGGGGCGTGTTGCTTATCACAGTTGTAAATCAGTACTTCAGGGATTCTGCCGTAAATTCAACCGTCGGTTTCTTGTTGAGAACGCGACGCAAAATATGGTTCATGGTCAAAACGTCATTGTCGAATCCGCCGTGCGATTTGCTGGCGGTAACTCGCGCGCCCGGGAGATCACCCTCGGAATAGTAGATATTCAATCGGGGCAATTTTCGCCTTTCTACGGTCTCGCTGTACTTGGCCATACCGAGAATTTTCTCCGGCAATTTCTCTTCAAATGCATTTGATACCAGGTAGAGCAGGGACTTGTTGTAGACCTTGCCGACATCATCATCCTTTTCCAGGCGGCGATTGAGGTTGTAAACGGTCATTTCGGAAATACGAAAATCCGGGAAAGGCGCTTTGAGGAAGGGTTGCATTACATCGGTAAACAGATCCACGGTACCGGCCGGTGCCATCAGGCTGACGGTATGGATTTGCAATTGGGGTGCTTCTTTGCTCAACCGCTGCAACAGATAACTGAGCAATATCATGCCGGTGCTATGACCGACTAGGTGGAGTTTCTTGGGTTTGTTGCTGGCCGCCAAAGCGGTAACAAAGGTTTTAAGTACCTGCGTGCCGGCAAAGTTCAGAGTGCCGGCAGCGGGTTTGCCAGCAAAAGGCAATTCAGCGCCTGATTTCATCTCGCGCCAAAGGGCCCGGCCGGGAACCCGGGTGACTTTTTCAAGGATCTTGTCAATCCAGTCCAGTGCGCCAGCCGCGCGTTGCTGTGCACTGCGGGCCCGGCCCAGAACAACGTCTTTGAGTTCTTCCAGCAAACCCGTGTCATACATCCAGTGGTAGGGATAGATGCCATTCTGTTTGAAGGTGTTTTTCATTGCAGCGATGCGGCAGGCAGACGCTTCCGGGCTGTTCAGTCCGCCATGGGCGTAGAACAGCAGGTGTTGGTAGTCCGCTGACCCGGCCAGCAGGTCGGCCGTTAACTGAACGTCTTCGGGATTGCTCCAGTAGCGGCCGGTGGTATGAAAGTGACCATCATCAATGTGTACAAAATGCCCGGCAATTTCCGTACGGGTGGGTTTGGGTGAGCTCTCAGCTCCGGCCTCGCTGGCCACGCTGCGAGCCGGCAGATTCCAGATTTTCGGTGTCGGTAAGGCCATCTGGAATACCCAGGCATCCTGCAGGTTCAGATGCCAGTCTTCGTAAGTCCACAAAGCCGTGCCGTTTTTACCCCATTCCTTGCCCCATGAGTTCTGTATCCAGAAACCGTCCCGGTCGTAGCCGACAATGGCAAAAGCATGGCCACCCAGTGTCTCGCTGCGGGTTTCAATGTCGGCGTTGATTTGCCCGCTGTCAGGGTCGGGCTGGTCCCAGCCTTTATGTACCTGTGCCGAGCAATAAATAGCCCCTACCTCATTCAGCGCTGCATGGTAGTCCGATATGCGTGTGCCCATGCGGAAATAAGCACCAATGGTCTGGTTGCGGGCGTCTTTGGCCGCAGCCACAGTCCACCTGGGCCTGACGTCTGTGCTGTAAGGGTAAAACGTTTCCTGGCAAACGCCCATGTTGTACCAGCCCTTGATGGCGCCACGGCAACTGGAGCCTTCATCTGCCTCGTCAGCCCATTCGTCAAAACGCAGCGCCATTTCGTACAGCATCAGGGCACTCACGCCGGCTTTGCTGACGGATTGGGATTTGGCCACCGTCATCAGCCGGTCTATTACTGCGGCCAATCCGAAGCCCGTACACGCAGGTTTATTGCCCTGGTGGCGAATATTCAACTGGCGTGGAAGGGACAATTTCGGCTTCAGTGCCATCAACGCAGGCTGATAGATGTAGTCGCGAAAATCGGGTGCGTCAGTCCGGGCGGTGAGCCTGAATTGGCCGAGCCTGGCTGTCTTTCCAGTTTTCATGGATCCCTCCCTGAACATGAATTGGTGCCGTGTTTGCAACAGCAGGGGTCGAGCCAGAAAAGACGGCTTTCTTAGCCCCGGCTACACTCACTATAGGCGACAAAGTTGATTTGTGCAGGTCGCGCTTTGGCCTGCCGGGATCAGGGCGCTTTGAGGCCTGCAGACAGTTCCATTCGAGCCACGCGTACCCCACCAACAGCCGCTGCCAACACTGCCGCCAGCAGGGTAAGCACCAGTGCCATCAACAAATGGCCGGGATGCAGGCGGCAGACGGATTGGCCGGCACCGATGTTATCCAGGAACAGACCATTGAGCGTGAACTGGATCAGGAAATAGACCACACAGGCCAACAGCCAGCCCAGTGCACCGGTCAATAAGGCCTGGATCAGCGGAAACCAGACGATGCCCTGAGCGCTGAATCCAATCAGGCGCAGCAGACTGAATTCACGCGCTTTGCGGTTCACATTGGCCCACAGGCTGGTACCAAAAGACAGGCAGAAACCGCTGATCACAATGATAGCGATGATCCAGTAAACGATACTCAGATTGCGGTCCAGTGCCTTGACCAGGTCAATGTCAGCCGACTTGGTGCGCACATCGATTAACTGCTCCAATAAATCGGAGCTTAGGTCGCTAACGTCGTTAATGCTACGTGCGTAAAGCCGGAAGCCCGCAAAATCACGGCTGGAGTCCTGCCGCTGCGCGCCGTCTGCACCAAAAGCCGGCACTGCACGGCCGTCACGGAAGTCTTCTACCGCAGTGAGAAAATCGGTAGAAACAAATAAACCATCGCGGTTGAAAGCACCGGCGCTGGCTATGCCGGTAACCGTCATGTGATGAATCACCGTTTGCTGCTGGTCATTCAACTGGCGGGTCAAAATGCCGTCGAGTTGCGTGCCTACGGTGGCGCCCAGCTTGCTGGCCGCATTGGCAGAAAGGATCACCTGGTCCAGGCCGCTTGGGACATCGACAGTTTGATCAAACAAAGGGTCGCCTGGCGCCGTGGGAATCAGTTCGGTGTCGATGATACGACCGACATCTCCGTCAGTGATGCGGGTTTTGATGGTGGCGGCAATGGAACGGGTTTTTGGCACGATGAAGGCGACGTCCGGTCGTTGGGCCATTTCTTCGAACCAGGCCGGGCCGAAATTGCCACTGCCGCTGGGGACGATTTCACGATAGCGTGGATCTTCCCGGATGGGATCGAGCAGGTTGTTGATGATGCCGTATTTGAGGCCGAACAATACCAGCAGAGGGACCAGTGCGGCCGCCAGGGCCAGTACGAAGCAGCTCGACATCAGCCACTCATGGCGATAATCACGAGCCGCCAGATGCACCAGCAACTTGCGCTGAATGGCCGGAATTTTCAGGACAGTTGCCTTCACGCCGCTACCGCGGAATCAATAATCACTTCATGCGACTGTTCATCCAGCGCGTGAATACGGTGCTCGATCAGACTGAGACCGAATTGCTGTGCCAGACGCTGCGCATGGGTAGCCAACAACAAAGTAACTTTGAATTCGTCAGCCAGTTCACAGAGCAACTCGACCATGCGTTCGGCATTGAGCGGGTCAACGGCCGAGGTGGGTTCATCGGCAATCAGAATGGCCGGGCCGTGAGCCAGGGCACGAGCCACTTCAGCACGTTGTCGTTGACCCACCGACAACATGGCCGGCAGTTTGCCCAGTTGCGCACTGATGGCCAGCTTGGTGGCCCATTGGCGGGCGGTGTCCTGCAAGGGTATTTGCAACAATCTCAGGGGCAGTTCGATATTTTCCTGCACGGTCAGATAGGGCAGCAAGCCGCCGGTTTGCATGATGTAACCCACGTGGCGGCCACGCCATTCGGTGAATTGATCGGTGTGGTTGAGTTGCCATTGCAGCGCCAGGTCATGCACCTGGCCTGCCGGCTCCGGTTGGAAACTGAATTGGTCACAGTGATCAGGTCGTGTCAGCAGCGCCAACAATTCCAACAGGGTACTTTTACCGGAACCGCTTTCGCCGATAAAAGCCAGTTTCGCTCCCCTGGCTATTTCCAGTCGTTTGATGGACAAGCGAAAGCTGGATCCACCTCCGCTATGTGTTTTGATTACATCACGGAGGGAAAAAACAGGTTCCTGATTCAGGCTATGAGTCAGGTCACGATTCAGACTACGATTCAGGCCACGATTCAGGGCAGGGCCTCCAGCAACAAGGGGTAAAGCGAATCGCCGTCGACTGCGCCGCCGTCCAGTGAAATCCACAGATCGACGTTCTCGTGCAGGGCTTTGTAGTATGCGATTTTCTTGTCCAGTTGATTGATGAATTCAAACTGTTTTTGTGCGGACCATTCCTGCCAGGTCGCCAGATCCAGGTTCATCACCTCGGAAGTGTAGGGCAGGCCCTCAATGTACTCACGCATATAACCCAGGTCGGCCAGGCTTTGGCCGCCTCCTACCTGGGTTGCGGTATTGGTTTTTTCCGGATCGCGACTGATGGCCGCGGCCAGGCTTTTAAGCTCACCCAGAAAATCCTGTGGGGCCAGCGCGCCTTCTTCGGCAATATTCAACACCTGCCGCAGCACATCGTGCAGGTCACTGAGCTGGTTGCGGGTGAGTATGACGCGGACATCCAGGTCGCGTTGTTCAGGCTGGTCAAAGTCACGATCGATCAGCCAGGCATTAAACAGTACGGGGATGCCGGCCGCTTTGTTTTCGTTCAGGTAGTTCATGCGCAGCGCATAACCCAGGCGTTCTGCCTTGGCCTGGAATTCGTCCAGTTCGGTGCTGTCTTCGGCCACCACTTCACTCTCAAACAGTTTTGGCGGCAAACCACGGGCAGTTTGTGCCACCTGCTCGGTGAGTTGCGAAGTCAATGCCGTCAGAGCCTGCTGGAAATTATCCAAATCACCGGTTTCGACACCGTAATAGAAATCGCCAATGCCTTCAATTTGCGACAAGGCGCGATACTGCTTTTCAGCATAGGCATGATCGTCCGCACCTTCCGGAGTGCGCAGGTGCAAAACCCAGGTAGCGATATTGTGCTCCAGTGCCAGGTCGCGCATTGCGGCAGTGCTCAGACCGGTGGCTGAGAGAGGGTCGCTACCCGCTCTGGGCCCGGCATCGCTGATCAGAATCACGTAGCGGGCATCGTAGGCGTCCCAATGCATATCATCAATCGCCTGTTTGATACCGGCATAGGGGTCTTCGTTAAAGCCCTGGCTGGACGCGGTAGCGGCTTTCAGATTGGCGATATTGGCCAGGAAAGTGTCGCCGCTGACACCTTCATCGAGGTCTACGAATACCTTGCTGAGGTATTCCAGCCCCGGGGCTGCCTGGTTGTTGTCACGAAAAGCCACCAGGCCAAAGCTGACCTTGTCGGACAGGCCTGAAGACTCTATGGCTTGATAAACGCTTTGCATGGTGTCGCGGGTCCGTTCGATATAGGGCCCCATGGAAACCGTGGTATCGATTACAAAAACCACACCGGCGCGATAACTCTGGGCAGCTTTGGGGTCCTGTAACGGTACCGACGCAACGTGCAGCAAACGGCCCTGTTCACCGCCGATCAATACATCCTCATGCTCCAGTATGGGGACCAGGTAAAAATTCCGCCGGATGTCGATAAACTCGGCTGGCTGAATGGCAATAACCGGTGAATCACTGGGGTCACCTTCGGCCGCTTTTTTACGCAAGGCCTCATAGGCCCGGGCATCCTGTTTCTCGACCAGGGCCTTCAGCGAGTCGCGGTCACCAAACAAAGGTACACGGGCAACTTTTGTCGGATCCTTGAAGCTGACGGTCAGTGCCTGGTTCCAGTCAATGGCGGAGCCGGCCGCCAGCCAGCCAACGGTGGTGCCGTCACTGTCATAGCCCACCTGCAACCATTCACCGGATTCCGTTGCAGCCCTTTCATAAACATAGAACACGGTAAACGGGGACACATCGGCAACAACCGTAGCGGCAGTGCTTCCCTGATCCCTTAACACCGAACCCGGAATGGCAATAACGCGCTGAAACAGCGTTTCCTTGCCTTCCATGATCAGCGGACGGATGGTTTGTGCCTGCAGGGAGAAGGTGAATACCAGCAACAGACCGACAGTCAATAAGCGGAATAACCGATAGTTCGATGATTTCATGGTGGCCACTCTGAATCCGGGGTTATAAAAAGGATGATCACTCATTGCCACTGCAGCAACAATTGCTCGGCATCCAGGTCGCCTTCCTCTGCGGCCTGGTGAGCCCAGTCATGCAATTCATTCAGGCGGACAGTTGCTTGCGCATTACCTGCCTGGGCAGCCTGCTGATACCATTTGAAAGCCTGGAATGCATCCGGCTTTTCCATCAGGCTGGTGGTGACATCAAAGTGCAGGGGGTCGTATAACTCGCCCAATTCAAAAGCGGCCGGTGTATAACCGCCTCGTGCGGCGAAGAAATACAATAGCTGTGCATCTGCCAGCTTGCCCTCGGCACGTAAACTACGGGCCTGTTCCAGAGTGGCGGCATAATCCGGGGCCTGTTCCTGCTGTTGCTCGCTGATGACTTCACGGGCGATGTCAGGGACGGCCTGTTTTGAAGTGACCGGAGCTGCTTCAGGTTTGCCAAAACTGCCGGTGCCGGAAGCGAAGTACCAATAGGCCAGTATGATGAGTACCACTACCAATAAGGCCAGAAGCCATTGGGTATTGCTGATGAATATTCCACGCTGGAAGCCGGGTTTTGAAAAGTTGCTGCATTCGTTCATAAGTTGCTCACTTTCCCTCTGAAATATTGGACTGCCGAACCATGATAACGCTGTCGCTTGCCAAGGTGTGAATTGCTGATGTGATGAATCATCTTGCCATGTTGATGCCAGCACGGTATACGTGCGCCATGCACTGTATGATCTTACAGGGGTAATGAAGTTCACAAGATGCTAAAAAACAAACCATTCTGGATCAGCATGGCCTTGCTGGCAGCTTATTTGTTGTTCGGCTATTTTGCAGGGCCGTACCTGGTACAGCCCAGGCTGGAGCATTACCTTGCCGGACATTTTGGCCGTGAACTGCGGATAGGGCAATTGCAGGTTGATCCGATCACCTGGTCGGTGCAACTGCAAGCGGTAACCCTTCCAGCAAACGAACAGGGACTGTGGCCTGGATTGACGCTGTCGGCGGACCGGGTTGATATGCGTTTCAGCTTCTGGCGCCTGGAACCGGTAATTTCAGAATTGAAGTTACAGGCTCCCACACTCATTCTGGATACCGAAAGCATGTTGATGCAGTCGGGCCGGTACCCGTTCAATAGCCTGTGGCGGCAATGGCAGTTGCATGATTCAGGCGATTCAAAGCCAGAATCCGTGGCAATTAAAAACTTCCGGATAGATTCGGGCAAGGTGCTGATTGACAGCTCAAATGTAATTGCGGCGGATCGGACCGTATTGACTGAATTGACTGATATTTTCCTTCGCTCAAGCAAATTGAATGCGGAGGTTATACGTGAATTTGAACTGGCTTTTTCTGTTACCGACCAGGCTGATATCCAAATGCAAGGACGGTGGAATGCGGAAGATTTGACAAGCACTGGCCATTATCAGTTGGCAGCTGCAACAGCTGAAAGCAGGATGGGTTTTCAGACTGAAGGCGTGTTTGCAAGCCATCTTCTGGCTGATGAGCTGCAGCTCGATCTCAGCCAAAGCCAACTGCACGGCAGCTCCTTTTCAGCCTGCATGCTTGAGGGTTTGATATGTACCGCAATGGACCCGTTGGCGGCTGACTTTGAGGCCTCTTTGCTGGTTGCGTCGGATGGTGTTCGATTGATACAAGGCAATGCTCGGTCAGGCGCTTTTCAGCTGGATGCTTCACTGGGCAGAGGCAGTGTGGAACTTGCCAGGCGACAGGTGTTTGACAGCGCTCAAATCGATTTAAGCTTGCCAGAGGCTGGTTTGATCGATGGTACTGATATAAACAGTATTCAAAATTTCATCATCAGGCTGTTTGCCGCTGATGGCAGCTCCGGTTCGATTGAGGGCCAGATCGATTTTCAGTCGCAACATACCGAGGCAGAGTTCAGCATGAGTGGTAAGCACGAGTTCAGCGGGGTCTTGCAGGTGCAAAGGTTCGGGTCGCAACGGGAACAGGCTGCGTTTTCGCAGCTAAAGGTACAGTTGGACAATCCTACAGCTGATCTGATTGAGGACTTCAATACCGAATATCTGGACCATCGTATTGAGGCAAAGAATCTGCAATTGCAATTGACTGCCCGCATGGATGAGTTGGGTTTGGGGCTGCAAGAAACCATTCGTTTGGAGCAGCCGCGTTTGATTCTGAATACAGAACCGGTACCGGAACTGGAAGCAAGGGGGAGCTCAGGGTCCGGGTTCAGCACCCGTCTGGATGCGGCGTGGGTATTGGCTCTGCTGCAGGCTCCGGATGATTCGATCATGCTGGAAATTCCACAACTTGAAATGGATACTGCAACCGCAACCGGCCTGCGGGAACTGATTCAGCGGCAAACGTTTTCGACCTTGAAAGCGATCAGCGATCAGCCGTTTGAAGGTCTGGCCAAAACCTTGCAAATCGGTGGTCGAAATCTTGATGAGATCCACTTTGCGGCTGGCAGTGCCGCTCTGGATGTTGCCAGTGAAGAGACCCTTGATGATTTGGCAGCCATCCTGTTACAGCGTCCTGGCCTGGGCCTGGAGTTGGCTGGAGTCTATGACCTGTTGATCGATAAAAAGGCTTTGCAGACCGAACAGATTCGCACACACATTGCGCTGGCTACGGCTGCAGATTTGTCGTTCCGGAGTGGCTCGGCCCCTACCGACTTTAATGACCCCAAAGTGCATTCAGTGATTGATGAATTTGCCCGTCGCCGATTGCCGGCCAAAGTCATACAGTCGTTTGCAGAGCATTTCGGCCAGGCCGATGTAGATCAGGGTGTGCTGCCGGAAGGCGAGGCTTCAGCCTACTATGAGCTTCTGTTTGAGTTGTTGGTTGACTATGCAGAGATTCCGCAGGGCGCCCTGACAACGCTGGCGCGCTATCGCGCACAGGCTGTAATGGATGGGTTGGAACAGCAGGGTGTGGCGCGTGAACGATTGCTGGCAACAACTCAGCCCATCATCAGTGCCGCAAGGGTAGACGGAGTTCCGCTACCCTTGCAATTGACACTTTGGACCGGAAAACACGCTGCAACGTCAGAACAGTAACTGACTTATCGGGCTCTTGCCTGCCTGTTTGACTGTGTGCTTCTTTGCCCGCTGCGACCGCCTGGTTTGGAGCCGGTCGAACGGCCCCGATTGGTGCCCGATTTGAATCCAGCCGGCTTGGCGCCGGTGGTTTTGGAGTTCGCGCCTGAGCCTCTATGATTGCCACTGGCTCGTTGCGATGGCTTTCCACCCGAACCATTCCGGCTCGCCGATGCGCCCTGTTTTGCACCTCGGGACTGGCCTGAACGGTTATTAGGCCGATTCTGGCCCCGGCCGTTTGAACGACCGTTCTTGATCGGCTCGGCTTTGATCCTGGGGTCCGGTTCATAACCGTCCAATATGACTTGTTCGACCCGCTGACCCAGTACCTTTTCAATGTCACGCAGCAATTGATGTTCATCCACACAGACCAGCGAAATGGCCGTTCCCTGCTGGCCCGCACGGGCGGTACGACCAATCCGATGCACGTAGTCTTCCGGTACATTGGGCAGATCGAAATTGACCACGTGGGGTAGCAACTCGATATCCAGCCCGCGGGCTGCAACATC
>CAZRTG010000039.1:0-16548 GCA_964602895.1 uncultured Wenzhouxiangellaceae bacterium
CGCCATCGCCTGCAATGGCCGTCATGACCGCATCGGCACGCGCGTCGGCCAGGGCTTGCAATTCGGGTTCACCAACCGGCTCGACTTCGATCAGATGCTCTCGCAAGGCTTGCAGATAGGCGGTCTCATCCAACACCGCCGTGGCATGCTCTGCATCCTCAGCTGCCGGAATACTGCTGAATTTCTGTTGCAAGGCCATCAGATCCAGGCCGGGCTCCGAACTACGGAGCATTTGCTCCATTACCTGGCGGCGTTGCTCCATGCTCAAAGCCGCAGCACTGGCTTCCATTGCATCAACACCAACCTGGATGCGTTGATCTACCTGTTGTGTCTGCAATGCCTTTTGATCGGGTTCAACAACATAGCTGCCGGCCACTTCCAGGCGAAGCTCGGGCCGCTGTCGCATGGCTTCCACCAATTTGACCAGTTGTTCCCGATCGGGAGGTGAAATGTCCGCTTGCCCGGCACTGAAATGCAGGGTGCCGAAATCCTCCGAATCCACGCCCACCAACGAACCCAGCAAGCGGAACGGCGCTGTCACTGCTTTCACCAAGAGATTACCGATGGCTTTCCAGACGATGCCACCGATCCTGAATGAAGGGTCGTTCAGATTCCCTTCCACCGGCAGATCAACGTCAATCACACCGTTGCTGTCTTTCAGCAAGGCCACCGCAAATTTCAGTGGCAAGCTGGCGCCGGAGGGACTTTCCGCTTTGTCACCCACGGTCATTTCACGGATGACCACGGAATTGGCGCCGTTGAGCTGGCCTTTTTTGATTTTGTAATCCAGGTCCAGGTCCATGCGGCCGGCATCGATTTCCCAGCCCGCGAACTCGATGGTATAGGGCGTCATGCGTTCCATCTCGAGATTGCGGAACGTCATTTGTATGTCGGTAAAGCCGGTTGGATCCAAAGCATTCAGACTGCCGCCGATACGGGCCAGACCATACTCATTGACCTGCCCTTCCAGATCCACCCGTGCCGGCTCTTCGCTGTTGCTTGCCAGGGTGGAGATGGTTCCATCCAGCGACCGTATCGCTGCCGTAAAAGGCAATGGCAAGGTTAAATCGGAAAAATCCAGGCTGGCGTCCGCGATCCTGAACCCGGCAGCAGTAATGGCCATAGGCGAAACCGTATCGCTGGCCTCTGCCTCCGGCGCCTCGGCGGATTCAATCATCAGTCCATCCAGATTGGTACTTTTGTCTTTGGCAATCTGCAATCGCCCATAGGGCTGTTCGAGTTCCAGTTCGGAAGTCTTGATGGTATTGGCCGCGAGGTCGACTTCTACCCGTGCTATGCCCAGTTGCTTCCAGCCTATGAGCTTCTCATGTTGCCGGTTGTCGCTCAGGTCCAGTTCGTTGATCGCAATCGAACCCTGGAACGAGCCCGGCTGTTCGGGGCTGACGCTCACTTCGCCGTTGAGGCTGACACTGCCGGAATTGATCGTCACGCGTGCAATGTCATTGACCCAGGGCTGAGCCGCCGGTAATTGCAGAGCATCCAGTTCGACACGACCAGTGGCTGTTACATCCGGCAGCACCACGGCCTGGCCATCGAAGCTGCCTGCACCACCGCTGGCAAGTGCAAATGCGGCCTGTATCGGCAAGCTGGCTCCGGGCTGATTGCTGATTTCACTGACCACCACATCAATGGCCTGCAGTGCTGTTTCGGCTACTGGCTCGGTGCGGAAATCCTCAACCTGCACGGCCGCATCAGCGATGGCAAACCGGTGAATCTGAACTTGCCATTCCTTATTGTTGCTGGCGCTACTGTCAGCTCCGGAGCTGAATTGGGCGACCGCTTCATTGCCGGCAAAGTCCGCCAGCAAGCGGTCCAGATTCAGGCTGCCATCCGGTCGCAACGCCAGCTTCAATCGAGGTTGTTGCAATTCGATACCAGTCACATCCAGGGTCTGTTGCGGCCAGCGCAGGCTTGCGCCACTGATCTGCAGTTGTGGCAAATCGACAAAGGCATCCGTTTCCTCCGGCAGGAACAGCTTCCAATCATTGAATCGGGCATCCAGATTGTCGATGTCAAGCGCAAAGGTTTCATCCGAAGACTGCGCCAGCTGATACGAAAAGCCCATATCCACACCCTCAGTACTGAGTTTGGATGCGGTGAAGAAAGCCAGGTAGTGATCCAGGTCTGCAAATACCCTGCCTTTGACGGTCACGGTACCCCTGGACTGGAACGGCAAGAGTTGGACACTGCCCTGCCAGGCAATTTTTCCTCCGGCTTTGGTGGTGATCTGTACCTGTTGTTGCCCGGACTGGTCAGGCAGGGTACTCAAGTTTTCCACCGATATATTGATCGGTCCGAACTCCGTCGTGAAGTCGCCTTGCGACAGGTGATCCGTAAATTGCAGACGGGCATCATCCATCTTCAATTGATGAATCACCACACGTGGCAACCCTTTCGAAGAAACTTCCGTTTCAGGCTCTTCTGCTACCGGAAAGGAGTCGATCAGACGACCAAAACGATCATCACCTGGAGCAAAACGCTCTGCGTTGATATTTAGCCCCGTCAGGCGGATTTCCTTGAAGGTCCAGGCCCACCGGAACAGGCTGCTGGTTTGCAAATCAATGAAGTAGTCATCATAAGAAAACAGCAGTGCACCATCCGAGTCGTGCATCTGTGTGTCCCGCAGTTGCAGCGTCAGCAGGAAGGGATTGACTTTGATCTCTCCAAAACCCAGCGTGCGATCCAGTTCCGCAACTTTCCGGGTGGCAATGCGCTCCAGCAGCCAGGGCGCGCCAAAAAAGCCGCCCAATGTGTAAGCCAGTAATACCACCAGCAACCAGAACCGCACATAGCGTGGATTAACCCACTTGGTCATTGCCGATTTGCTTGCCGCGGCGCTTTGCGGGTCAATCATCCGAGCACCTCAATCCAGTCCCTCGCGTTGACGTTCTTCTTTGCGCGCAGTCATTTGTTTGGCCGACAGGCGATAAGCCACATAGTATTTATAAATATTGGCAACGTACTGCACTGTTTCCCGACCGATTTCTTTTGCTGCAATAACCTCCACATTGCCGAACCAGCGATTCGGATCAAGCCCTTGTGCTGCTGCTTTCTTGCGCAGACTGCTGATTTTATTCGGCCCCGCGTTATAAGCGGCCATCGCCAATAGCGTTTGATTGAGCTGATCAATAGCCGGATCGGAAAAATAGTGCGAGCGCAGGAACTGTACGTATTTGACCCCGGCATGGATATTGGGCTCTTCAGTTGAGATATCCGGTATGCCTACCTTGCTGTCTGCTGCGGTACTGGGTAGCAGTTGCATAATGCCGATAGCGCCCGCATCGCTGCGCACCGACTGGTCCAGGCGCGACTCCTGGTAACCCTGAGCCGCAACCAGCAATGCATCCATACCGTATTGCTCACCGTATTTCTTGAAGAGTTCTGCAACCTGCTCGAAACGACCATAGCTCTCGGCATCCAAGGCATTCTCGACCCACTTGTAATCGCGCACATAGCGATTGAACAGAATATTGCCGTGCAGGCTGCCAGCACGATAATTCTTCACATGCGCGTTAAGGGCTGCGGCAAACTGTGGACTGTTTTTACGAAAAGCATAGGCGATGTGCCCACCGTCACGTAATACCAGATCGCGTCGTATCACCAGCTTGGGAAAAACATCTTCAAATACACCAGCTTTGTAATCATCTACTACTGCCCATGGCAACAAACCGCCAGCCACCATTTCCAACAGATCTTCATCTTCCAGCAATTCCGAAATGGGCTGGATATCGACAGGAGGCAATCCGGCACTGACCAGCCGTTCACTCAATGCTTGCAAGCTCTCGTAATAGCTGCTGCTTTCGCGTACATGTACCGTTTTTCCAGACAGGTCATTCACCGTTTCCAGCTCGGCAGCCGAAGGGCCAGTGACCAGGATTTCCTGTACCGGCTTGCTTACCGGTATGCTGAAATCGACCTTTTCCTGTCGTTCCGGGGTAATAGTCCAGCCCGCCACGACAATGTCGCCGCGACCTTCCAGCAATCCCGGCAGCAGTTGCTCCCGATTGACCGGTATAAAAACCACATAGACATGCTCATCGGGCGTCTTGCCCAGGTTGATGCTTTGCTCAAAAGCCCTCATGGTTTCAACGGCAAAACCCTGCTCACGCGCATCGGCTATGTAGTAACGACCCAGGCCATACACCGTCAGAACCCGGACGACGCGTCGCTGCATCATGCCATCCAGATCTCCCGACCAGGCTTCTGTCATGACTTTCAGGCCCAGTTTGGATTCCAGTTCTTCCAGGCTGAGTGCTTGCTCGGGTTCGGCAGTATCGTTCACTGTCGCCACAGGCTGAGAAGAATCAGCATTGTTTGCCGCAACGGGTGGAGCAGGGTTGGTGTCGGCCAAGGGTTGTTCGGATGGCTTGCAAGCCGTGAGCAGAATAGACAATACGAACAGTTTGACGATTTTTTGAGCCATGATGTGTGAGAAACTTTGCCGTTGGATTAGCTGCATTGTAAACCGGTTAAAGAGCCAAAGGCTTGCCTGCTGAACGATACACTGACACCCAAGCAAACCGGCCTGATCTATTTTTGAACAATTTGCTCGTTTCATCGCAGATGATTTTTTACAGTAAAAATAATGATCGAATTGATTTCAGTGACTTGTAAATTCTTCCTGATTTTATGAATGAGAAAGGCTCTCTAACTGAGGTTTTTTTGAGTTGACAGCCGGTACCTTCAGTCGTAATGTGAATCCCCCGTTCGAAGAAGTCCGAACCGCCGGAAGGCCGACCCGCCGGAAGGCAAACAGGGCAACAGAACAACGGAATAAAGTCCAGATGGTACTGGACATGTCACCCCGACCGGGCTCTGTCAATAACGGTCGTACCATTTGGGGTGACTCGAAAGGGACACGCGGTCCCTGGAGATAGACGCGACAGACCAGGGGTATCAATCCGCAAGGATAAGGCCCACAGGAATGAGGCGTCGATAAAAAAGAACGGAGGTAGATGATCCGTGACCGGAGTCGAGCGACAGGGCCAAGCGAAACCGGACGAAGATGGAAAGGCCTAGGAGGATCTGCAGTCCACTGTTAGCGGAGTTCCACCACTTCTACACGAGAGAGGAAGCGCGAGCTTCCTCTCTTTTTTTGCCACTCAATAATCTCACCTGCGTCATTTCCGCGTGAAATTTGTCAATATCCACTACAATGCTCCAGCCTGTAGTGGGAAAGCAGTAGCACCCCCTTGTTAGGCGCTGGCAAAGGACTGGCTTTCGTGACTGATAACTTCGACAACAATCCGCAGCAAAATGACCAGGAACCGATTATTTCGGTTAAAAACCTGGTGTTTCGCTATGGCCAGCGCACCATACTGGACGACATCAGTTTTGACATTCCCAAAGGGTCCATTACCGCATTCATGGGGCCCAGTGGTGCAGGAAAAACCACTGTCCTTCGTTTGATATCCGGCCAGCTACGCCCCAACGCAGGCAGCATCAAGGTGAACGGCCTTGAAATCAGCGGCATGTCACAGAACGAACTGTTCCAATATCGCCGGAATATTGGGGTACTGCTGCAAAATGGTGCGCTGTTTACCGATCTCACCGTATTCGAAAACATCGCGACCCCTTTGCGTGAACACACCAACCTGCCTGAATCCTTGATTCGACGCCTGATCATGATCAAGCTCAACTCAGTGGGTTTGGGTGGAACGGAAGAACTGATGCCGCACGAACTGTCCGGCGGCATGGCCAGGCGTGTCGCACTGGCCCGGGCGGTAGTGCTGGATCCCGCGCTGATGCTGTACGACGAGCCCATGGCCGGGCTGGACCCGATCGCAGTATCCACAGTGCGTCATTTGATGCGCGAAACCAACAACGCTTTGGGCATGACCAGTGTGGTCGTGACTCATAATGTGGTGCAGATGAGCAAACTGGTGGATTATTGCTACATCATTGCCGGTAACAAAATTGCCGGCAAGGGCACACCGGAAGAACTGGCCGCCAGTCAGGATTCCGGTGTGGACCAATTCATCAACGGCAAAGTGGAAGGCCCGATACCTTTCCATTACAAAGGCGCGGGTCCGGCCTGGAGTCTGGTGGGCTGATATGGCAAACCGGGATTCACAATTGATGACTGCATTCAAAGCCATTGCCGGCCCCGTTCAGTCTGCCGGCCAGGGTGTGTTATTCCTGCTGCGCATGTTGATCGGCATACGCTTGCGCCTGGACTTGCTGAAATCCACCCTGCAACAGACTTATCTGATCGGCGCACGATCGCTGGTCATCATCATGATCTGCGGATTTTTTGTGGGCATGGTCCTGTCCCTGCAAGCCATCAATGCGCTGGAGCAGTTTGGTGCTTCGGATCAGGTCAGCCTGCTGGTGGGCAAATCATTGTTTCGTGAGTTGGGTCCGGTGCTGACCGCACTGCTGTTCGCCGGGCGAGCCGGCACCTCCATCACGGCGGAAATCGGTCTGATGCGCGCCACCAGCCAAATCGATGCCATGGAACTGATGGCCATAGATCCGGTGCAGCGTGTTGCGTTACCGCGTTTCCTGGCCGGGCTGATTTCAGTTCCCTTGCTTACCGCCATGTTCAATGCCCTGGCCATTCTGGGCAGTGTGATATTCGCGGTGGGCGTGATCGGTCTGGACGGGGGTATTTTCTGGAGCAAGCTGCAAACCGGTGTTTATTTCGACAAAGATTTCGTCGGTGGCGTGTGGAAGAGTCTGGTCTTCGGCGGCACCGTCAGCCTGGTAGCGGTTTACTTTGGCTATACGGCCAAACCCACCGGCGCTGGCGTGGGTACAGCGACAACCAATACCGTGGTACTCAGCTCGGTATTGATCCTGATTTTTGATTTCATCATGACATCCTTTTTTGTTTGAGGTAGCCCTATGCGCGCTAACTACAAAGTCGAACTCGCCTCCGGTATTTTCCTGTTGCTGGGCATTGCCGCCCTGGTGTGGCTGGCTACAAGCGCCACCGACTATAAACAGGACATAGGCAACGAGACCTATACCATTTCTGCCCGTTTCAGCAATATCGGCGATCTGCGCAAGAGCGCTCCGGTAAAAATAGCCGGTGTAACGGTAGGGCTGGTGGAATCTATTGAGCTGGATACGGTCTCATTTGAAGCCATCGTAAACATGAACATTGCTGAGCGCTTCAATGAAATCCCGTCCGACACCGGCGCATCCATACTGACTTCAGGGGTATTGGGTGATCGTTATATCGGGTTGGAGCCTGGCGGTGCACCGGATAACCTGGTGGATGGTGATGCGATATTCATCACACAGTCAGCGCTGGTACTGGAGCAGATTATTGGCAAATACCTGTTCAATACCGGCAACAGCGCGACAACAGAAACGGAAAACCCATGATGTACAAAAAGTCTTCAACAGCCCCATACAAACTGATAGGCCTGTGTCTGGCCATACTGAGCCTGGCCGTACCTGCCAGTCTTTTTGCCAACACCAATGACGATCCGATCAGCATCGTTCAGAATACCGCTGCATCCATCCTGGAAAGCCTTAACGAAAACCGCGAGGCCTATACCGCTGACCCGGAACAGCTGCGTGCTGTGGTGCGCAAAGAACTGCTGCCCTTGCTGGATCTGGAGTACTCGGCCCGCTTGATTCTCGGGAGAGCCTCTCGCGGCGCAACGCCTGAACAGATCGCGGCTTTCTCGGAAGCCATGAGCACCGTTCTGATCAACCGTTACGCTGACGGCCTGTTGGCCTTCCGCTCCAGTGACCAACTGGAAGTCATGCCGCTCAGAGGCGACAATACCGATAAAGTCACCCGCGTACGCACCCGCATCAAGCTGGATAACGGCAGCTACGCGCCGGTAGATTACGCTTTTCGCAAAACGCCCGAGGGCTGGAAGGCTTTTGACGTTACCGTTGAAGGTATTTCCTATGTCATTACGTTCCGCAACCAGATCGGGCCCCGTGTTGAAGCGGACGGTATAGACAAAGTGACAGCAGACATCATTGCCGGCAATGTGGTCATCAGTGATTAGCCAGAGATGAAGGGCAAGGCCAATATACGGGCATCGGCAGAGGGTAGTGCCCGGCTATCCGGCAACCTGACTTTCGCTACGGTAAAAGACCTGCTATTGGAAGCAAAGGGTTTATTGGGTGCGAACAGCCGTATCAGCCAGCTTGACCTTTCAGAAGTCAAACGAGTGGATAGCGCCGGCCTGGCCCTGTTGTTGGAATGGCAAGCGGATGCTTTAAAATCAGGGGCTTCGTTTCAGCTTGTACATGCACCGGACGACCTGGTCAGCCTGGCCAAGCTGTGTGAAGCGCAGGAACTTTTACAGCTACAATCACGAAATTAAAAAAAAGATCTGCCTCGTCAACTGTGCCTGAATCAGCATGAACACAAAAGATAACATCAGCATCACCAAAAAGGCTGGCATTCCTTCCGCACGGCTATTCCTGTTATTGACTCTGGCTCTGTTGCTATCCGGCTGTGCCAGCCAAAAGGCCAGGCTCAGCGATCCGGACATAGATCCCTGGGAACCTTACAACCGCAAGATGCATGCTTTTAATGAGGGTTTCGACCGGACAATTTTTCGGCCGGTTGCAAGCACTTATGACAAAGTCATGCCGGATGGCCCACAGCGCGGTGTGCGGAATTTCTTTCGCAACCTGTCCTATCCGGTCGACTTTATCAACCTGATTTTACAGGGCAAGCTCGAAGAATCTTTTGTTGTTACCGGTCGCTTCCTGATGAATACCACGGTTGGCCTGTTGGGCTTTTTCGACGTGGCCAGCAAGTCCGGCGTACCGGTTTATAGCGAGGATTTCGGTCAAACCCTGGCGGTTTGGGGCTGGAAAGACAGCCGATACCTGGTCGTGCCATTTCTTGGGCCGTATACGGTACGCGACCTGGGCGGACGGGCGTTTTATGGTTATTTCCATCCGGTCAGTTGGGCTATTCGCGAAAAAGACATGTATTGGCCTTTGGTACTGGACCTGGTCAGCATCCGGGCCGAATTACTGCCTTTCCAGGCCGACATCGACAACGCCCATGACCCTTACATCTTTTTGCGGGATGTTTACCTGCAGAACCGTGAATTCAATATTTACGACGGTAATCCACCCGAACCGGACTACGATTCCTTCCTGGACGAATATTAAACAGCCTTGTTGCCGACGCTGGCACGGGCTAAGCTGAGCCCTCGTGAGGGTATCGAACTCTAAAGCTGTGGTGCTGCGCATTGCACTGGTGATCATTCTGGCCTTTTCGGCTATGTGTCTGCTTTCCTGTCGCCCGGAATCGGATAAAGCGGCAAGCCCATCCGGTGACAATGGCGATACCCAAGCCCATGTGTACCGCCACGCCATGGATGGCGCCCCTACCAGCCTGGATCCGATCCATGCATCAAGCATCTATGCCAATTTCCTGGTCGTAAATTTCTACGACACGCTGTATCGCTACGGTTACCTGGCCCGGCCTTACCAAATCACACCCAACCTGGCCGAAAGCCTGCCGGAAGTGTCCGCCGATGGCCTGATCTACACCATCCGCATCAAACCCGGTGTGCATTTTATTGATGACCCTGCGTTTCCGGACGGTAAAGGCCGAACCATCCGCGCACAGGATTTTGTTTATTCCCTGAAGCGTCACTTCGACCCCGCCATGCGCTCGCAAGGCAGTTGGATGTGGCAAGGCAAAATCGTTGGCCTGGATGAATGGAAAGAGAATGGTGCCCATTATGATGAGGACATTCCCGGCCTGCGGGCGCTGGATGATCGCACCCTGCAGATTCAGTTGATCACACCCTTTCCGCAACTCACTCATACCCTGGCACAAGGTTATGCGGCCATCGTTCCGCGTGAGGCAGTCGATCACTATGGCAGCGAGTTTGGCGTGCACCCGGTGGGCTCCGGTCCATTCAGGCTGCAGTCCTTCGACAGTACCCGTGCGGTTTTGAGCCGCAATAAAAACTTCCGGGCAGAACCGTTCAACCTGGTGTCCGAAGGTTATGATCCGGACAGCCAGCAGGTTTATGGGCTGGAATCGCTGGAAGGCCGGTCACCCCCGTTTGTTGACCGGGTAGAGGTTGAATTCATTGCCGAAGATGCCGCTCGCTGGAATACATTCAATTCCGGACTGTTGGATTATGTCAAAGTGCCGGTCTCACAATTTGACCGGATATTGATCAGTCGCAATCCACCCCGCCTGAAGCCGGAACTGGAACAACGGTACCATTTGTTGGCCAATCTGGAGTCAGGTTTTGTACATACCGATTTCAATATGGATGACCAACGCATCGGCCACCACCCAGATGCAGAACAGAATGCCCGCAACCGGGCCTTGCGCTGTGCCATTGTCAAAGCCTTTGACTGGCCACGCCGTAACGAAATTTTCTATTCCGGACTGGGGCGGATATTTCCGGGCATCATAGTTCCAATCACCCCTGAATTCGATCACAAACAAAGCCTGCAGTCTGTAACACGCGACCTGGATGAAGCGCGCAGCCTGCTCAAACGCAATGGCTGGAATGCCGACAACCTGCCGGTACTGGAATACGGCTTTCCCAGCTCAGTGACCGAAAGGCAGATGTTTGAACAGTTTCGCAGTTTCATGGCAGATATCGATTATCCGGAAGAAAAAATCCGGCCACTGACTTTTGCCAGCTATGGAGACTATGCACGCGCTTACCTTAATCGCGAGGTCATGCTGATCACCAGTGCATGGACCATGGACTACCCGGACAGTGAGAACACCATGCAACTGTACTTCGGACCGAATGCATCCCCGGGAGCCAACAACGCCAATTATCGCAATCTCGAATATGACCGGCTCTATCGGGAAGCCGCCGTCATGTCCGAGTCACCCATGCGTACGGCCCTGTACCGCCAGATGAGTCAAATGGTGATCGATGATTGTGTTTCCATCACCGGCTTGTCACGCACCCTGATCCTGTTGTGGGACAAACGTTTTCGTATGTTGCCGGATCGCTCCTTTGTCGGTGGATATTTCCTCCGGTTTGCCACCGATGGGGTGATGTCCTCTACGCGGGAGCCCTGAATCCATGCTCAACCGGCCAATGACACGACAGCCGAAACTGTTCCGTATTCTGCTGCAGGCCGTGTTGTTGGTACTGGGCGTTACGTTTATCAGCTTTTTACTGATGGTTTATTTCGGACCGGAACAGACTTATGTATTGATCGGCAAAAATGCCACGCCGCAGAAAATCGCCGAGGTACGCCACCAGTTGGGTTATGACCAGGCCTTTTTGCAACGCTACGGACACTATCTTGCCAGTCTGTTTACGCTGGACCTGGGAATTTCCCACTCCACCGGCGAGCAGGTAAGTTCCATTTTAAAACGCAGTCTGCCCATCAGCCTGGCGCTGGTCATTCCGGGTTTCATAATCGGCAACCTGTTCGGTGCATTGATGGGCATGGCTGCCGCGTGGCAAACCGGGCGATGGCTGGATCGCGTCATTACCGCCCTGTCAGTGAGTACCATGAGTGTCAGCTTCCTGATCATTGTTATCGCCCTGCAAGTCCTGTTGTGCACGCCTTATGGGCTCAACCTGTTTCCCGCGCGCGGCTGGAACGTCAGCGGATTGCCCAGCTACCTTTACTACATTGCAGTACCTACGCTGGCACTGCTGCTGAGCACTGCGGGCTATAGCGCACGTTTTTATCGCGGGATTTTTGTGGAAGAAACGAATCGCGAACACATCCGAGTCGCCCGGGCTTATGGCGCATCCCCTTTTACCCTGATGACCGTTCATGTGCTGAAAAACAGCCTCTTGTCCGTACTGACCCGTATCCTGTTTTCACTGCCGCTGGTTCTGATTTCCGGCAGCTTGCTGCTGGAAACCTATTTTGGTATTCCGGGTATGGGCAAGGTCACTTTCGATGCCATTACCAATGGTGATCAACCCATACTGCAGGCAGTTGTCGGTTTGACAGCCATCCTGTTTGTGCTGGTGTCACTGCTGGCGGATGTGGCCTATCGTCTGGTGGATCCGCGCATACGATGATCGCCGCAGCTGCCCATCCTGATTTGCCAGCAGGTAATTACAAACCTGCACAAATCAATGGGATCTGGCAGCAGCTTTTGGCCGACCGCTACGGCCTGGTCGGCTTGATACTGATTTCCCTGTTTGCACTGATCTGCGTGGCGGTGTGGCTGGGGCTGGCCGGACAGGACTGGGCGCAGGCTACCGGTGGCCGGTGGGAAGCACCCGGCAAGACGCACTGGCTGGGCACCAATGTGTTGGGCCAGGATATCTTCCAACGTTCGGTCTACAGTGTGGAGGTCGCCTTCGAAATTGGCATGTTAGTCGCACTGAGTTCCGGCCTGATTGGCGCCATTGCAGGCGCCCTGGCCGGCTGGCACAAAGGCAGCTGGCTGGACGAAGCCATCGTTTTGCTGATGGGCATCATCGATTCCATTCCATTTTATCTGTTCGTCGCGGCCCTGGCCTTTGCATTGCAAGGGTTTTCCCCGTTGGAACCGTTGGCGATGCAACTGGCCATGATCGCCTGCTTCTGGACTACAACCGCCCGTCTGGTCCGCGCCGAAGTGATGCGGTTACGCGAGCAGGAATTTGTACAGTCTGCGGTATTGCTGGGCTTGCCGATGTGGCGGGTGCTGGCGCGGCATGTTCTGCCCAATACCAGCCACATATTGCTGGCCCAAACCGCCATCGTGTTTGCTGCCGCCATCAAAGCCGAAGTCATATTGAGTTTTCTCGGCCTGGGAGTACAGAACGGAGTGAGTTGGGGATTGATGCTGGCAGAAAGTACGCAGGAAGTGCTGGCAGGCCAGTTCAATAACTTCTGGGCAGCCTCTCTGCCTTTGTTTGCCTTGTTGCTGGGTTTCAACCTGCTGGCTGATGCACTGCAAACGGCGCTGGATCCGCGCCAGATACCGGCATGAGCACGCAAACCGCTGTGCTTTCAGTGAGGCAACTCCGACTGTCACTACCGGTTGCGGGCCGCCCATGTGAATTGATCAAGGGTATCGACCTGGACCTGCATGCGGGTGAAATCGTCGGTTTGGTTGGTGAGTCCGGTTGTGGCAAATCACTGACCGCCAATGCCCTGCTGGGCATGCTGCCCTCCGCGGCCGCGCGCTTGCAGTCGGACCGGTTTGTCCTGAAGGGTGAGCACGATTTGTCAGCTTTGGATGAGCGGCAATGGCGACGTCTGCGGGGCCGTCAACTGGCCATGATCTTCCAGGAACCCCTGTCGGCGCTGGATCCCGTTTTCACCATAGGCCAACAAATGCAGCGTGTCATTCAACGGCACTGGCGGCTTGCCGGTCGCAAGGCCCGGTCGATTGCCGGCGACAGCCTGGCCGAATGCGGCCTCAAGGAAACCGATCGCGTACTGGCCAGTTATCCACACCAACTGTCGGGCGGTATGCGTCAGCGCGTCATAATTGCCATGGCTCTGAGCTGTGAACCTGCCGTACTGATTGCCGACGAGGTCACTTCCGCGCTGGATATTTCCAGTCGCGACCAGATACTGACTTTGCTGCAGCAGGTGGCCGATCGCCATGACACGGCCATTCTGCTGATTTCACACGACCTGTCTGCAGTGGCGCGAATCTGTGACCGCACTCTGGTGATGTACGCCGGACGCATGGTTGAGAGCAGCCCAACACAACACTTGCTGAGCCAACCCCGGCACCATTATACGGCGGCCTTACTGAGGGCCACCCCACGCATCAGCCTGCCCCGTCCCGCACCGGTTCAAGCGATACCAGGCAGGGAACACGCCCTGTATCTCAACCCACCCGGTTGCGCTTTTTTCGGACGCTGCCCGGCGGCTACCGATTTGTGCCAGCAGCAATTGCCGATGTTGAGACAATCTGATGAGACCGGGCATTTTTTTGCCTGCCATCACCCTGTTGCGGTGCCCATCCTGTGAATCAAGCTGCGAGCCAAACCACTGTATTACTCGAAGCGCG
This sequence comes from uncultured Wenzhouxiangellaceae bacterium, assembly GCA_964602895.1. Lineage (GTDB taxonomy): Bacteria > Pseudomonadota > Gammaproteobacteria > Xanthomonadales > SZUA-36 > JAWXBM01. The sequence continues at coordinate 13,922 of CAZRTG010000039.1, forward strand.
CGATCTGACCGTGTGCCACCGATTGGCCAACACGGCACCACACCAATCGCGCAGTCTTGAGGCGGTGCACCAACTCAGCCTGTCCATCCAGGCGGGTGAAATCGTGGCCATTGTGGGCGAGTCCGGCAGCGGCAAGTCCAGTCTTGCACATGCCCTGGTTGGTCTGGTGCCGGCTTCTGGCGGTGCAGTATATTATCGTGGCCAGGCTGTTGCCGGCCTTGATGGCAAGGCTCGCAGCCGCAGGCGGCGAGAGGTGCAACTTATTTTCCAGGATGCCCAGTCGGCCCTGTCACCGCGACGCAGTATTCAGCAAAGTCTGGAAGAGCCTTTGGCCTTGCTGTCTGTTCCAAAAGGTCAGGAAATGCAGCAGCGCATTGAAACTGCACTGGCGGACGCAAACCTCAGAACGGAAATCCTGCAGCACTATCCGCACCAATTGTCCGGCGGTCAAAAACAGCGTGTCGCACTGGCCCGTGCCCTGCTCAGTCAACCGGCACTGATCATTGCCGATGAGCCCATGTCGGCTCTGGATGTGTCCGAACAGGCCCGTTTGCTGAACCTGATCCTCAAACTGCAGGCGGAGAAAAATATTGCTTTTCTGCTGATCGCGCACGACCTGGCCGTCGTACAGCAGCTCGCTGACCGGGTCGGCGTCATGTATTTCGGCCGTCTTCTTGAATTGGCGCCTGCACAGATCTTTTTTGAGTCAGCAGCACATCCGTACAGCCAGGCGCTGTTGCGGGCAGCTCAACGCAGCTGGACTCAAAGCACAACGGATAGCCCGGTTTTACCGGGCGAACCGCCATCTGCCTTGACTCCACCCGCCGGCTGTGTGTTTCATACCCGCTGCGATCGGGTTTTTGAACCCTGTTACAAGCAGATACCGGAGCGACAGAACTTGAGCCAGTCCGGATTGGACAGCGAAAGCCACTGGGTACAATGTCACCTGTACACTGAGTCACAACAGAGCGAAACCTTATATTCGACCAAACAGGAACCCAAATGAATCCAGGCAAAATACTCATACTCTTGCTGTTGTTCAGTTTGTGCACCGCCTGTGGCCCACACCAGGTAAAGGGCAAAGCGGCTGTTGTGTCCATCGCCAGTATGACCGTGGAGGGAGAGCAATTGTCTGTGGCTTTCAATATTCGCAATATCAACGATGTGGCCATGGACATACTGCAGATCGACATCACCATACGTGTACGCGACGTGGAGTTAACCCGGCATGTCGGTTCACTGGCCCTGTCCATTGACCCCAACACCACGGAAGAGGTCGTGGTCAAAAAAATGCCGGATGAGTTTGCCCACAGGTTGCTGGCCGAGTTGGAGCGTGGTGATGTCGGCAACCTGCCATTTTTTCTGGATGGCCGTTTGCAAACCGTCCAGGACGGCAAAATGCCGTTCAAATACGAAGGCTACCTTTATCCGGTACCTGGCAAGCCAGGCCATTACCGTTCTACATCAAGCCGTACACGAGAGCGGAATTGAAAATTTTGCAACGGGTTTCTAGTGCGAGAGCCATATTGACTGCCTGAGTCAGGCCAACTAGGCTTAAGCGTATCGACCCCCAGAGCACATGACACCATGAAAATCACGTTTGAATTGAGTGAATCCGATCTGGATCATTTCCGGCAGGTTATGCAACGTGCTCGCGAGACCTCGGGCAATCTCGACGAAGCAACCGTGGTTGATAATGCCCGCAAAATTCTGTTGCAGATCTGGAAATCGGACACCTCGGATTTTATTCGTGAACGCATGCACCGTCTGGAATCCCTGATCGGCATGGTGGTGGACAAAGCCTGGGGTCTGGAAGACGAGGATCGGGCGCGGGCACTGGAAGCCCTGTCCTACTTTTCAGAACCTCAGGACCTGATTCCGGATGATATTCCGGGACTGGGCTTTCTGGACGATGCCATCATGATTGAGATCGTTTCCATGGCGTTGGAGCCTGAATTACAGGCTTACCGGGACTTTTGCGTATTCCGTGCCGCCGAAGCGACTCGTCTGGGTGATGGGGCCGCGGAGCTGGGGCGCTCGGACTGGCTGGAAGAACGTCGCCAACAATTGCATTCACGTATGCGCCGCCGACGCCGGCGGGCGGGTAGCAGCTCATCCGGTAGTGGCTCGGCTTTTTCTTTATTCTAAGACCGGTTGTTTGCTCATGGGCCGGTAGAAAGGCAGCAAGCTGTACAGCAACTCTGGCGGCATTTCTTCCATTTTCAGCCATTGCCACCCCACATCACTGTGTGTTTGGCTGTGTACCTGATTGTCCTGCGTTTTTTCAACCTGCCCTTTTCTCCAACAGATTATCCCTTACAATAAATAAACACATGGGATAGCTACAGCCAGGCGTATTAAAGAATGCAGGATTTTTCAAACGTTCCATTGTTGGTGGCCATCGAAACGGACGCTACACGCTACTACGGCGCAAACGCCAGCCGACCGCGGCTGCTGTCGAGGGCAGATGCCGACCAACTGCTGGCACATCTGTCTGCAGACCTGGCAACCTTGCTGCCCGGCAGCAGTCGTTGCAGCCTGGTAGCTGCCGGTGCTTTATATGATCAGACCCAGTTGTTGCGTCCGGCCTATCCGATTTTCAAATGCCTGGAAAATGCCCTGCAGGA
>CAZRTG010000039.1:16648-22882 GCA_964602895.1 uncultured Wenzhouxiangellaceae bacterium
AGTTGTTGCGTCCGGCCTATCCGATTTTCAAATGCCTGGAAAATGCCCTGCAGGAGAGTGGTAAAGGACAAGGCTCGCGGCTGTTGAGCATTGGTGCCAACGATGCCGGCATGCCACTGGAAGAACTGCAACCCGACACCGATATCCCGCTGGGAATTCTGCAGGTGTTGCCACTGGTTCTGTCCGGGCCTGCTGCAGATGTGGCCGAATTGACGCTGGAAATGGAGCATTGCTTCCTGGAGCGGGGCCAATTGTCGCCGCAATCGGCGCAATGGCTGCAAGCAGCTTTTGCTATTCGCATCAATCACGCCCGTTTCATGACACTCACCGACTTGCGCGCCATGTTCTGCCTGCAACTGGAACATTTCGGGTTTCTGCCGTTGTGGCAATTGATCGATGCTGCACTTGAGCAATCGGGCAGCGAACTCAAAGTTGAAGTGGATGCCGGGCCATTATTCAGTTGGCGCGATGGTGCGGTTCACATCGAATATCAGACCTTTGACTACTGGGCTCAACAGGGTCCGGGAAAAGCCACTGAACCCTATCGCGGCAAGCTGGCCGGCGGCTATGCTGAATGGACCCGGCAGTTGCGCCAATACCTGACGACCCTGCGGGCCCATACGGTAGACGTGGTATTTCACCTGCCGGGGCAGCCGGACCAGGCTTTGACAGGTCAATATTTTGTTGAAAAATCGTCATTCAGCCCACAGGAAAATGATGCCAGTGTGACAGAGCACAGTTTTGCCGAATTGGGCACGGTCTGCGTCAGCCACGCGCACGATGGCGTGCTGGAGCATTATTACCCGCTGGCACCTTCCGGCATTAATGAAATTCACGCGGCTATCCGCCAAAATGACCTGGCAGAAAGCACGGTGGCTTTTCCCGGCAGTATTCTTTATGACGAACGCCTGCGCGGACTGATGGCCGAATCAGTGCGCGGACAAAGCTGGCACTAATCGATGAACGAGCACGTCCATGTTGGCCTGTCTGTCATCCATGGCAAGGGCCTGTTTGCTTCCCACAGGCTCTCCAGCGGTCTGTTGATTGGCATCTACGAAGGTGAAACCGTGACAGCGGACGGGATGCATGTGCTGTGGGTAGAAGAAGAAAATGGCCAGTGGACCGGCTACAATGGCAACAATCAACTGCGGTACATGAATCACTCCAGCCATCCCAACGCTGCGATGGATGGGGTGGAATGTTACGCATTGCAGGCGATTGCAGCAGGCGAGGAGATTACCATTGATTATGGTTGGGATTAGCCCGCCTTGATGCAATCTGCAAATTGGAGTTACCTGCGCAGGACTTGATACAGGCAGGAAAAGCCACATATTTACGACTGTTCGTACCTGAACGCCGCACTACCATCTGATTGGAGTTTTATTATGAGCCTAGCCACAGCCGTCCACGACAGAATAGACCAACTGGTCAAGAACAGCCCGGTCGTTCTGTTTATGAAGGGCACACCCCAGCAACCCATGTGTGGTTTCTCAGCACGCACCATTTCTGCCCTGAACAGCGTATTGACGGACTACACGACGTTTAACGTACTGGATGATGAGGAAGTGCGCGAAGGCATCAAAGCTTACGGCAACTGGCCTACCATCCCGCAGTTGTACATCAACGGCGAACTGGTGGGTGGTTGTGACATCATCGTATCCATGCTCAATTCAGGCGAGTTGCATCAACAACTGGGCCTGGCAGCGCCTGACCGCACGCCTCCGGAAATCACACTGACCGACGCGGCTGCAGAGAGAATTCGTCAGGCCATGCAAGGCCACGATGGCGTGGCTTTACATTTCGCCGTCGACTCCGGCTGGGATTCCCAGTTCAATCTGGCACCTTTACAGGGCGGTGAAATCATCAGCCAGTCCAACGGTGTTGACATTGCCATGGACATTGCCACGGCGCAACGGGCCAAAGGCGCTGTCATCGATTGGGTCAAGGCGATGACCGGTGAAGGCCTGTCGGTCAGCTTGCCGGGTGCGCCACCACCGGTTAAGGAAATAACCGTCACTGATTTGGCAGAAAAGCTGGCCGCAGGCCGGATCACGCTGGTGGATGTGCGTGACGCCGGCGAACGCGCCCAGGCGAGAATTGCGGCAGCGCAACCGCTGGATGATGATTCCATGCAAACGCTGAACCAACTGCCACATGACACTGAACTGGCGTTTATTTGCCATCACGGCAAGTCCAGCCTGGGTGCCGCAGAGCATTTCCGCAAACAGGGCTTTACCCACGTCTATAATGTGAAAGGCGGCATGGAAGCCTGGTCTCAGGAAGTGGACAGCAGCATCCCACGATATTGATTTCTTTATGATTCATACATGAAAAGCGGGCCCCTTTAAGAAAACCGTGGCTCGCTTCACATGCACACTAACAGCAAACAGCAATTAACTGTCGTTTGCCTTCTCCATGGCTTCGTCAGCCGCATCCTCAACGTCATCCGCGGCATCTTCCATGGCATCTCCAGCGTCATCCATACCGTCTGAAACAGCGTCGGCGGCATCATCGTAGGCATCGGAAATTGAATCAGCAGCATGATCGGCCATATCGCCGGCATGCTCCATGCCATCGGATACCGCATCCGCTGCATCATCGTAAGCGTCTGATACCACATCACCGGCATCATGCGCCATGTCGCCTGCTTTATCAGCCGCGTCTGAGGCCGTTGCAGATACCTTGTCTGCTGCTTCCTGCATGGTTTCCGCAGTATCTTCCTTACTGCAGGCCGAAAGCAACACGGTAAGGCAAAGCAGCGAAATCACACTCAAAATTTTCAGTTTCATAAGCTCTCTCCTTCAGGGAAACTCTGATTGATTCAGACTTTTCTCAATTGCCGGTACAAAATAACGGAAATGCACGGCACTCACACCTTGAGCATTCCCGTGCGCCCGCCGTCAGACAGAAAATTCTGCTACGGCGGGAGCATGATCCGAAGGACGTTCCTGTCTCCGGGGTTCGATGTCGATATAGCTGGCTATGCAGTTCTCCGCCATCGCGCTGGAAGCCAAAATCAGGTCTATGCGCAAGCCCATTTTACGTCGAAAGGCGTTCATGCGGTAATCCCACCAGCTGTAAATGCGTTCCTCCTGCTCGAACAGGCGGAAGGTATCAACCAGCCCCAAGGCACAGATATCCTGCAGTGCCTGTCGTTCCGGGACGCTGCACAGCACCTTGTCCCGCCAGGCTTCGGGATCGTGCACATCACGGTCGTCCGGAGCAATATTGAAGTCACCCAGCACCACCACACGTTCGTGTTGCTGCATTTCCAGCGCCAGCCAGGCAGTCACTTTTTGCAGCCAATCCAGCTTGTAGTCGAATTTTTCCGAGCCCACTTCACTGCCATTGACCACATACAAGTCGATGATCCGCACATCACCCAGAGCAGTAGGTACTGTAACAGCCAGAATCCGGCGCTGCGGATCATCCAGATCCGGGATATCAGTGACCACATCGCGACCCGGCTCGCGACTCAACACCGCTACTCCGTTATAGGTGGGCTGCCCGGAAAACACCGAATGGTAACCGGCTGCCTGAAGTTCAGCCGCCGGGAAATTGTCGTCGGTCTGCTTGGTCTCCTGCAAAGCCAGAATGTCGGGGTTGGCTTCGGCTGTCCAGGCCAGCACGTGCGGCAGGCGCACGTTCAATGAGTTGACGTTCCAGGAGGCGATTTTCAGCATGACGACTTTCCTTGATTCAGAGACCGGGGCCGGTTGACAGGCTATTCCAGCCCGTAGCTGCGTAACAATGGTCCTTCTTCCGGGGGCCGCCCACGAAAAGCCACAAAGGATTCCATGGATGGGCGCGATGCGCCTACCGAGAGGATTTCCTTACGCAAAGCCGCTCCGGCTGCGGCAGACCAGGGGCCGGATTCGAGAATCCGCTCCCAGGCATCGGCCGCCAGTTGCTCGGCCCATAAATAGCTGTAATAGCCTGCAGCGTAGCCACCACCAAAAATGTGACTGAAACTGTTGAGAAAACGATTCCATTCGGGCACTTCAAGCAAGCCATACTGCTGGCGCACTTCCTCAATCAGATCCAGCGGAGCTCGCGGTTGCCTGGCGTTATATTCCAGGTGCAAGCGAAAATCACCCAGCGCAAATTCCAATTGACGCATCAGCTGTATGGCTTTCTGGAAGTTGCGTGAACGTAACAACCTTTGCTTCAAATCAGGCGGCAGGGCTTCACCGCTGACATAATGACGAGCGAAACCGTCCAGAAAAACCTCTTCCCAGCACCAGTTCTCCAGCAACTGGCTGGGCAGCTCAACGGCATCCCATTCCACATTGTTCAAGCCATTGATTTGCGGCCAATCCACTTCAGTCAGCATGTGATGCAAGCTGTGTCCAAACTCATGAAAAAGGGTCTCAACATCGTGGTGGGTCAGCAGGCTGGGGTGATCTTCCTGTGGCGGGGGAAAATTGCAGTTCAGATAGGCGATGGGCAGTTGGATTCCGTCGGGGCCGATGCGACGGGAACGGAATGTATCCATCCACGCACCACCGCGCTTGACCTTGCGGGTAAACAGGTCTGCGTACATGCCTGCGATGCGTTTGCCGGACTCGTCTTTCAACCAGTAAAAACGCACATCCGGGTCCCAGACATCCACCAGAGTATCCACTTCCAGCGTGATGCCGAACACCTGACGGGCTGTATGGCACAAGGCATTGAATATGGAGTCCATGGGAAAATACGGTTTCAGTATTTCATCTGAAAGCTGCAGTTCGGCGCTGCGATAGCGCTCGGACCAAAACGCCAGGTCCCAGGGCTTTAAAGGTTCATCTGCGCCGCTGGCCAGCGCAAACGCCTGCAAGTCTTCAAACTGCTTGTGTGCCGCCGGCAAAGCGCGCTGCGCCAGACGCTTCAGAAAATCCATGACCAGCTTCGGCGACCCGGCCATGCGGCTTACCAATGCGTATTCTGCGTAATTTTCAAACCCCAACAACAAGGCCAGTTGGTGTCGCAAAGACAGCATTTCATCAATGATGGCGGTGTTGTCCCACCGACCCGCCTGCGGCCCCTGGTCGGAAGCGCGGGTCACAAACGCGGTATAAACCAGCTGCCGCAAATCACGATCTTCAGCATAGGTAATGATGGCTGAGTACGATGGATAGCTGAGATCAACCAACCAGCCCTGCTTGTCATGTGCTGCTGCATTTGCTTCGAGCAAACGCAATTCGCTCTCCGGCAAACCGGTTAAGGCTGAACGGTCTTCGGTATGAAAATTCCACGCCTGGGTTGCGTCCAGCAGATTTTCCTGGAACCGGGCGCCCAGCGCGCTCATGCGCATCATGATCCCGGCGTAACGGTTGCGATCAGCCTCGCTTAAATCAACACCGGCGAGGTGGAAGTCCCGCAGTTCCAGTTCAACAATGCGCTGTTGCCCGGGCAGCAAGAAATCAAATTCCGGAGCCCGCCGCAGGTCGGCAAAAATCCGGTAAATGGCTGTATTCTGTGAACGCCAGGTCTGGTGCTCCGTCAACATCTCCAGGCATTGTTTGTAGGCTTCCCGCAACTCATCGTTATCCGCCACCGCCTGCAAATGGGAAATCGGCGACCATGCCTTGCCGATGGCATCCGACAATGCTTCTTCCAGTTCCACAAATCCCCAGGCCGCTGCATTCCGACTGGCTGTGTCCAGCTTCGCGTGTTCGTCCAGCCATGTCTCCACAGCGGTGCGATGCCGATTGATCAGACGCAGGATCACGCCATATGCATCAGCTGGATCAATAGCGGAAAATTGCGGCAATCCAGTGGCTGGAGAAAACCAGCCTGACTCCCTGGTATCGGTATTTACGGGGCTATCCATGAAGAGAATTCTACTTGCTGTCAGCTAATCAAACGGCCGCAAATGGTAGCACAGTTCGCTATCAGGCACTGTGCGCTACCGTTCAGTCAAATCCCTGATTTTGTGCAGTACTTCGGCTGTGTTCGGCATTCAGAACCACAAATCAGACAGGTAAAATGGCAGCCAAGGATACCAGCGCATGGTGGATCGGCTACAATGCGGATCAAGTCACTTTCAAAGCCTGTCTTAATAACGCCAAGGATCAGCAATGATAGCAGTCTGCTTGAGCCAACAATCCCGACGTGGTTACACTTCACACACCAGTTGCGGCAGCCCTCAGACTCGCATGGCCCGCCTGATACTTGCCAGCTTGCTGGTATGTCTGGGCCTGTCAGGCTGCGTTCCCAACCAGCTTGAGAAAAGCCGTTCCGAAGCTTTCCGGC
>CAZRTG010000040.1:0-11412 GCA_964602895.1 uncultured Wenzhouxiangellaceae bacterium
CTCACGGTTGAGAAAATTGCCAATTCGGTTAGCCAGAATCAGCCCTGAGATCAGCCCTGAAAGGAAGTCCTACTGGACATATTTCATAAACACGTCCGCTTTGGCGCAATAAGCGGACCAGCGTGACGCTTATGATTGAGCAACAAGGTCGAATTTTGGAATTGCAGGCGCACCGTGCGAAGGTCCTGTTGGGGTCTACATCGGGTTGTCCCGCTTGTGATGAAGGTAAAGGCTGTGGTGCCGGCGTTTTCGGCAAGCTGATCAACCGTAAAAACCAGACATTGGAAGTGGATAATCCGTTTCACGCCGGGCCTTTGCAACTGCAGCCTGGTCAGGCCGTTATCGTGGGCATACCCGAATCATTTTTTCTCAGACTGATCCTCAGGCTTTACCTGTTGCCATTGCTGGCCGCATTGTGTGGCGCAGGTCTTGGGCATTATCTGGGCTATCGGTTTTCGTTGGTCGGTTTCAGCCAGGATTTGCTGGCACTGTTCGGGGCTTTATTTCTGGCCGGTTTGACCTTACTTATCATCTGGAAGGGCAAGACACAGCATGCGGGTGAGAGCCAGGTGCAACTGTTGCGCCACCCCGATTTACAGGCTGGGCAGCAATGCCAGGCTGGCATTGATTCCTGATAACCGGCAGGTTTACGACCCACTTTGGATAAAAACAACCAATTCATCAACAGAGGAATTTTTATGACTCGCAAAATTACCAAACTGATCGCTGCACTGCTAATCAGTCTGTTTTCGGTCAGCGCCATGGCGGCCGTCAGCGGTTTACCCGATTTTACCGAGTTGGTTGAAAAAGCCGGGCCGGCTGTGGTCAATATCCAGGTTACGCAGTTTGGTAACCGGGTACAGCCCAGCGACAGCGACCCCACACAAACACCCTATGATGAAGAGGAAGTGCCGGAGTTTTTCCGCCGCTTCTTTGGACCACCGGGCAGACCCTACGGAGCTGAGCCTGATCGACGGGGCCTGGGTTCCGGGTTTATTTTTGAGGAAGACGGTTACATCATCACCAACCACCATGTGGTTGATGGTGCAGACCAGATCATTGTGCGCCTGGCGGATCGGCGCGAATTTGAAGCCGAGTTGATTGGTACCGACAAGCAAAGCGATATTGCCCTGATCAAGATCGATGCCGACAATTTGCCCACGGTGAAGTTGGGACATACCAATGAACTCAAACAGGGAGCCTGGGTGGTTGCCATAGGCTCACCCTTCAACTTTGAACAGACAGTGACTGCCGGCATTGTCAGCGCCAAAGGCAGAAGCACAGGGGCACAGCAATATGTGCCTTTTATCCAGACCGATGTGGCCATCAATCCGGGTAATTCGGGTGGCCCGTTGCTGAATATGAATGGCGAAGTGGTAGGTATCAACTCATGGATATTGAGTGGCGGCAGTGGTGGATACATGGGGCTGTCCTTCGCCATTCCGGTTGAGACTGCCATTGAAACCGTGCGTCAACTTCGCGAATACGGCAAGGTATCGCGTGGCTTGCTGGGTGTGGTTGTAGGCGCCGTGACACGCGAACTGGCTGAGGCCCTGAATCTGGATCGTTCGGCCGGCGCCCTGGTCAGCGATGTTACGCCCGGTGGTGCAGCCGATCGTGCCGGCATCAAACCCGGTGACGTCATTCTCAAGCTGGATGGTCAGGATATTGAGACCTGGGGTGATCTGCCGCCACTGGTAGGCGCGAATCCGCCGGGTACCAGGGTCAAAGTGCTGGTCAGCCGCGACGGCAAGAAAAAGACTTTTGAAGCTACCCTGAATGAGTTGGAAGGCAGTGGCGGCGGTCCATCTGCCGCAGCAGACGCCAAAGAAGAAACCAGTAATGCTCTGGGTCTGGATGTTGAGTCGGTATCAGCCGAAAAGCGGCGTGAACTGGGCAACCCGGTAGGTGGTGTATTGATCACCCGGGTCGTCGGTGATGCCGCTTACCGGGCAGGCTTGCGTCCGGGTGATCTGGTACTGGCCATCAATAATCAGGCCATAGACGACGTGGAAGATTTTGAGTCCGTGGTGGCCAAGCTGCCGTCCAAAAAAGCTGTGGCCTTGCGGGTCATGCGGGGTGGAACCACCACCTTTATTGCCTTTACACCGGACAGTGATGAGTAGGCTATAATCCGCGCTGTATACACTCAAGGTCAGACAATCTGGCCACTCAGGCTTAATGGCCTGGGTGGCCTTTTCCTGTAAAACCGGCATGAATCAGCAATACATCCGAAATTTTTCCATCATCGCCCATGTTGATCATGGCAAATCAACCCTGGCCGATCGGTTTATCCAGCTTTGCGGCGGGCTGAGCGATCGCGAAATGGCAGCCCAGGTACTGGATTCCATGGATCTGGAGCGCGAGCGTGGAATTACCATCAAGGCGCAGAGTGTGACCTTGCAGTACCCATCGGATGATGGTCATACCTATCAGTTGAACCTGATTGACACCCCGGGGCATGTGGACTTTTCCTACGAAGTCTCCCGCTCCCTGGCGGCCTGCGAGGGCGCGCTGCTGGTGGTTGATGCGGCGCAGGGTGTTGAAGCCCAGAGCGTGGCCAACTGTTACACGGCAGTTGAATTGGGCCTGGAAGTCATCCCGGTTCTGAACAAAATCGATCTGCCGTCAGCCGAGCCCGACCGGGTCAGGCAGGAGATTGAGGACATCATCGGCATTGAAGCCGCAGATTGCCTGGAAGTCAGTGCCAAAAACGCGATCGGAATCAAGGATGTTCTTGAGTTGCTGGTCAAGAGGGTGCCGGCTCCCAGGGGAAATACCGATGCGTCATTCAAGGCCCTGATCATCGACTCCTGGTTTGATAATTACCTGGGTATTGTTTCACTGATCCGTGTGGTTGACGGCTCGGTTGGCAAAGGTGAGAAAATCAAGCTGATGGCCTCCGGCAACCAGCACCAGGTGGAACAAGTGGGTGTGTTTACACCCAAACAGGAAAAGCGTGAACGTATCAGTGCCGGTGAGGTGGGCTTTCTGGTCGCTGGCATCAAGGATGTACACGGCGCCCCGGTGGGCGACACCATCTGTATGGCCAAAGACACTTCGGTAGTGCCTTTGCCCGGTTTCAAAGCCATGCAACCCCGTGTTTTTGCCGGTCTGTTTCCTACCGATGCTGATGACTTTCCTGATTTGCGTGAAGCGCTGGATCGTCTGCAGCTGAATGATGCGGCCTTGCAGTTCGAGCCGGAAACCTCGGAAGCTTTGGGTTTCGGATTTCGCTGTGGTTTTCTTGGCCTGTTGCACATGGATATCGTGCAGGAAAGGCTGGAACGCGAATACCATGTTGACCTGATCAGTACAGCCCCCACCGTAATTTACGAAGTGGAGCTGAATGACGGTACGGTAATGACGCTGGACAATCCGGCCAGTTTGCCACCGCTCAACAAAATCGCAGAAATCCGCGAGCCGATTATCGAAGCCAATATCCTGGTGCCGCAGGATTATGTCGGCGCGGTCATTGGTCTGTGTGAAGAAAAACGTGGAATGCAGCTGGCCATGCAGTATTTGGGCGGGCAGGTATCCATCAAGTATGAATTGCCTTTGTCGGAAGTGGTACTGGATTTCTTCGACAAACTGAAATCCGTCAGCCGTGGCTATGCTTCTTTTGATTATCATTTCATTCGATTCCAGGCAGGCCCGTTTGTTCGGGTGGATGTTTTGATCAACGGCGAGAGCGTTGACGCGCTGTCATTGATCATGCACCGTGATCAGGCCCAGCGCCGTGGGCGTGACCTGGCTTCCAAGATGAAGGACTTGATTCCACGCCAAATGTTTGACGTAGCCATACAATCGACCATAGGCTCACAGATTATTGCGCGTACCACGGTCAAGGCATTGCGTAAAAACGTCACAGCGAAATGTTATGGCGGTGACATTTCACGCAAACGCAAGCTGTTGGAAAAGCAGAAAGCAGGCAAGAAGCGCATGAAACAGGTAGGCCGAGTGGAGATTCCACAGGAAGCATTCCTGGCGGTGCTGCAGCAAGACACCAAGAAATAACACCAAGAAATAACACCAAGAAATAACGCCAATACATATCGCCAAGAAATAACGATTAAGGCCACGCATTATGATTCCAGATTTCAGCTTATTACTGGTACTGCTCACGCTGTTTACCGGCTTGGTTTGGTTAATCGACAACCTGTTTTTTCGTCGTCGCAGAATGGACAGGGCTGTACAGAACAAAGTCCAGCGCGCCCGCGAACCGATCATCATCGAGTACTCGCGTTCGCTGTTTCCGGTATTGCTGATCGTATTGTTGTTTCGTTCCTTTTTGTTCGAACCTTTCAAAATCCCTTCAGGTTCCATGATTCCGACCTTGCTGGTGGGTGATTTTATTCTGGTCAACAAGTTCGCATACGGTTTGCGCTTGCCGGTATTGAACAGCAAATTTGTTGAAATCGCTGAACCCAAACGGGGTGATGTGGTGGTGTTTCGTTACCCGGTTGATCCGGGTGTTAATTTCATCAAACGTCTGGTGGGTTTGCCAGGCGACACCATCGTTTACCGTGACAAGAAACTGTTCATCAATGGCGAGGCGGTAGAGCTGGAAACACAGGGCGCCTACACCAGTAGCGAAGTCAAATGCACCACGCCCCGGCCGGATGCCGAACGCTATGCGGAGCAACTGGGCGAAGTGAATCACGACATCCTGCTGCATCACGGCAGTGGTTCCCGTGACGGGCAATGGGTCGTGCCGGAAGGGCACTACTTCATGATGGGTGACAACCGGGACCGCAGCAACGACAGCCGTGAATGGGGCTTTGTACCCGAGGCGAATTTGATGGGCAAGGCGGTAGGGATCTGGCTCAATTTTGATTACACCAAGGGTTGTGGGGACTTTTCCAGGGTTGGAAATGGCATTCACTAGCCGGTATGAGTAGTGCATAATTCAGGCGTTTATCGCTCATTCTGGCGGTAAAGCGGTATATTATGATCAGGGGGTACCTGAATCGGTCAGAGACTCCTGGCTATGCCGGTTGAATTCCCCGTTACTCCTTTAATGGAAGAAGGTGAGAAAATGGCTATTCACAAGAATCGCGACAAACGCAAACAGCGCGGCCTGACATTAATCGGATTCGTTATCGTTTTGGGCTTTGGCTTGCTTATCGCTTACACCGGTATGCGGGTGATACCCATGTATCTTGAGTACCACGCCCTCGTCAACGCATTGAATACTCTGCAATCCACGCCCGGCGCCAAAGATATGGACCCCGGCCGGATGCGGAACAATATCATCAACAGTTTGTGGGTCAGTTATGCCAGCAACAACATCAAACGTGAACACATACGCATCAGCCGCAGTGACGGCGTCAAAGTGCGCGTGGCCTACGAAGTACGCAAGCCCTGGATTGGCAACCTGGATATTGTCGGCAAGTTTGAGAAAACAGCCACCCTCAGGTAGTTTCGCCAGGGAGCTCTGGCATTGCAACACACAAGGCCGATCAGCATGGCGCCCAACGAGTCTGCAGCCTTGTGAATGATACGATTCCGGGAATAGATTACCGGTTTGCAAATAAAACGCTGCTGCAGGAAGCACTGACACACCGCAGTGCGGGCCCCATTAACTACGAGCGGCTTGAATTTTTGGGCGACAGTATTTTGAGCCTGGTGGTTTCCCAGCGTTTATATGAACGGTTTCCCGATGCCGATGAAGGCGACCTCAGCCGCATGCGGGCTCGGGTCGTACGTGGTCCTACGCTGGCAGAAGTATCGACCCGGCTGAATCTCGGTAAACAGATCCGTCTGGGGCAAGGGGAAATGAATTCCGGCGGTATACGCCGATCCTCGATTCTGGCCGATACTCTGGAAGCTTTGTTTGGCGCTATTCTGCTGGACGGCGGCTATGACGCCTGCCGGTCGGTAATAGCCAAACTGTTTTTCCCATTGATTGAAGCATTACCTGCAGCGGAAACACTCAAAGACGCCAAAACCCGGTTACAGGAATGGTTGCAAGCCCGTGGAAAGCCTTTGCCGGAATATCACCTGGTGAAGGAAGAAGGCGCTGATCATGCCAAGAGTTTCCATGTGGAGTGCCGGCTGGATGATGGCTCGGAACCCTTGGTAGCGGTTGGCAGCAGCATGCGCAAAGCAGAACAGCAGGTTGCCGCGTTGTGTCTTGAAATGCTGGAGCAGCGGGGAAAAAACAAGTGAATGAGGAGAGCCTCAAAACACCGGAAAACCGGACCCGCTGTGGCTATGTTGCGCTGGTAGGCAGGCCCAATGTGGGTAAGTCCACCCTGATGAACCGCATCCTCGGCACCAAAGTCAGTATCGTTACTGCCAAACCGCAAACCACCCGCCAACAAGTGGCAGGCATCAAAACCAGTGAAGCGGGTCAGGTCATTTATCTGGATACACCCGGAATCCACGAAGCCGCCAGTCGTGCGCTTAACCGGCATATGAATCGCATCGCCCATGCAGCCTTGCGTGAAGTTGACCTGGTCCTGTTTCTGGTTGAGGCAGATCGCTGGAGCAAGCAGGACGAGTATGTGGCCCGTGCCCTGGCCAAGGTCGATGTGCCGGTGGTGCTGGTAGTGAATAAAATCGACCTGATACCGGATAAAACCCGGCTGATGACGTTTCTCAAAGACAAGGTGGATGCCACTCGTTTTGACAAAGTCCTGCTGGTTTCAGCCAGGAATGGTAACGGTGTGGCTGAAATTGAGAAAACAGTAATGCACTATCTGCCGTTTTCGCGGCCTTTTTATGACTCGGACCAATACACGGATCGCAGCGAGCGATTTTTGGCGGGTGAACTGATCCGTGAGCAATTGATGATGCGGCTGCACCAGGAGATCCCTTATTCCCTGGCGGTCGAAATCGAAGAGTTCAAACGTGAGGAAAAATTGTTGCGCCTCGGCGCCATAGTCTGGGTCGAACGCCAGGGTCAAAAGCAGATTGTGATCGGCAAAGGCGGCAATGTACTCAAACAGGTTGGAACCGAGTCGCGCAAGGAACTGGAAAAACTGTTTGAGCAAAAAGTTTTCCTGCGCCTGTGGGTGAAAGTCAGTCCCGATTGGTCTGACGATGAACGGGCCATGCGCCAGCTGGGATTTGATGAATTCACAGGTTAGTCTTGAGCCATCCTATGTGTTGCATGGCAGAGCGTACCGGGAAAGCAGCCTGTTGCTGGAAATATTCTCCCGCGAGTATGGGCGGATGGGTTTGGTGGCACGCGGCGCGCGCGGGGCGAAGTCGCGATGGCGTAACGTGCTGCAACCTTTTCGTCCGCTGTTGCTGAGTTGGCGTCTGCGTGGTGAATTGGGCAGCCTGGTAGACGCGGAGCAAGTTGCAGCTTTGCCACTGCATGCAGGGGACGCCTGGTTTTGTGGTCTGTATGTCAATGAATTATTGATGCGTGCCTTGCAGCGGGGTGATCCGCACCAGGACCTGTTTGATGCCTATCGCATGCTCCTGCAGCAATTGGCCAGCCAGGAAACACAGCAAGCCCTGTTACGGAACTTTGAAAAGCAGCTGCTGGAAGCGATAGGCTTTGCTTTGACCCTGGGGGTTGAACCTTCCAGCGGTGAAAAGGTGCAAACCGACCGGTGGTACCGCTATCATCCTGTATCGGGACCCAGATGGGAAAAGCAGCACCCGGGACAACATCCGGCGGCCGGACACAAATTGGTATCCGGAGCCGCCTTACTGGCATTGGAATCAGGCGATATCGAAGATCAGCACCTGCAGGAATTGAAACGATTGATGCGCCGGGTGCTGCGTTTTCATCTTGGCGATAAACCATTGGTGTCGCAAAGCCTGTTCCAGTGAATCGTTACCATTTGAATACAGCAGAGTACACAAAGCATGACCGTATTATTGGGCGTTAACATCGACCACGTGGCCACCGTCAGGCAGGCCAGGGGAACCCATTATCCTTCCGTTATTGAGGCGGCAGAGTACGCCGAACGCGGCGGCGCGGATTCCATCACCGTGCATTTGCGGGAAGACCGGCGACATATCCAGAATCGCGATGTCAGCGCCTTGTGCAAACGTTGCGCCACGCCCATCAACCTGGAAATTGCAGTCACCCCGGAAATGCTGGATTTTGCCCTGGCCCACAGTCCATCCGATGTGTGTCTGGTGCCCGAGAAACGTGCCGAGTTGACGACTGAAGGGGGGTTGGATGTGCTCTCGCACCAACGGGAAGTCACAGAAGCGACCCGCATTCTCAGTGCTGCAGGTATTCGCGTGTCGCTGTTTGTCGACCCGGACCCGGCTCAGATCAGTGCCGCCCATGAGGTGGGTGCACCGGTAGTGGAGTTACATACCGGCACCTATGCCGACCGCAGCGGTGCCGAGCAGGAAGCTGAATTGGAGCGCATCCACAAGGCCGCCTTGCATGCCCATCAATTGGGGTTACAGGTCAATGCAGGTCATGGTTTGCACTACACCAACGTCCAACCCATAGCACGCATCCCGCACATGGTGGAATTGAATATCGGCCATGCCATCGTAGCCCGGTCCATATTCACCGGCCTGGAAGCCGCGGTACGGGAAATGCGCCAACTGATTCACAGTGCCTGATTTACTGTGCCTGATTCACCGTGTCTGATTCACAGGACCTGACCGATAGAAAAGTGCGATGCCTCAGCATCAACACATAAAGCTCTGGCGGGGTTCCGTGATCCTGACAGTCCTTTTGACAGGGCTCGGTGAGCTGCTGTCCGTACCATTGTGGGCTTTTCCACTGCCGATAGAAATCACCGCAGCAGAAGTCGAATACCAGGGCGTTCAGCTGAATGACGTACGCCTGCAATCGGCTGGAGAAGGTTTCAGTTTGACAGTGGCGCGGGCTGGCCTGGATACCCTGCCCGATCTGACCGCAAGTGCGATTGCGTTGTCTTGCCCGCAACCCGGTAACAGCAGAGATGGTTGGTGCCCCGCTGGTGAATGGCAGGTTCTGGTCCGTTCGCCGGAAGCGGAATGGCAACAGGCATTGCAGGGTTCTGTCATTGACGCGGTTTTGAATGAACAACAGCAAGCGATTTCCAGCAGTCTGTTGGCCGGAAAGTTCGCTGCACAACTGAACTATTCGGGTACAGTTGCGGCAGAGCCGCAACAACAGCCCGCCCTGACGATAAAATGGGACCGACAGGCGTTGGACAGCTTGCCTTTTAAAGCCTTGCTGCCGCCTGAACTGAGCTGGATAAAAGCGGGTAAATCGAATGCGGTCTTGACGTTGGTTTTGGCAGATGATCAGCCGGACAATCTGATTCGGTATCAACTGGATCTGGATGACATCAGCCTGGATTCGCCCGAGGGGCGATTTGCTGCAGAAGGCCTGGATCTGCAAGCCCGCGGCCAATGGCAGCCTGGAACACCCGATCTGCTCAAGCTTGAAGTTAAATTCATTGCCGGTGAAGTTCTGGCCGACCAGTTTTACACGGCCTTTGGGCCCCAGCTCCTGCAGTTGAAAGCGGATATCGCCATGACCGACGAGCGGATGGATATCCGCGACCTGCAACTCGACGACGGTATGGCGCTGCGAGCCCAGGCCAGTGCCAGCTTTTCGACGCGGGATCCGATGGGCTCATTGAAGTACCAGGTCAGGAAATTGGAAATGAAGTTCCCAACGGCCTATGAGCGTTACCTGGAGCCGGTTTTAGCCACCTGGACCCTGGACAAACTGACCGTGACCGGCGGTTTCAGCTGGACCGGCTCGGGTTCAGGCAGCGAGTTTCCCAGCGGCACTCTGGTATTTGAAGACCTGAGCGTGGTAGACCATCTGCGAAATCGCTTCGCGTTTACCGGAATGTCCGCGCATGTTGAAGCAGGGGCTTCCAGCGGTGTGTCGGATTTTTCCTGGCAAGGGTTGTTGCTGGGACGAATCAATCTGGGCGCGGGGAAAATCGACCTGATTACCGCACCCGGCCTTTTTCAGTTGGCTGCACCGCTCCGGTTATCGGTATTGGGTGGCGAGTTTGTGGTCGATGAATTCAGCCTGCAGCTGCCCGCGGCCGGCTCTGAACAGGAAGAACCGGTGGTGCATTTCAACGCCGCGCTGAATGGCATGGATATGGAGCAACTGACGGCGGCCCTGGATTGGCCGGGTTTTGAAGGCAAAATCAGTGGTCGTATACCCGGTGTATCCCTGGACCAGGGTGTGCTTACCGTGGATGGGTTATTGGATTTTGAGGCATTTGACGGGCGTATCCAACTCAGTGACCTGCGTATCGAACGTCTGTTTGGTGTTTTGCCCAGCCTGGCAGCCAATCTTGAGGTTGATAACCTGGATCTTGAGTTGCTGACCAGAGCATTTTCCTTTGGCCAAATCGCCGGTCGACTGGATGGCTATGTACATGACCTGCGTATGCTGGATTGGTCACCAGTCTCATTTGATGCCTGGATAGGCACGCCCGAGCGACAGGCTGATTCGAAACAGATTTCACGTCAGGCGGTAAATCACCTGACCAGCATTGGCGGCGGCGGTGCTACAGCGGCATTGACCGGCCCGATCATGCGCTTGTTCAGTAATTTTTCCTACCGGCGGCTGGGCATGGGCTGCAAGCTGGAAAACTATGTTTGCGCCATTCGTGGCCTGGCAGATGAAGACAACAGCGTACTCATCATGGAAGGCTCGGGTATTCCCAAATTGTCGATCAAGGTGTTCAACCGGCGTATGGACTGGCCACAATTGGTGGCCAATCTGTCCGCGGTTTCGGCAGGCGAAGGGATACAGATCGGTGATCCCTGAATGTTTCAGGCACCATTCACCGATGCTATGGTCTGATATCATGAACGCCGGATTGGCCTGACTGGCCAAAGCATTTAGTTGCTGTGTGAAAAATCGAGGGTTTCTTATGTCTGTAGCCAAACTGGATTCATCAAATTTCAAGCGACCAGGATTCAAGTGGGTAGGCCATCTATTGTTGTTGGGCGGCATATTGGTGCTGGCAGCCTGTGTCACGATCAACGTTTACTTTCCAGCGGCGGCAGCAGAACGCGCTGCAGAGAAGTTTGTGGGCGATGTTTTGGGCGAACCCCAAAAGGACAGTAGCCTGTTTGACCCGTTGCAGGCTGACCAACAGAACTGGCTGGTCATGGCGGGTATGGGTGTGCTGGATGTGCTGGTGCCCAGTGCCCATGCGCAACAGGCCACGATTGATATCAACACACCACAAATCAATGCGATCAAAAGCCGCATGGCCGAGCGTCAGCGCAGCAGCCTCAATGCCTGGTTTGATGCCGGTGCCATTGGCTTTGGCAATGATGGTTTGGTGGTAATCCGGGATCGTGCGGCCGTGCCACTGAATGAACGGCGTAACCTGGAAAGTGTGGTGGCTGACGAGAACCGCGATCGCTCGGCGGTATATCGTGAAATCGCAGTCGCCAATGGTCATCCGGAATGGGAAAGTGATATTCAGAAGACCTTTGCCAAAGAGTGGGCCA
>CAZRTG010000040.1:11512-22809 GCA_964602895.1 uncultured Wenzhouxiangellaceae bacterium
TGCATAACAGGAATCAGAAAACTTGGGCAGACGCAACAGAGGCAGGCTTCCGCCTGAACCACTGGTTTTGGATATCAGCGGCCTCAGCCACGATGGCCGTGGCGTCGCCGATTGGGATGGCAAAAAGGTTTTTGTACACGGCGCCTTGCCGGGTGAAAAAGCTTTGGTCAAAATCACAAGGCGCAATCGACGTTATGACGACGGCATCGCGCTTTCCATAGAATCTGCAGCGGCTGACCGGGTAGAGCCTGCCTGTGTGCATTACGACAGGTGTGGCGGCTGTGCGCTGCAGCATTTATCCGGCGAGGGCCAGTTGCGCGCCAAACAGGACAGCCTGATACAGAACCTGGAACGCATAGGCAAAGTCAGTCCAATAGAAATTTTACCGCCCTTGAGTGGCCCTGCCTGGCACTACCGGCGTAAAGCCCGATTATCCGTGCGCTGGGTGCACAAAAAGGAAAGCGCTCTGGTCGGTTTCCGTGAGCGTGGCTCCGGTTTTGTTACGGACATGGATTCCTGCGAGGTGCTGGATGAGCGGGTGGCTTGTTTGCTACCCCATTTGCGTGAACTGATCGGTGGCTTGCAAGCGCGCGAGCATATTCCACAAATCGAAGTGGCCTGCGGTGATGACCAGTGCGCATTGGTTTTCCGCACGATGGAAACGTTGTCGGCCGAAGACACAGAAGCACTCAGGCAGTTTGCCCGGCAACATAACGTGGCCATCATGTTGCAGCCCAAAGGCCCTGACAGCATTCATCCGCTGGAGCCCGAGGCCGTTGCCCTGGATTACGCCTTGCCCGAATTCGATTTGCGACTGGCGTTTGGACCCTCCGATTTTACCCAGGTAAACGCCGAGCTGAATCGCCTGATGCTGCAACGGGCCCTGGCCATGCTGCAACCAGGGGCTAACGATTGCGTGCTGGACTTGTTCTGTGGGCTGGGGAATTTTACCTTGCCTTTGGCACGTCGGGCCGCTCTGGTTATTGGCGTGGAGGGCGACCCGGGATTGGTGGAACGTGGCCGTGCCAATGCCTGGCGAAATGGTCTGGATAATGTGGAATTCCATGTCGCCAATCTGGTGGAAGATCAGCAACACGCGCCGTGGTGGCGACATCACTTTACTCAGGTACTGATCGATCCGCCGCGTTCGGGTGCACAGGAGGTTTTGCCTCTGATTGCAGCTACCCGCGCAGAAAAGCTGCTGTATGTTTCCTGCCATCCGGCCAGCCTGGCACGTGATGCCGGCATCCTGGTGAACGAATACGGTTTTAAGCTGGAGTCTGCCGGTATCATGGACATGTTTCCGCACACCGGCCATGTAGAGTCCATCGCCTTGTTCACCCGAAAAAGTAAAAGTTGATATGAGTTCCCAACCACACCTTCCATTGGGGCCCATCCTGATCGGCATTCCCGGCACCGGATTGGATGAGCACAGTCTGGAACAGTTGCAACATCCGGCCGTTGGCGGGGTGGTATTGTTCAGTCGGAATTTCAGTACCGTTGATCAAATTCAACAGCTTGTGAGCGATATTCGCGCCTGTCGCGAACCGCGTCTGTTGATTGCCATCGACCAGGAAGGCGGCCGGGTGCAGCGTCTGCGTGACGGCTTTACCGCCTTGCCACCCTTGGGCGCTCTGGGAGCCATGTGGCAACAGGACCAGACCATGGCCAGCGACTACGCTTACCGGCACGGGCGGGTCATGGCCGGTGAAATGCTTGGCCTGGGCATAGACCTGAGTTTTGCGCCGGTGCTGGATCTGGACCGGGGCAGCTGCGTGATTGGTGACCGATCCTTTTCCGCAAGCATAGAAACGGTCAGTGATCTGGGCAGCCACTATCTGGCCGGTATGCACGATGCGGGAATGAAGACCACCGGCAAGCATTTCCCGGGGCACGGTTCGGTACAGGCAGATTCCCATGTTGATGATGTGCTCGATGGCAGGGATTTTGAGACCATTGAAGACACCGATTTACAGCCCTTTATCCAGTTGCAATACGGTCTGGATGCATTGATGATCGCCCACGTGGTTTATCCGGCGGTTGATGAGTTGCCAGCGGGCTATTCAAACATCTGGTTGCAGGACATTCTGCGGGACCGTTTGCAGTATCGCGGCGTCATCATGTCGGATGACCTGGGCATGCACGCTGCCTTTGCCGTGGGTGATTTGCGAACGCGTTTGTACCGCTGCCTTGATGCCGGTTGTGAACTGGTATTGGTTTGCAGGCCGGAAGATGTGGAAGAATTGCTGCCTTTGCTAGACCAGCCACTGGCTGAAACGAACCAGCCACTGGCTGAAACGAGCGAGCCCATAAAAGATATGAGTGAGCGCATTGCCACCCTCTATGGCCAGGCCGCGCTGAATCGGGCAGAGTTGGCACAGGCAGCACAACAGGGTGCCTCGGAATGGCAACACTGGCGTAGCAGCCTGGAAGCCATTAACAAACAATATCCAGAAAACGGAGTGTAACGATGTCAGACCCCCAGAACATGGATCCCCGCGCCCTGCTCGAGCAATCGGTACTGATTGCCAGTCGTGAGGAGATCTTTGCCTCGGTTGATCGCATGGCAGCAGAAATCAATGATTTTTATGGAGACCGCGAAATCATCATGCTGGTGGTTATGACCGGAGCCATTTTGCCAGCCACCTGGATAGCTTCTCGTCTGAATATGCCTTTGCGCATGGATTTTGTCCATGCCACCCGTTACTCCGGCCAGACCGAAGGCGGACAACTGGAGTTTCGCGTACCGCCACGGCTCAACCTGCAGGACCAGAAAGTGCTGATCGTGGATGATATCTACGACGTGGGGCTGACGCTGGAGTTGATAGAGCGCTATTGCCTGTCTCGCGGTGCACGCAGTGTGAACAGTGCGGTGCTGGTGCGCAAGGAACATGATCGCGAGACAGCGGGTGAATTGCCGCGATTTATTGGTCAGGATGTTCCGGATAAATACGTATTTGGCTGCGGCATGGACATTTATGAACATTGGCGGCATCTGGGCGAACTGCGTGCCCTGGAGTTGGATTGATGCCGGAATCAATAGCCGATAAATCAGTACAAAAGCCACATACATTGGCCCTGATCGGCGGTACCGGGCTGAATCAATTCAGTGGTGCTGCGGAATCGCTGGAAATTGACACACCTTATGGCGCCGCTTCGGGGGCAGTCCAGATACTTGCCTCGGAACCGCTGCGCATTCTGTTTCTACCGCGTCATGGCAGCCCGCATCGATACCCGCCCCACAAAGTCAACTACCGTGCCAACCTCTGGGCGCTGAAAGAAGCCGGTGCCGATCATGTTTTGGCTGTTTATGCCGTGGGCGGGATGGGCGGCGCTTTTAGCCCGGGTGCTTTGGCAGCACCCGACCAACTGATTGATTACACCTGGGGCCGGGAACACAGCTACAGCGATTCAGCTGATGTGCCTTTGCAACACGTGGATTTTTCCTGGCCTTTTGCCGGTAGGTTACGACAGACATTGCTTTTGGCGGCTGAATCGGCGGGCATTGCATTGTTGGATAAAGCCTGCCTGGGCGTGTTTCAGGGACCGCGGTTGGAAACAGCTGCTGAAGTGCGGCGTGCAGCACAGGACGGTTGTGATCTTGCCGGTATGACCGCACTGCCTGAGGCTGCACTGGCTCGCGAACTGGGTCTGGATTATGCCGGCCTGGCCGTGGTTTCCAATTACGGTGCGGGGATTAAAGACCAGCCTTTGTGTGAGGACCATATCGCCGAAACCCTGCAGGAGCCCATGCAGCGTGTGCGGCAGTTGGTGCAAACGGTAGCGCAACTATTGGCGGCTGACGGGAAGTCGGTATGACGGCATTTCCACATCTGTTGGCACCGCTGGATCTGGGCTTTATGACGCTGCGGAATCGGGTGTTGATGGGCAGTATGCACACGGGTCTTGAAGATCGAGCCAAAGACTTCCCCCGTTTGGCACGCTATTTCGCCGAGCGTGCGGCAGGCGAGGCCGGTTTGATGGTGACCGGTGGTTTTTCACCCACCCTGCGTGGTTCACTGGCACCCTTTACTTCCAACATGATTTTTCCCTGGCAACCACGACAGCACCGGCAGATCACCGCCGCAGTACATCAGGCTGACGGCCGCATCTGCATGCAAATCCTGCATGCCGGGCGCTATGGCTATCACCCGTTTTGCGTAGCACCCAGCGCGATTCAGGCACCGATTTCCCGATTCAAACCCAAGGCGCTGTCGGCTCGGGGGGTAGAGCGTGAGATTCGCGGTTTTGTGCGGGCTGCGCGTTTGGCTCGTGAGGCTGGCTACGACGGTGTTGAGGTGATGGGTTCTGAAGGTTACCTCATCAACGAGTTCACCACGCCCCGGGTAAACAAACGCAAGGATCAATGGGGTGGGCCAGCCGAAGCCCGCTACCGAATTGCGGTGGAAATCGTGACACGTATCCGCGAAGCGGTAGGCCCGGATTTCATCATCATTTACCGCTTGTCGATGCTGGATCTGTTACCGGACGGTAACAGCTGGGCAGAGATTGTGGCCCAGGCACTGGCGGTCGAAGCGGCCGGTGCCACCCTGATCAATACCGGTATCGGTTGGCATGAAGCCCGTATTCCCACCATTGCCACCATGGTGCCGAGGGCCGGGTTTACCTGGGTGACCAAACGCCTGATGGGCTCTGTAAAGGTACCCCTGATCACCACCAACCGCATCAATACGGCAGAAGTTGCCGAGCAGGTACTGGCACGGGGCGATGCCGATATGGTTTCGATGGCAAGGCCGATGCTGGCCGATCCGGAATTTGTGCGTAAGGCGCGCGAAAACCGTAGCGATGAGATCAATGTGTGCATTGCCTGCAATCAGGCCTGCCTGGACCACACCTTTACTGGCAAAAAGGCCAGTTGTCTGGTCAATCCACGTGCCTGCCGCGAAACCGAATTGAATTTTGTTGCCGCCAACAAACCCAAACGCATTGCCGTGGTTGGGGCCGGTCCGGCCGGCTTGGCCTGTGCGGTTTCAGCGGCCAAATGCGGCCACCAGGTCAGCCTGTTTGAAGCTGCAGACGAGCTGGGTGGCCAGTTCAATCTGGCCAAGCGCATACCCGGCAAAGAAGAGTTTCACGAGACCATTTATTATTTCTCGCGCCAACTTGAATTGCATGGCGTGGATGTGCATTTGGGCACAGAAGCAAATCATGAAATGCTGTCAGGTTTCGATAGCGTCGTGCTGGCAACCGGTGTAACGCCACGCAAGCCCGCGATTGAAGGCATCGATCACCCCAAATCCGTGAGTTATATGGAAGTGCTCAGTGGCAAGGCAGAAATAGGAGCACGTGTGGCCATCGTAGGTGCCGGCGGCATCGGTTTTGATGTGGCGGAATACCTGTCACAAGCGGCCAAAGACCCGCTGCAGTTCCCAACCCCGGAAGAGTTTGCCCTCAACTGGGGTATTGATATGAGCCTCAAGGCGCGTGGTGGCGTAGCGGACGTCAAGCCACAGGTGGCTCCATCACCCCGCGACATTTTTCTGTTGCAACGCAAAGCCACCAAATTGGGCAAAGACCTGGGCAAAACCACCGGCTGGACCCATCGTCTGGAGCTGAGGCATCGCGGTGTACACATGCTGCCGGGAGTGAGCTACCTGCGCATTGACGATGACGGGCTGCATATTGAAGTCGATGGCAAGGCCCGTGTTCTGGCAGTAGATCATGTGGTGATTTGTGCCGGACAGCAATCGCGCCGTGAACTGCAGCAGCCTTTGCTGGATGCCGGAATCGATGTGCACCTGATCGGTGGCGCTGATCTTGCAACCGAACTGGACGCCAAGCGAGCTATCGCTCAGGGTACGGAGTTGGCTGTAACATTTTGAAGTTACGGTTATTTTCCATGTTTGAGCTGATTGGGTTTCAGGCTGTTGGCTTTCGGGGCAAGGCGTAGTGTAGAACCGCTATGCCCCAGATTGCTGAAAGTGCGGAGGCAATCAAAACACCTACTTTGACTCCGGATAACAGACTGAGATTGCCGTGCTCAAAGGCCAGGCCGCCGATAAACAGGCTCATGGTAAAACCCACACCGCAGAGTACGGAAACCCCGTAAACCTGACCCCAGCTTGTGCCGTTGGGTAGTTGGGCAATGCCGCTCATCCGGGCCAGGGCAATCATGCCCATCACACCAATCTGTTTGCCCAGGAACAGGCCGGCGATGATGCCCATGGGCACGGTACCGGTGAAATCTTCTTTTTCCAGACCCGCGAAGGAAATGCCGGTATTGGCAAAGGCAAATATGGGTAAGACGGCAAAAGCCACCCAGGGGTGCAATGAATGCTCCAGGTGCCGGGCAGGGGATTTGTCATCACCGCTGCGCAGGGGGATGAAAGAGGCAACAACCACTCCGGCCAGAGTGGCGTGCACACCGGATTTCAAGACACAGAACCAGATAAACAGACCCACCAGCATATACGGCGCCAGGCTCATGACCCGCATCCGGTTGAGCACCAACAGCAGAACCACCCCCAGTCCGGCCAGTATCAATGCCAGCGGAGCCAGGTTTGCAGTGTAAAATATCGCAATGATGACAATGGCAGCGAGGTCATCGACAATGGCGATGGTGGTCAGAAAGATTTTCAGTGATATCGGTACACGAGAACCCATGAGTCCCAGCACTGCCAATGCAAACGCAATATCCGTCGCGGTGGGAATGGCCCAGCCATCCCGGAAGACTTCGGAATGCTGGTTCATCGCCAGGTAAATCAAAGCAGGCATGGCCAGTCCACCGGTTGCGGCCAGGATGGGCAGGATCACCTGGTCGGCCTGAGACAACTGCCCTTCGATCACTTCGCGTTTGAGTTCCAGGCCTATCAGCATGAAAAAAAACACCATCAGGGCGTCGTTGATCCACAACAGCAGAGGTTTATCGACCCCCATACCGCCCAGAGTAATCGTGAGATTGATTTCCTTGAAACCCAGATAGAGTTGATAAAGTGACGGAATATTGGCTGCGAGCAATGCCAGTAAAGTGGCTCCCACCAACAGCATGCCGGCAGCTGATTCCAGCGCCAGAAAGTTGCGCAAGGCTTGTATGGTTTTTTCTGATTGTTGTCGAATCATGGCTTCCGGGTGAGTCAAATCACTCATTGAAGAAAATTTAAACACGAAATATAATTCATTGATGCTGAAAGGCAGGCCACCAGGAAAGAGAGGTTATCATGGGTGAATGGACTTTATTCAGCAATCACGGCCACGTTCTGGTTTGTCTGGCGAACAACAATGAAGCGCGTTTACGGGATGTGGCCGTCGCAGTAGGTATCACCGAGAGGGCTGTGCAAAACATCCTGCGGGAACTGCAACATGCAGGAATTGTACAGGTCAGCAAGCACGGCCGCTGTAATCGCTATCAGATCAATACCCGTAAACCTTTGCGTCATCCGCTGGAAGCTCATTGCAGCGTGGGCAAACTGTTGTCCCTGCTGAAGACAGTGGATAGCGAAACAGTAAGACCTGAATCCCCCGCCACAAAAAAACCGGCAGCGAAAATTAGTCCGACTGCCAAAGCACCTGTAACCAAACCGGCGGAGCCAGGTCCTGCTTTTACCCAGCCAGCTGTCAAGCCAGCCAGCCGGCCTGCCAGCGAACAACCGGAGCCTGAAAAGATTGCAGCGGAAAAAACGGCAGTCAAAGAAGCGGGTAAAAAACCTGCCAGGGACGATGTGCCACCCAGCACGCCACAGGGTAGTCTGTTTTGATGCCTGTGGATAAAGCGCATCAGCCGGCGCAGGTCGTTCTGCTAACGGGTGCGGGTAGCGGCTTGGGTGCTGCCATGGCCCGTCGATTTGCTCGCGCCGGATTCCGGGTCGCGGTAACCGATATCAACGCAGCTCGTGCGCAACAGGTCAGTGATGAGCTGACGGCTGCTGGCAGCACGAGTTTATACGCCGAACTGGATACTACATGCGATGCGGACTGGCAGAAAGCAGCTGAACTGGTTGCGGGTCAGTGGGGCCGGGTTAACGTGCTCGTCAACAATGCCGGTGTGGCAGCTGCTGGCCGGTGCGAGGAAACCTCGTTGGCAGACTGGCAGTGGATCATCGATATAGACCTGATGGGCGTCGTGCGTGGCTGCCATTATTTTTTACCGGAAATACGCCAGGAAGGTGCGGCAGGCAGGCTGGCCCATATCATCAATATGGCCTCGTTTGCCGGCTTCAGCGCCATGCCGGGCCTGTCGGCATATGGCACCACCAAAGCCGCGGTCATTGCTTTGTCTGAACACCTGTTTACAGAACTGGACGGCAGTGGTGTGGGTGTATCGGTTGTTTGCCCGTCTTTTGTTGCCACCAATCTGATGGAGTCATTTCGCTCGACCCAGAATGGAACACGGCAGACGGTTGAGCGTTGGATGAAGCATTCGCCGCTGAGCGCGGATGATGTGGCTGAAATCATTTTCAGCGCCATGCAAAAGCGGCGGTTCATGGTGCTGACACATCCGAAAACTCACTGGGCTTTGCGTATCAAGCGGTTCTGGCCCGGCTGGTATTTCCGTCGTATCAGTGCATTTTCCCGCCGGTTGGAGAGCCGTAGAAGCAACAGCTCGGCATCCAGGAGCGATCCAGGATGAGCCGCCAGCAATGGATGATTTACGGCGCTAACGGTTACACCGGCAGGTTGGCGGTGTTGGAAGCCGTCAGGCGTGGCATGAGCCCGATTTTGGGCGGGCGCAATGCCGAGGCGCTGGCGCAACTGGCGGCAGAAACGGGTTTGGAAGCGCGGGTATTCGGGCTGAACTCCAGCGCTGATGTGGTTGAGAATCTGGCTGACTGTCGCCTGGTGCTGCACTGTGCCGGACCATTTTCCGCCACCAGCCAACCGATGATTTCGGCCTGCCTGGCAGCGGGTGTGCATTACCTTGATATCACCGGTGAGATTTCGGTATTTGCCAATGCATACCGGCAATCGGATGCAGCGCGGCGAGTGGATGTGGTACTGATTCCCGGTGTGGGCTTTGATGTGGTGCCGACGGATTGTCTCGCTGCCAAACTGGTTCAGGCATTGCCCGCGGCTATCGAACTCACCCTTGCGTTTGAGGCCGGTGGCGGACCCAGTCCGGGTACCGCCAAGACCAGCACTGAGGGTATGGCAAAAGGCGGAGTGGTGCGCCAGGATGGCAAACTGGTCAAAGTGCCTTTGGCCTGGAAATCACGCACCATACCGTTTGCTCACGGTGAACGCATGGCCATGACCATACCCTGGGGTGATGTCTATACCGCCTATATCAGCACCGGGGTACCGAATATCGAGGTGTATATGTCGGTGCCACCTACCACCCTGCGTCGTTTGCAGCGCATGCGTTGGTTACAGCCTGTGCTGGGCATGAACGTGGTTCAGAATTTTATGAAATGGCGCGTTGAACGCTCGGTCCGGGGTCCGGATGATGCGCGACGGGAAAGTACCAACGCCCAGTTGTGGGGGCAGGTGAGAAGTGCCGATGGACGCACTGTCAGTGGCACCATGACCACCCCCAATGGCTATGACCTGACCGTGATCGCTGGCCTGGGTATTGCAGCCTATTTGTTGCAAAACGATGTGGAAGGCGGCTATTACACACCGTCATTGTTGATGGGCGCAGATTACGCACAATCCTTACCGGGTGTCAGCATGGCCATCGGCCCGGTGGTCGCCGATAAGGGCTGAGTTAAGCGGTGGGTTTTCTTAAAGCCGTCGCAGAATGGCACTGCCCCGGGTGCTGTCGCGTAGCAGGCTCTGTAATTGGCGTAATCGATCCTGTCTGACTACTATCCGCAGCCGTATGCCTTCGGCAACATAGGACTCTTCAAGCTTGACCCCTTCACAGCTGTCTACAGCTGCATGCACTGCCCCCGTGTAATCAAAACCGGCTTCAATTTCACACTGACAAACAGGATGATGTTCGACCCATTCAGCCTGGTCAAGACAACGGGCCGCACAGCCACCGTATGCCCGCACCAGGCCACCGACACCCAGTTTGATGCCACCGAAATAGCGTGTCACCACCACCATGACCTGGTCCAGGCCTTTGCCTTCAATGGCCGTCAGTATGGGTTTGCCGGCGCTGCCAGCCGGTTCACCGTCGTCATTGAAACGATAGACAGAATCCAGTTTCCAGGCCCAACAATTGTGGGTGGCTGAGGGATCGGCCATTGCATCGTAAAACTGCAAGGTAGCGGCCTGGTCAGTTACCGGCCCGCAATGCACCACGAATCGGCTTTGCTTGATGACGTATTCAGCAGTGACCGTTTCAGCCAGGCTCAACATGGCAGTGTTATTGTTCCATCTGCTGCAGTCTCAAAGCCCAGTCAGGCAACGGGTAGTCCGGATAGTCCTGCTGAAAGGCGCGTAATTGTTCGGCCGCCTCTGTGACCAAACCCTGGTCTTGCAATTGCTGAATCAAATCCAGCCACGACTGTGCTGATTCTTTGTTGGCCTGCTTTTCGATATCGACTGAATCGGTAAAACCTTTTTCATCCGGTTTTGCCATAGCGGGCGGCTGACCTGCTATTGCAGACGACTCGGATACGGATGTTTCTGGCGCTGCCATGGCAGTGGCTGCCTGTTTTATTCGTTTCAGGCCTGTCGAACGATAGGCCCGGTTCGCGGCCTCGTCCGTAGACCGGTCCGCAGCCTGATCCGCAGCTCCAGCACGCAGGGCTGCGGCAGATTGCAATTCTTCGTGGGTCTGCTCTGTTTTGAGACGGCTCATGTCTTTTTTCAATTCAAAATCAGGATCAATCGGTTCCGGTGATTGCGGTGCTTGCACCAGAGCGATACCCAATGCGATCACGGCCATGGATGCAGTAGCCAGGCCTGCTATCCAGCGCAACCTGCCGGAATCGGGTGTGTTGTCGCCTGGTACCTCCGGGCGTGTCTGACCATGCTCCTGGTGGTGAACTGCCCGCCTGGCCATATTGCGCACCGCCTGGTCGATCAGGGCCGGTGGTTCGATATCCGGCAACTTTTCCCTGGCTTGCAACTGATCCAGTTCTTGCAGCAGGGTATTGCTCTTTGGCTTGCTTTCGGGTTTACGCTTATCGGCGCACATGTGGTTCTCCTGCCGGCTCCGGACGTTCCTGCATTTGCAGCTTCAATTTGTCCAGCGCGTAACGCAACCGGCTTTTGCAGGTTTCCGCATTCACACCGGTCAGGTCAGCAATAGTCGCCAGATCCAGCCCTGCTTCCAAGCGCAATAACACCACCTCTCGTTGATCGAGCGGTAGGGAGTCGATGGCTTCTGCCAGACTGTTTGCCGACTCGTATTCCAAAGCGGTTTCTTCCGGGCCTGGTTGGTCACTGGG
>CAZRTG010000041.1:0-22465 GCA_964602895.1 uncultured Wenzhouxiangellaceae bacterium
AGAAATCCAAAACGTTCAAATAGTACACTTAAACGTTGGGCAAAGCAGGGAGATTCTACGGGGATGCAGAGCGGGGATCAATGCGAAACAGGATTTTATGAGTCCCAAACAGAGATTCCTTGACCCCCAGATTGCCTGCTCCTTATGATGAATGTATCGCTGCCCCCACGCCAGCAGGAGATTCATGCCGGGCGCCGGCATTGCATGGCAAACGGCTTTGAAGGTCGGCCAAAGGATGAAATATGGAATTCCTGTATTTTGCAATATTGATTTTTACCTTACTGCTACTTGCCTATAACCGCGTTCCTCTGCTGATTGCCATTGCCATTATGGTCAGCCTGACTGTGGCCTGGACCGAGCTTCGGCACCTGTTCTATGTACCCAGCTGGTTCCGCTTTGCCAACGGCATCGTGGCGGTCACCCTGATGGGCTTCGCCGTCAAACCGCTGCGGCGATTACTGATCAGTGACCGTCTGTTTGGCTGGTTTCGCAAAGCCATGCCGACAGTTTCAGAAACCGAGCAGGAAGCTTTGGATGCCGGAACCGTATGGTGGGATGCCGAGATATTTTCAGGACGACCACGTTGGCGGGCTTTGCTGAAAACCCCAAAACCTTCACTGAGTGAAAAAGAACTGGCCTTTCTTGATGGGCCGGTGGATGTGCTCTGTCGCATGCTCAATGACTGGAAAATATGTGATACCTACCGGAATCTGCCAGACGAAGTCTGGAATTACATCCTTGAGCAGCGCTTTTTTGGATTGATCATCCCCGAAGCTTACGGTGGACTCGGCTTTTCTTCCCAGGCCAATTCGGCCATTGTGATGAAACTGGCCAGCCGCAACCAGACCGCTGCGGTCACAGTCATGGTACCCAACTCGCTGGGCCCGGGTGAATTGTTGTTGCATTTCGGCACTGAAGAACAGAAGAAATATTACTTGCCCAGGCTGGCCAGTGGTGAGGAAATTCCGTGTTTTGCCCTGACCTCACCTTCGGCCGGTTCGGATGCTGCCAGCATGAACGACACGGGTGTGGTCTGCAAAGGCATGCACCGTGGCAAGGAAGTACTTGGCTTGCGGCTGAACTGGAACAAGCGCTATATCACCCTGGCTCCGGTAGCCACGCTGCTTGGACTGGCATTCAAGGCACAGGACCCGGAAGGCTTGCTGGGTGGCAAAACTGACCTGGGAATAACCTGTGCGCTGGTGCCAACCTCTACCCCCGGAATAACGATCGGCAATCGACATATGCCGGTGGGTGCCGTATTCATGAACGGTCCAACCCAGGGCAAAGACGTATTTATTCCGATGGACTCGATCATCGGCGGTCAGGAACGCCTGGGTCAGGGCTGGCGCATGCTGATGCAAAGCCTTGCAGCGGGAAGAGCCATCTCCTTGCCTGCCCTGGGCGTAGCCGGCGGCAAAATGTCGGCATTGATGTCAGGGGCCTATGCACGAATTCGTCGGCAATTTGGTGTACCCATTGGCTTTTTTGAAGGCATAGAGGAGCCCCTGGCGAGAATAGGTGGACGCACTTATCGAATGGATGCCGCTCGCAAATTGACTCTGGTTGCACTGGATGAGGGCCACCGCCCCGGCGTATTGTCGGCCATACTCAAATACCAGCTCACTGAAAGCAGTCGAGCCTGTATCAACGATGCCATGGACATTCATGGTGGCAAGGCCATCATCACCGGCCCGTCCAACTATCTGGCCCATGCCTACCAGTCAATACCGATCTCCATCACGGTTGAAGGTGCCAACATCCTGACCCGCTCGTTGATTATTTTTGGCCAGGGTGCCATTCGCGCCCACCCCTGGTTGTTGAAGGAAATGGAAGCCGTGCAGGACACCGGACCGGACGCAAGACGGGCTTTTGACAAGGCCATTTTCGCCCATGCCGGGCATATCCTCAGCAACCTGGTGCGCTCTTTGTTGCTTGGACTAACGGTGGGTTGGGCCACTCGTGCACCCGTGACGGGGCCTACCGCAAGCTACTACAGACAGTTGACTCGCATGTGTGCGGCGTTCGCTTTTTGTTCCGATCTGGTACTGATCACCCTGGGCGGAAAATTCAAATTCAAGGAAAAGCTTTCCGGACGCCTGGCCGACGCACTCACTCATTTGTACATGGGAACTGCAGTGTTAAAGGCCTTTGAGGACGAGGGCCGACCCGAAGAGGATCTGCCTTTGTTGCGCTGGGCCATGGACGACAGTCTGTTCATCATCCAGGAAAGTCTGAAAGGCGTATTGCGCAATTTCCCCTTGCCCGGAGTCGGGCCGCTGGTGCGCGCCATCATATTCCCTTTTGGTTCTTCCTACTCCCAGGCCAGCGACCGGACCGGCAAAGAGGTTGCACGGCTGTTACTGACAGAAAATGCCAGCCGTGACCGCCTGGTTTCGGGTGTTTATATATCCGATGACGACGATGCTTCCGGCCGGGTGCATCATGCTTTCCACCTGGCTTTGACTTCAGCCAATGCAGAAAGCGCAGTTGGCAATGCGCTGAATGAAAAAGTCAACTGGAGAAACTATCAACGGCTGGTCAAGCGCGCGGTAGAGAGTGGTGTCATTACTGAAGAACAGGCAACGCTGGTGCGTATGGCCCAACAGGCTGCAAGAGAGGTGATTGAAGTGGATGATTTTCCGCGCAATCAAATCGAAGACTATGAAGACCCTGCTTTCAGGCCGGCTGTCAAATCGGGTTGAACACCACAACCCATCCAGCGGCTCAATCCAGAAACCGGTTCAAAGCTTTGGCCTGTTGCAAGCCGTCCTGATAGCCCAAATCGATCAGTGCACGGCAATATTTTGAACTGAACAATAAATAACTGGCGAGTCGCCAGTCCCTGCCCCAACCGCCCATGCTGTGCAGCATTAACCTGACCGATGAAGGAATCTCATCCACATGTTCACGTGTCAGATCACGCAGATCGCGACTGGGCCTGATCACAAATGAATCAATATTACGCATAGCCAGTTCACCGTGTTGAGCCACCGGAATGCGGCTGATTATCTGGTTATTCTTTGCCAGCCGCCGCAAGTCCAAAGTCAGCGTATCCATGAAAATGCAATCCAGCAAATAACCGCCGATTTCGCCCAGCGGTGGGTATTGCATGTCTTGCAGCGGTATGGCATCAGGCCGTTCATCGCGGGTTGCAATAACCAAAATCTTCGTTGCGCCAAGATTGATGGCCGGGCTCAGTGGTGTCAGCATGCGCATGCCACCGTCACCAAAATACTCCGTGCCGACTTTCTCGGCCGGAAAGATCACAGGCAAAGCCGCCGATGCCAGCAAATGATTGATTTCAATGCGTGCCGGTCTGCCTTCACGACGTGGAAATTTCCACGCAGTCAACTCTGGCAGGCCCTGAAAAAAACTGACAGCAGTAGCAGAACGATAACCCGACGCGGTAATCGCTACCCCTCGCAGTTCACCGCTATCAATTGCAGTCTGTATTCCAGCCAGATTCAGGTGGGCCTGGAGAAATTGACGTAGCGGTTCATTGTCCAGCAAAGACCTGGGGTGGCTCACAAGTTTTCCGCCCAAAATCAATGAAACCAACCAACGCAGGCTGTTGTGCAACACCGTCCAGCCATCGGTTCGATAAATCCGGTTACAGGACATACTGGCCCAGAATTGCTCCAGTTGTGCAACACCATGGCCAAACTCGTGCGCATGGCTGGCCATGGATACCGCATTGATGGCGCCAGCAGAAACACCACACATCAATGGAAAGGGATTCGGCTTGTCACCACACAGCTTTGCAATCGCCTTGAGCACACCGACCTGATATGCGCTGCGGGCACCACCTCCAGGCAAAACCAGGGCGGTGATGTCTTGAGGCGATGGAGAAGAATTGGCAGCCAGCATCATGGGGCAACTATACCTTTATCCCCACCAAACAGGTCAAGCGCCAATTCACGTTCGTTTCGTCGGTAAGCAGGCCACAGTTTGCTATACTTGGCCGCTGTAATGGGGTGAGCCGGCCCGGCAACGGAATTGATGTAAAAGACAAATAATGTACCGGACCTTAACCGGGTGCAAACAGAAAAGGGATTTCAATCAAATGAATGACAGCGTGACCAGCGTCGCCGATACAACGGCTACACGCCGCGAAAAATTGCTTGCAGCAGAACAGGAAGTCAACCGGGTATTATTGGGCAAGAAAGCCCAGGTTCGTCTGGCCTTCAGCTGTTTGCTGGCCCGCGGCCATCTCATGATAGAGGACATACCCGGTGTGGGAAAAACCACGCTGGCCCATGCATTGGCCGCCGTTGTGGGTTCCAATTATCAACGCGTGCAGTTCACCAGTGATCTGTTGCCTGCGGATATTCTCGGCGTCTCCATTTACAAACGCGAGAAAGACCTGTTTGAATTTCATCCCGGTCCCATTTTTTGTCAGATTCTGCTGGCTGATGAAATCAACCGTGCAACGCCAAAAACCCAAAGCGCCTTGCTCGAAGCCATGGCTGAAGGCCAGGTTACGATCGAGAACCAGACTCATAACCTGCCCCAACCATTTTTTGTTATTGCGACCCAGAACCCGTTAGACCTGGTTGGAACATTTCCTTTGCCCGATTCCCAGCTGGATCGATTTTTGATGAGTATCAGCCTGGGTTATCCGCAACCGGATGCCGAGCGGGAACTGCTTACTTCTGTCAGCCGCTCCGGCATGTTGCGTGATGTCAAAACCTTTCTCAAACCTGCCGAGATCATTGAGCTACAGGCCGATTGCGATGCTGTATACGTCAGTGCCGACCTGTTGGATTATATTCAGGCGCTGCTTGCAGAAACCCGCAATGACCAGTGGTTTGAAAGCGGCCTGTCGCCACGGGCCGGCCTGGCACTGTTGCATGCCAGTCGGGCTTTTGCCTTCCTGGATAATCGCGGTTTTGTGTTGCCTGAAGATGTTAAATCCATATTCCCCTGGTTGGCGCGTCACCGACTCAATGCCACTTCCGGGTTTGGTGCCGCTTCTGACGAACAGATTGCTGTAATGCTTGATCAATTACCTATCCCTTAAGCCCTGCTCCCTGAGGTTCATTTTCACAGACAACGGTACCTGGCTACGACCCAATGAATTCCCAAACCCTATCGGTAAACCGCACCAAGCCCTCTACGGGTTTGGCTGCGCGCTTTAATCGTTGGATATTGGAAAGGGTTCGTCAGCGCCGCGGAAGTCCAAGCTTGCCCTTCACACTTGAATACCGGCATATCTATGTGATGCCAACGGTGTTTGGTGTGTGGTTTGGCATATTGTTGGCCACTACTTTGTTGGGTGGGCTGAATTTCAACAACAACATGGCCTTGCTGATCGGCTTTTTACTGGCCGCCATTGCACAACTCACTACCCTGTTGGCTTATCGCAACCTGGTTGGGATGGAATTGAGTTCGATACGTGCAGATGCTGTATTTGCCGGTGAAACTGCACAGTTTCGTGTCTACCTGAAAAACCCGGAAGCCAGGTACCGCTTTGCTTTGCAATTAAGCAGTGGTCTGATGACCGATACCGGCAATATTGAAGCCAATGAAACGGCGGTGTTGGTCCTGAAACAAAAAGCCACCAAACGGGGTTGGCTGGAAATGGAGCCGTTCAGTATTGAGAACCGCTTTCCTTTGGGTATGTTCCGAGCCTGGTCTGTCATCATTCCCACCAGCCAATGTCTGGTTTATCCGCACCCCAGTTCAAATCCGCCACCACTTCCTCGCAGCGACCGCGGCGACGAAGGAATGCCCCGGGCCGGTGAAGGTGAGCATTTTCATGGCCTGCGCAAATATCGTCCGGGAGATGCGTTGAAAAGCATTGCCTGGCGAGCCAGCGCGCGCCACGACAAATTGTTCACCCGGGAATATGAGTCACCTCAGCAGGAAGCCTGTGAACTCAACTGGTATTTGATGAAGGAAACCTCAACTGAAGAGAAGCTGTCCGTTCTGGCTGCATGGATACTCAAAGCGGAACGTCAGAAAGTGCCCTATTCACTTGAGTTGCCAACCGATGCCTTGCCTGCCAGCCTCGGACCGGAACACCGCGATGCCTGTCTCAAGCTATTGGCACTGTTTGGAAAATGAAAACAAAACGATCCGCCAAAAAGTCGCTTTCTCCAAGCCTGAGTGGCCAAAACAGAAGCATGTATTGGGTGATTGCAACTCTGGCTGTTGCCGCTTTGCCGCAGTTGGCGCTGATGCCTTTTCACCTGGCAATAGCCTGTGTGTTGCCCATGGTGTGGCGCATTCTGGCCCAGGTCAATCAATGGCAGCCATTGCCTGCCTGGGCACGGTTCACGGCGGTTGGTCTGGGGCTGGCCAGTTTGGCCGTATCGTACGGTGGCTTGTTTGGCAGGCGTGCATCCGTGAGCCTGTTAACGGTGATGCTGGCACTGAAGTTATTGGAATGTCAACGTATCCGCGATGCCCGCCTGGTAGTCAGTTTCAGTTTTTTTCTCTGCACCACCCAGTTCCTGTTTACCCAGGGATTGATCATGCCACTGTATGGTGCAGCAACCGTTCTGATCGGGCTGGTCGCCCTGGCACAACTGCAACGGGTTGAAGCCTTCAGCACCCAATCGGCAACACCGACTTCGTCTGCCCCGATATTGGCTGAACTCGGTTTCAGCCTGCGCCTGTTATTACTGGCATTACCGGTGTGTATCGCATTTTTCGTGCTGTTTCCACGCTGGGGCACACCGTTGTGGGGGGTACCCGAAACCACTCTGGATGCACGCAGTGGATTGTCTGACAGCATGTCACCTGGCTCCATTGAAAACCTGTTTATGGATGACAGTACAGCCTTCCGGGTTGAGTTTGCCGGAAATATTCCTGGCCAGTCTGAATTGTACTGGCGCGGCCCGGTGTTCTGGCGTTATGACGGCAGAACCTGGAGTTCCAGTTTCTACGGTCGCAGCATTGAGGCTCCCCGTCTGCCGGAAGAAACCGATGCCTCCTGGCGCTACAACGTGCAACTCGAACCCAACGAGCGCAATTGGTTGTTTGCGCTGGACTACCCAACCGGCGCACCAAATGATGCAAGAATCACCCTGGACTTTCAGCTGTTGCAACGCCAGCCGGTAACCCAGTTGATGCAATACAGCATGGTTTCAAACCCGGATTTTATCGACAGTCCGGAATTGCAGGCGACCATTCGCAGCATGGCTCTGGAATTACCTGCAAACCTGAACCCGAAGACCCGTGAAATGATGGAACAATGGCGCCGGGAAACCCCATCGGATGCTGCACTGATTCGGCGCGCACTGACCTGGTTCAATACCGAACAATTTCACTACGCTTTGAATGCACCGCTGTTGGGCAGCCAGGCTATTGACTCGTTCCTGTTCGACACCCGAACCGGCTACTGCGAACACTACGCAGCAGCTTTTACCGTAATGATGCGCATGGCAGGGATACCGACACGTGTGGTGACCGGATACCAGGGCGGTTGGTATAACGCTACGGCAGACTATTTTCTGATCCGCCAATCAGACGCCCATGCCTGGTCTGAGGTGTGGTTGGAAGGCAGCGGCTGGACACGCGTGGACCCGACTGCGGCCGTTTCTCCTTTGCGTGTAGAGCGTGGCTCCATAGAGGCAATGGATCAACCCCGTCACTTGCTGGACTTCGACTGGATACGCACGCTGCGAAATTCACTGGATGCAATGGAGAAGCGCTGGAATACCCTGGTGATCGATTACAACTATCAGCGCCAATCGAAACTTTTTGAAGGTTTGGGCATGGATCAAATGCGACCCATTGGCCTGATCACTCTGCTGTTTGCCAGTTTGGCGGTGCTCGCTGTGGTACTGCTGCCCCTGTTGCTGCGTACCCGTGGCCCCGGTAGCCGCGATCCATTACAGCCCGTCTGGCAAAAATTTCTCAAGCGTCTGCAACAGGCAGGGTTCCGGACACGACCGTCACTGGGCGCATTGGAACTGGCCACAGCTGCGTCTGTCGAACTGCCCGAGCATGCCGAGAATATTCATCGGATCAGTGACTTGTATAACCGTTACCGTTACGCGCCTGAGCCACCGGCTTTGCAGGAACTGCGACAGGCTGTGCGGAGATTCAAACCCAAACGATCCACAGGCATGATGTAAGATATTACCCTGATGTACCGGTCCCAATAGGCACATACGGATACTGACCCATTTTACGAGGATAGAAAATCATGTATTCACGAAACCTCAAAATACTTGCACTGTTGGCCAGTCTGGCGATGTCGGCGTGTACCACCGTACCCACACAGCTGCAAGGCGATTACGCTGCCATATCCCCGGCCCGGGTAGAACCTGCTTCTTTCGGCACTTCGGTGCGTTGGGGCGGAATCATCATCGATGCCAAAAACGAATCAAATCGCACCTGTTTCGAAGTTTTATCGCGTGAACTGGATCGCTATATGCGGCCGAAGATTGAAGACCTTACTGCCGGACGCTTTATCGCCTGTAAAGACGGCTTTTATGATCCGGAAGTATTCGCCAAAGGCAGAGAAGTAACTCTGGTGGCCAACATCAAGGGTATTGAAGAACACAAGGTCGATGACTTCAATTACCGTTACCCTGTTTTGGAAGTCAGTGACCTGGTGCTGTGGGAAGAGCGCAAGGATGTATTGATTTACCGCGACTTCTATGACCCCTATTGGTACCCCTATGCCTGGGGCAATCCTTACTATGGCTTTTACCCTTATTACCGGGGTGGAATG
The DNA here is from genome assembly GCA_964602895.1 of uncultured Wenzhouxiangellaceae bacterium. Classification (GTDB taxonomy): domain Bacteria; phylum Pseudomonadota; class Gammaproteobacteria; order Xanthomonadales; family SZUA-36; genus JAWXBM01. The sequence goes on from CAZRTG010000041.1 coordinate 8,690, forward strand.
GGTTATGGCCGCAGCGGTTATGCCGTAACCCGGCAAACACTGCCCGGCCCGGCCAAGCTTGACCCCAAGGAAAAATAAGCACCCGATCCCATGGATGAATTTGTTGGATTTCCGGCTGATTTTTTTCGTTTTTTCAAGCAATTGCGCCAAAACAACGAGCGTGGCTGGTTCAACGACAATAGAGACCGTTTTCAGCTGTCTGTTATTGAGCCCATGTCGGCTTTTATCAGTGCCATGCAACCCAGACTGGCAGCCATTTCAAGTCACTACATTGCCGATCCCAAGCCACATGGCGGCTCCATGTTCCGCATTTATCGCGATACCCGCTTCAGCAAAGACAAAACACCTTATAAAACCCACGCTGCTTGCCATTTTCGTCACGAGGCGGGTGAAGATGCTCATGCGCCGGGTTTTTACGTACACATGGCAGAAGACAAGGTATTTTTTGGTGGTGGCATCTGGCGCCCCCCGACACCCAAACTGAATGTCATTCGTGATTTTATTGCGGACAACGCCCGCTCCTGGGCCCGAGTACGCAACGCCAGAAAAGTGCTGGACGTCGGTGGCATCAAAGGTTCCAGCCTCAAACGCCCACCACGCGGATTCGATGACCAACATGTACACATCGAAGATTTGAAGCGCAAAAGCTTTTATGTCATGACAGAAACACCACCCCGGTCAATCACTGATCCGGATTTTGTTGACCAGGTTGCTCAAGGTTTTGCCCGTGCCGCGCCCCTGAATCGCTTTATTTGCGATGCACTTGGTTTGTCGTTTTAGTGGTTGTTACAGGTCGCTAACCGATATGGAATGGATACTCATACTGCTGCTGGTGGCTCTGCTGATCTGGGCTATTGCCACTTTCAACCGTTTGATCAAGCTGCGCAATCAGGTCAACGAAGCCTGGGCGGGTGTCGATGTGCAGTTGCAAATGCGTTATGAACTGGTACCCAATCTGTTGGCTACCGTGAAAGGTTATATGCAGCATGAATCCACGGTACTGGAAAGGGTCAGCCGTCTGCGGGGTCATCCCGGGCTGTCACCAGAGCAACGCGCAGGTGAAGAAAGCGGGCTGTCCGAATCGCTGGGTAAATTGTTTGCCCTGGCAGAGGCATATCCCGAACTGAAGGCCAGCAAGGGATTTCAACAATTACACAACAGTCTGGTCACCATTGAAGATCAATTGCAGTATGCGCGGCGTTACTACAATGGCAGTGTGCGCGACAACAACAATCAGGTAGAGAGCTTCCCTTCCCTGCTGATTGCCCGCCTGTTTGGTTTCAAACTGGCCGAGTTTTTTGAAATCGAACTGGCCAGCCAGCGACGGGCTCCCGAAATTCAGATGGCTCAGGCAAACTGATGCGCACGGCATGGCTGACACTGGCGGTTTTATGGTGCGCTCTGGCTACACCGGCACAGGCTGCAGAGCGCATTCTCAATTACCAGTCGCATATCCAGGTTTGGGCCAATGGTGAAATCACCGTCAGCGAAACCATCAAGGTACAGGCTGAAGGCCAGGAAATACGCCGCGGCATCTATCGCGATTTTCCCACCAATTACAAAGACCCCATGGGCAACCATTACCGGGTCGATTTCAATGTCATTTCAGTACAACGGGATGGTCGTGATGAACCCTGGCACACACCGAAACGATCCAACGGAGTACGTCTGTACATAGGCGATGCCGACCGGATGCTGGCACCAGGGCAATACCAATACCTGATCCGCTTTCAAACCCATCGTCAACTCGGTTTTTTCGAAGACCACGATGAATTGTGGTGGAATGTGACAGGCAACGGCTGGGTATTTCCCATCGAACAGGCCTCAGCGCGCATCAGCCTGCCTTTCAATATTCCCGCCCAAGACTATCAGTTGGACGCTTTTGTCGGCCGCTTTGGCTCCACTGAACAAAGCAATATCAAGTCCGTAGTGGACGGGCAAACGGTCGAATTCTCCAGCAACCGTGTGCTGCAGCCTTATGAAGGCCTGTCCGTGGTGGTTGCCTGGCCCAAAGGCCTGGTGACTGAACCGGACTTGCCGCAGAAAATACGCTGGTTTGCCAGAGACAACGGTGCAGCCATCGTATTGTTGTTGGGGCTACTTCTACAATTCGGCTGGTATTTCCGTTCCTGGCACAAGGTAGGCCGCGACCCGGAAAAGGGCGTGATCATTCCCCTGTTCAAACCACCGCAAGGCTTGTCACCTGCTGCAGTACGTTTTGTCAAAGACATGTCTTTCGGCCGTCATTCCTTTACCGCTGCCATCATCAGTTTGGCGGTCAAAGGCTATGTGCGGATTGATGAGGACAACAAGGAATTTACTCTTCACAGGGAAAAGGCACCTGCTGGCGGACAAGCGCTGACCGCCGGAGAAACTGCTGTATTGAATGCCTTGCTGCCAGGTGCCCGCTCCTCGATCAAAATGGAACAGGAAAACCACGCTGATTTCAGCAGTGCCCAGCAATCCCTGAAGAAAGCACTGAAGAAGGAACACCAGGGGCAGCTGTTTCATTTGAACAGTATTTACCTGTTGCCGCCGGCATTGATTGCGGTGGTTTCGGGCCTGATCGCTGCGTTTTTTGCAAGCAGCCCTCTGATCTGGGTTGTTTTCGTCCTGGCGAGCGCTTTGTTGTTCGGACTGTTTGCCTGGCTATTGCGTGCGCCCACACCGGCCGGTCGGCAGATCATGGACCAGATCGAAGGTTTTCGCATGTACCTCAATACGGCAGAACAGGACCGGTTGGACCGCATGCGGTCTCCCAAACTCACACCCGAAGTATTTGAATCCTTCCTGCCCTATGCCTATGCCCTGGGCGTGCAAAACAAATGGTGCCAGCGCTTTGAGCGGGAGTTGCCGGAAGAACTGCGCCAGCAGGGCTACAACCCCGGCTGGTACAGCGGGCGATTACATGGCATGAACGCCCTGCACCACCTTGGCGACAGCTTTGGCAGTTCTTTCTCGTCTGCCATCTCCTCAGCCTCCACCGCCCCCGGCTCCAGTTCGGGCTCTGGCGGTGGTGGCTTCTCCGGAGGCGGTGGCGGTGGTGGTGGTGGTGGCGGCTGGTAAGCCCTGAGATCCTGTTCTACTGCGAAAACTCCTGTCTATATGGTCTCAACTGCCTGTGCTTGTGATTCGGCCCATACCCTCATATTCAGTCCAAAACAATTTCCTCTTGAATGAATATACAGTACTGTATATATTTATATCTTCCAAGCCAAATACAGGGAACCCGCCATGAGACCGAGAGGCCTTACCATCCGACAAAGGGAAATTCTTAAGTTTATCTCACAATTCATTGATAAAAATAAGTTTCCTCCTACAAGATCAGAGCTGGCGAAGCACTTTGGCTTCCGCTCTCCCAATGCCGCCGAGGCCCATTTGCGCGCGCTGGAAAAGAAATCCATGATCGGTATCGAGCCGGGCTTATCGCGTGGCATCACCCTGTTACCCCTGTCCGTACCCGAATTGCCGGCCAGTGCCCAGGTACGCATTCCACTGATCGGCCGGGTGGCCGCAGGCAGCCCCATACTGGCGCAGCAGAACATCGAAGATGAGTACCGCATCGACCCTGCCCTGTTCACCCACAAGCCCGATTATCTGCTGCGGGTGGAAGGTCTGAGCATGCAGGATGCCGGCATACTCGACGGTGACCTGCTGGCCGTGCACCGCACGCCAGAGGCGCGCAATGGCCAGATCGTAGTGGCCCGGCTGGAAGACGAGGTCACGGTGAAGCGCTTTATGCGCCGCGGCCACCGCGTGCAGTTGCTACCGGAGAATATCGACTTCCAGCCCATTGAAATCGACCTGCGGCAACAGGAGCTCAGCATCGAAGGCCTGGGTGTGGGTGTGATTCGTCCGCGACTGGATTACTGATAGTCAAAGTCGTCCAGCAAACTGCGACCGAACCATGCCACGCACCCCATCATTATCCCTGGCGCAATATGCGGACTAACCTGGACAAACTGCTGGCCAGTTCACCCCAGCTGTGGCGTGGCCGTGAACCCAATCGCAAGCAGCGCACGCTGGGTACCGGCCATAGCCGCCTGGACAAACGCCTGCCCGGCGGCGGCTGGCCGCTGGGTGCACTCACCGAGCTGATCGCCAGCACACAGGGTCTGGGGGAGTTCAGCCTGCTGTTCCCGACCCTGGCCGAACTCAGCCACAAAGGTGAATGGCTGGTGCTGATCGATCCGCCCTGGATACCCTATCCGGCGGCTTTACAGGGCCATGGCCTGGCACTGGAGCGGTTGTTGCTGGTACGAACGGCCAGCGCTGCAGAATCCCTGTGGGCCTGTGAACAGGCCTTGCATGGCAGTCGCGGCGGTGCGGTGCTGGCCTGGCCGGAATTGATCGGCTACAAAGCCATCAGCTTTGCCCGTTTGCGACGGCTGCAACTGGCGGCCGAAGCGGGTGCCAAAGCGGCTTTCCTGTTCCGCCCGGACAGCGTACGCCATACCGCTTCTCCGGCGGCACTGCGCCTGTACCTGCAAGGCGCTGAGGGTCGCCCACAGGATCAGGCGTATGAACAACGACCCGGCAACACCCGTATCGAAATACTCAAAAGTCGTGGCCAGCAAAGTCGCGAGCCGCTGTGGTTACCCGGTCGTCATCCGCTCGCACTGCGGCAAACCCGTTGCATCAACAGCGGGGCTGCAGCACCCGACACAACACCCGCTGCTGTGGGGCAAGCTGCGCCCCAAGCAGCAACGGTTGCGATCAACTAAACATTCTCATGTTATGAGTCGCAACAGCCTTACATTGCGAGCCATGCTCCCTGCCAACAAAACCAGCCATACACCCATCTGGCTGGCCATACGCCTGCCCCATTTGTCACTGGACCTGTTCAGCCGTGGTCGGGCACGGCAGAACAGGCCTTTGGCCATCAGCGAAATGCGGCAGCGACGCGAAGTGCTGATAGCCTGTAACCCGGCGGCGCGTAAAGCGGGCGTCCGTCCGGGTATGGCCGTCACGGCTGCACAAGCCATTCTCGATGGCTTGCAGGTATTGCCACGCCAGCGTGAGCGGGAAAATGAAGCGCTGCACCGCCTGGCCGCCTGGTGTTACCAATACAGCAGCCAGGTCTGCCTGCCTGGCCATGCCGTAGCAGGCAAAACAGCGACCAAAGCAAGCGATGAACGGCCCGTGTTATGGCTGGAAGTAGCCGGTAGTGAACGCCTGTTTGGCCCACCAGCCGAATTGGGCCAGCGACTGGAACGCGAACTGGGTCAACTGGGCTACCACGCCATAAGCGGTTCGGCGCCCACCCCAGAAGCGGCCTGGCTGGCTTCCGGACAAGCACTGCACATCATGGCCAGTGGTCATATCCGCAGCCAGCTCGGCCCCCTGCCCCTGCAGCAACTGGCACTGGACCAAATCCATTTGGATGCACTGGAGAAAATGGGCTTTCGCCTGCTGCGCGATATCCTGCGGCTGCCACGCAAAGCCCTGACCCGTCGTTTCGGGTGTGGTGTGGCCGATTACATCGACCATTTGCTGGGCACCCGGCCGGACCCGCGCATGGCCTGGCGACCACCGGAAAGCTTCAGCTCCAGGCTGGAGTTACCGGCCGAGATCAATACCAGCCAGGCGCTGCTGTTTCCACTCAAGCGCCTGCTGGAGGAACTTGGCGGGGTATTGCGGGGTAGCGATGCAACGGTGCAGTCACTGCAAATCACACTGCGCCACCCGGACCAGGCAGACACTGAACTGAGCATCGCCCTGCAATCACCCACACAGGAAGCTGAACGGCTGTTGCGGCTGGTACGGGAACGGCTGGAACGCTTGCGCTTGCGACAGGCGGTACGCGAGATTCAGCTGGCCGCACCCCGTTTGCTGCCCCTTGCCGCTGGCCAGGGCAGCCTGTTCCGTGACAGCCCTGCCGAACAGCAACAGGACATGAGCCGGTTGGCCGAACGGTTGCAAGCCCGTTTGGGCCAGGCAGCTGTCAGTGGCGTGACCGGAGTTGAGGACCACCGCCCGGAATACAGCTGGCGGCCGAGGGCCCTGAATGAAGCCACTCAATGTATCTCCCAATATATTTCCTTGGGCCACCGCCCCAGCTGGCTGCTACAAAAACCCAAACGCTGTGATATTGCCGATTACCAATTACTGGTCGGGCCGGAGCGGATTGAAAGCGGTTGGTGGGACGGTCGTGACTGTCGTCGTGACTACTACATTGTGCGCAATGCCAGCGGTGGCACCTTATGGGCTTTTCATGAATACAAGCCACGCAAGGGTTGGTTTTTGCACGGTGTGTTTGGCTGAAATGCCCGTTGCAGTATTGAAAACACTACCCATAAAGCTGCTCTGCCTTTAAGGTATAAAGACAGCATGGTTTGAAAACTGAAAATACAGGAAGTGAATTATGGACCTGGGAACTTTCTCCATCAGCCTGGCAGTAAAAGACATCAAAGCCTCAAAAACCTTCTATGAAAAATTTGGCTTCAAGGAGGTCGGGGGTGACATAGCACAGAACTGGCTGATCCTTCGCAACCGGAATCACACTATAGGACTGTTCCAGGGCATGTTTGAGAACAACATCATGACCTTCAATCCGGGCTGGGATGCACAGGCCAGTCCACTGGAGGCTTTTACCGATATCCGTGAGTTGCAAAAACAACTGAAAGCCAAGGATGTTGAGTTTTTGAGTGAAGCCGACGAAAGTACCAGCGGCCCGGCCAGCTTTATCGTGCTTGACCCTGATGGCAACACCCTGCTGGTCGATCAGCATGTCTAAACGCGGTAACGGATACAAACGGATGCACCAGGACATACTCAAGTTCTGGTTCGATGAAACGGGTCCAGAATTCTGGTGGAAAAAAGACAGCCATTTTGATGAATTGATCAAAGAGCGTTACAGCAGTTTGTTGCTGCAGGCAGCGCAGGGTGAGTTGTTTGCGTGGCGCGATTCGGCACGGGGGCGACTGGCTGAAATCATTGTGCTGGATCAATTTTCCCGGAATATCTACCGCGATACGGCAAAAGCTTTTGCACAGGATGCCGTCGCCCTGGTATTGGCACAGGAAGCGGTGCATGTGGGCGATGATCAAAAACTGCCGCCCGATCAACGCAATTTCATCTACATGCCTTATATGCACAGTGAATCGCGTTTGATTCACCAACAGGCAGAACGGTTATTCCGTGACAACGGACAGAAAGGCAATTATGAATTTGAATTGAAGCACAAAGCCATTATCGATCGTTTCGGTCGCTATCCGCACCGGAACGAAATACTCGGAAGAGACTCAACGGCTGAGGAACTGGAATTCCTCCAGCAGCCCGGTTCCAGTTTCTGAATGGCTGATCACAAGCTGCTCCCGATCATTCAGAATAACGCTGAAACACCAGGCTGGCATTGGTGCCGCCGAAACCAAAATTGTTGCTCATAACCGTATTCAACCCGGCCTGATAACGTGTTTCCAGCAATACCGGCAAGCCGACCGCTTTTTCATCCAGTTCGGTGATATTGACAGATCCCGCCATAAAGTCCTGTTCCAGCATCAGCAAACAATGGATGGCTTCCTGTACGCCTGCTGCGCCCAAAGAATGGCCACACAAGGATTTGCTGGAACTGAACGGTGGAACCTCGGTACCAAATACTTTGCGTATCGCATCCAGTTCGGCCATATCACCCAAAGGCGTGCTGGTACCGTGGGTGTTGATGTAATCGATGGGCGCTTCTATGTCTTCCATGGCTTGCTGCATACAGCGCACAGCGCCTTCACCTGAAGGTGCAACCATGTTGTCACCATCCGATGTTGCACCATAGCCGATCACCTCAGCGTATATTTTTGCGCCACGTGCCCTGGCGTGTTCCAGTTCTTCCAACACCAGCATGCCACCACCGCCGGCAATCACAAATCCGTCCCGCGCCGCGTCATAAGCCCGCGAAGCCAGTTCCGGCGTTTCGTTATAACCCGAGGACAGCGCACCCATGCTGTCAAACATCAGGGCCAGCGACCAGTCTTCCTCTTCACCGCCACCGGCAAAAACCACATCCTGTTTGCCCCATTGGATTTGTTCCAGCGCGATACCGATACAGTGGGTGCTGGTGGCACAGGCTGAGGTTACTGAATAGTTGAGTCCGCGGACTCCAAAATGTGTGGCCAGGCAGGCAGATACCGTACTGCTCATGGTTTTTGGTACCAAATAAGGCCCGACCCTGCGTATGCCTTTGGCACGCAGCGTATCGGCACCCCAAACCACGTTCTTGCTGGAGGCTCCGCCTGAACCGGCGATCAAACCGGTGCGTTCATTACTTACTTCAGTTTCGGTGAGACCCGCATCGGCGATGGCATCCTGCAAAGAGATATAGGCAAAAGAAGCCGCATCACCCATAAAACGCAGATGTTTGCGATCGATCCGCTCTGCCAGATCGATATCTACCGAACCGCTGACCTGGCTGCGCAGACCCATCTCGGCATAAGTGCTGCTAAAACGGATACCCGATTTTCCTTCCCGTAAGGAAGCGCTTACGGTCTCTTTTGAATTTCCCAGGCAGGATACAATTCCCATACCACTGATGACGACTCGACGCACTGCCTGCTCCTTAGAAACTGTCAGTTGATAAAAATAGTCCAACTTTCAAATCGGCTGCTGTGTATATCACCCGGCCATCGACGGAGACTGTTCCATCAGCGATTACCATGCTGAGCTTACGGGCAATGATGCGCTTGATGTCGAGCTTGTAAATCACTTTTTTGGCAGTGGGCAGTATCTGGCCGGTAAACTTGACCTCACCCGCACCCAGCGCACGACCTTTGCCTTTACAACCGGACCAGGACAGAAAAAAGCCACAGAGCTGCCATAATGAATCGAGACCCAGGCAACCCGGCATAACCGGGTCACCTTCGAAATGACAGCCAAAAAACCACAAGTCCGGATGAATATCCAATTCTGCAGTGATTTCACCTTTGCCATTTGTGCCGCCCGTATTATTGATTTCCGTAATACGATCAACCATCAGCATCTTTCCGGTAGGCAACTTCCCGGTATCGGCACCAAAAAGTTTTCCGGTGCCGCATCGCACCAATTCTTCCTTGGAGTAAGAGCTTTTGTAAATATTTGGATCCAGCATGTAAATTCCCTACCGCCTGCATCTGAGTGCCTGTTGGGGGTGCCACTTTAAGTCATTCGACGACAGAAGGCATTCATTCCTCAACCTTTTTCAAGTAATTGTGGCAAAATTTTCAAAAACAATGCTGTGATGCAGTACGTTGCATCATTTTCATAAATACGGCATTCACAAGTTGAATGAATGCAGTCAGGCAAACGACTTCCGGCGAGACCGCCAGGCCAGCGCAGCTTGTGGCGTTGAGTTTATCAGCACATCCCGTGAAGATGACTCCGGCACAGTAGCCGTGTTTCGCGACCTGTATGGTAACCTTCGGGATCTGTTACAGCCTGCCTGATATCCTTTCCAGATCGGTTTTGATATTTGCTATGCTGACGCGCTGGTCCACACTCCAATTTATCTGTGAATATCCAAAAACATCATGATTCCACTTCGCCGGTTTTTTTTACCCACTCTTCCATCAAGCCTGATCATCCTGATTTTATTGGGCTTTGCTCCGCAATTGGCCGCAGAAGAAATCCAGGTGGCCGTGGCCAGTAATTTCCGCAATACCGGGCGTATGCTGGCCGAACAGTTCAACGCAAACCACAAAGACAAGGTGGTGATGATTTTCGGCTCCAGTGGCAAGCTGACGGTGCAAATAAGTCAGGGTGCACCGTTTGACATCCTGCTGTCGGCAGACTCGGAACGGCCACAAAAGCTGGAGTCTGAAGGCCATGCTATTGCCGGTACGCGAATGACTTATGCGATTGGCAAGTTGATTCTGTGGAGCAGTAACAAGGACCTGGTTGATGCACAGGGTGAAATTCTGCGTACGGGTAACTTCAGCAAACTGGCTATGGCCAATCCCAGGCATGCTCCTTATGGCGTTGCCGCCAAACAGGTTTTGGAAAACCTGCAATTGGACAGAAGCATGAAAGGCAAAATCGTTCTGGGTGGAAATATTGAGCAAACATTTCAGTACATTACCAGTGGCAACGTCGACCTGGGTTTTATAGCCCGGGCACAACTGGCGCAGTCCATTTGGGGCAGCCAGGGCTCACGTTGGAATATACCCGATGAGCTTTATGAGCCCATAGAACAACAGGCCGTTCTGATCAAGGACAAGCCCGCCGCACGCGCCTTTCTGGCGACACTTGCCAGCCCGGAGGCCAGACAGTTGATCCATTCGCACGGTTACGACCTGCCCTGATGATCAGCTTCGGTGAAGGCGACCTGCAGTCGTTATGGATCACATTGCGCCTGGCGCTGTTCAGTACGCTGATTTTGTTGATTTTAGGCACACCACTGGCCTGGTGGTTAGCCCGCTCCCGTTGGCGCTGGCGCTTTCTGTGTGAAGCATTGGTGGCCTTGCCTCTGGTATTGCCCCCAACGGTGCTGGGCTTCTATCTGCTGGTGGCTTTTTCTTCCGAGAGCGGATTTGGAAAACTGTTGGCCAGTATGGGCATCGGTCCGTTGGCCTTCACCTTCACAGGACTTCTGGTTGGTTCCGTTATTTATTCTTTGCCATTCGTGGTGCAGCCACTGCAAGCCGCATTCGAAAGTTTGGGGCGACGGCCACTTGAAGCGGCCGCCACTTTACGAGCCAGTCCACTGGACCGGTTTCTTACCGTGGCTGTGCCAATGGCCAGGCCGGGCTTTATTACCGCTTCCGTACTGGGCTTTGCTCACACTCTGGGCGAGTTTGGTGTGGTGCTGATGATCGGCGGAAACATTCCCGGTGAAACCCGGGTCGCCTCAATCGCAATTTACGATCACGTTGAAGCCATGGACTACACCAGTGCACACTGGTTGGCCGGGTTGCTGCTGTTGATTTCTTTTCTGTTACTGATCATGGTATTTGCCGGTAACCGGCGCATGCGGTTACTGCGCGCATGAACATAACAGGACAATTCAAAACCCGGCTGGGTGACTTCCACCTTGAAGTCGACTTCAGCCTACCCGGCAGTGGTATATCTGCCATCTTTGGGCCATCAGGCAGCGGTAAAACCAGTCTGTTGCGAGCGATTGCAGGGCTGGACCAGCATTCTGAGGGGCAATTACACATCGGTCCCGAATGTTGGCAAAAACCCGGTTATTTCATGCCGCCCCACCAGCGGCCGGTGGCCTATGTATTTCAGGAAGCCAATCTGTTCGAGCACCTGGATGTGCAGGGAAATCTTGAATACGGCTGGCGACGTATCAAACCGGAACAACGGCGTATTTCAATTCAGCGCATCAGCGAACTGCTGGATCTCGGCGGGCTGGCCAAACGGCGACCCGATAAGCTTTCCGGTGGCGAGCGCCAGCGTGTGGCCATAGGCCGGGCGCTTGCCGTCAGTCCAAACCTGCTGTTAATGGACGAACCACTGGCATCGCTGGATCAACACCGGCGGGATGAAATCCTGCCTTATCTGTTGTCGTTGCATAGTGAGTTTTTGTTACCCATTATTTATGTTTCGCACGATCGCAACGAGATCAGCCGATTGGCAGATCATTTGCTGTTGCTGGATGCCGGTCGCGTCGTTGCCAGTGGCAATTGCCAGGAATTGCTCACCCGGCTCGATCTGCCGCTGGCCTATGAAGACACTGCCAGCAGCATATTTGATGCGATTGCGTCCGCCGCGGACCCGCACTATCAGTTAAGCACTTTTCGCTGTGGCAATATTGAATTTCTGGTGCCTGGCAATTCACACCGGGTGGGTGAAAGTGCCCGCTTGCTGATCGCCTCACGCGATGTCAGCCTGACGCTGAGCAAACCTCAGGACAGCAGTATCCTGAACATCATTCCGGCCCGGGTTGATGCCATCAGTGCCATACAGGCTGGCAGCGTCACAGTGAGATTACTGATCGGTGACAGCGTGCTGTTAAGCCGGATTACCTGTAAATCTGCCGACCAGTTGCGGTTGCAGGTCGGCATGCCGGTTTTTGCCCAGGTGAAAAGTATTGCACTGTCCGGCTCTGCCTGAACAGCGCGTCGGCCACTGATAAGGACTACAGAATATGTCGATCAACCGGAAAAACAAATCACCGCTCAGTACTTTGCTTTGCCTTGTTTTTGTGCTGTGCAACAGCACTCTTTATGCGCAGGAAACTGTACGCGCCCGTGATCTGGGCATCCCGTTTGAAGGTGTTGCAGGCCCTCTTAACGCCATCACCGATATTGTCGGCGTTGAGGTGGGTCACACCACGTTGATCCAAGGCGAGGGTCCATTGGAAGTCGGTGAAGGCCCGGTACGCACCGGTGTCACCGCAATTTTTCCACTCGGCAAAGCACGCATGGAAGGTGTAGCCGCAGCGCATTTCACCTTCAACGGCGATGGAGAAATGACCGGCAGTCGATTTATCGACGAATTCGGCGAATTGCATGGCCCGATACTGCTGACGAATACCCTGAGCGTGGGCGCGGTTTCACAAGCCGTTATCGAATGGAATCGCCAACATGTGTCATTGGAGGATGAGTTGTATTCTCGCGGCTTACCCTTGGTGGCAGAAACCTGGGACGGTTTTTTGAATGATATATACGGTCAGCATGTGCAACAGGCTGATGTTTTTGCAGCGCTGGACGGCGCCAAAGGTGGGCCTGTCGCTGAGGGCAACGTGGGCGGCGGCACCGGTATGGCCACTTTTGAATTTTCCGGTGGCATTGGCACCTCTTCGCGAATCGTGGAAACGCAGTGGGGAACATTCGTACTGGGTGTATTGGTGCAATCCAATTTTGGAACTCGTGAGGAGCTGCGGATAGCGGGCCAGCCCGCAGGGCAAAAAATCCAGGACCTGCAACCGGAATACGGCGGTGAACCCGCTTTGAATGGTAATTCCATCATTGTCATCATCGCTACCAATGCCCCCTTGATTCCTATCCAACTGAAGCGCCTGGCACGGCGTGCAACGCTGGGTTTGGGACGTGTAGGCAGTAACGGTCACAGCGGCTCAGGCGATATCTTCCTGGCATTTTCAACCGCTAACCCGATGACGGGCTATTGGGGCAAGGACATCAATGAATTACGCATGCTGCCGGATATGAACCCGCTGTTCGCCGCCACCGTTCAGGCAACCGAGGAGGCCATTGTCAACGCTATGGTGGCCGGTCGTACTCAAACGGGCGTAAACAACAATCGGGTCTTTGAAATACCACATGATCAGTTGCGAGAGATTTTTAAGGAAGCTCTGAATAATTCATCCATGAATTCTCAGAGCACGCCAAACAAAAAGTGTGGTTTTTGTTTGGCTTCATTATCAATGATTTACAATCATTGATAATGTTGGCACATCCATGTACAAAAGAAACTCTGAATAAATCAGAGTTTCCTTAAAAATCAACCGGAACATACTGTTATTTCAGGATTTTAGATGAAATGAGTTTACTGCGCTCGCATGCCATTTTCATATCCGCAGGCTTGCTGGTTCTGAGCAATATATTCATGACATTCGCCTGGTATGCACACCTGAAGAATTTGGGCGGCAAACCCTGGATCATCGCTGCGTTGGTCAGCTGGGGCATAGCCCTGTTTGAATACTTATTGCAGGTACCGGCCAACCGGATCGGTTATACGGTACTGAATCTTGGCCAGCTGAAAATCATGCAGGAAATCATCACTTTGGCCGTGTTTGTTCCGTTTGCGCTGCTCTACATGCGCGAGCCTTTGAAACTGGATTATCTGTGGGCTGGCTTATGCCTGGTTGCCGCAGCCTGGTTCATATTTCGCGGTAATGGTGCTTAG
>CAZRTG010000042.1:0-7425 GCA_964602895.1 uncultured Wenzhouxiangellaceae bacterium
GCATCGCCCGGCAATTGCAGTTGCGTGATGGTGGTTTCTACCCGCAGTTGCAGGGTCCAGCCATCGCGGGCTTCCAACTGCTCCTGAACTTTTGCCAGTTTGTCCAGGTCGGGCATTTCGTCTTGCAACAAGTGATGGTACTGCGCCAACAATTGGCCTGTTTCAGCCAGACCTTCGGCCACGACGTCATAGACGGTTTGCTCATCCGCATGCGGTAGCTCCTGCTGTAGCCAGGCTATGCGTGTACCTGGCCGTAGCCAGCGTTCACCCGCATCCAGGGCATTTTCACCCGCCAATACCTTAAGGAAGCTGGTTTTACCGGCACCATTACGGCCCAGCAAACCAATTTTTTCGCCTCGGGCAATAGTAAAATCCACATCTTCAAGTAATGTGAGCGTGCCGTAATGCAATCCGGCTTTATCAAGGCGTAACAAAGACATAGGGAAGATGGAACCTCTGATTAATTATTCACTGGCGCGACATAATCGTGCGGGATGCTCCGGTTTGGTATTGGGTGGCGCATTCTACGCTACCGGGTCCACAACTGACTACCACAAAGCGCAAAACCCCATCGCCGGGACAATAAAGCCGGAAAAACCGCAGTCAGTGAAAGAAAAAAAAGCCAAAAAAAAACGGGCTCCGATTGGGAACCCGTTTTGCTGTGCGGACAGCTTCTGATTTAGTGCGGCCATGATATACCACCCAGGAACAAATGTCACCTATTAATTTCATCCATTAATTTTTGAGGCCCGATTGCCGAATAGCTGCCTGCAGGTGTCCGGCATTGCCCATGCTCATCAGGTTGATACCGGATACGCCGGGTATTTCCGCAATTTGCTGCATCAGCTCTGCGCAGATCGCCACACCTTCCTGCTCGGGATCAGTTGCACCATCCAGGCGTTTGATCAGCGCCTCGGGAATACGCGAATCACTCATATTCTGTTTCAGCCAGCGGGCAGTCACCGCCGAGGGTATGGCCGTCAGGGAGATGATGACGGAATACTTCCAGGTGATGCGTGTATCCACCAGGCGTTGCATGTAGTCGTGCAAAATGCCGGTGTTGAAGCATAGCTGGGTTTGCAGGAACTGTGCACCATTGCCGGATCGTTCGTTGAGTGATTCGGCATTCCAGTTTCGTGGCGGCCGGAATGCCCGTGCGCCCACACCAATAAAAAAATCCTGGCCCGGCAACTCAGGATGACCATCTGCCAGATTCCCGGCCAGAGCAACCAGTTCACGACTGCTGGTATCGAACACGGCCTTGGCTTTGACCGGATGTGCATCGGGTAACGTGTGTCCACGGGTCAGCAATACATTACCCACACCCAAAGCCCGTAAACCCAACAGGTCGGCAATCAGCGCAATGCGGTTTCGATCACGGCAGTTGAGTATGGGTATCGGATCCACACCCTGTCGCTGCAACAGCACGGCAGCAGACAGGGCTGACATCTGCGACCAGGCAAAAGGGCTGTCCGACACCTGCAAGCCATCCACCCACGGCCCGAGCAGCTGCACCTGCCGGGCTATATCGTCCGGACCCGAGCTGCTGGTCAGCGTCAGGTCAGCGGTGATGGCTATGCGCTCTGCTTGCAGCGCTTGCCGGAATTCATGCATTGGCCAGCAGCCTGTCTGACTTGACGGAGTCTGAATTGAATGGCGGTTTCAGCGTATCGAATCCAGATACCACTCCACCCACCGTTGTGTTGAATCTTCAAAAGTAGAGAACGGACCGGGCTCGAACATGCGTGAACTGACGCCCGCCTGGTTGTGTTCGATGATGCCTTTGTCGGCCTTGGTGGTAACATCCCACAGCCAAATAAGTTTCTCCTTATCGTAGTCCTTGCCTTCCACGGCCGAGTCTTTCACCAGCCAGGTGATTTCACAATCGGAATGGTCCTTGGAGACGGGTTTGAAACTGTACAAAACCACGTGATCGGGGTAACACAAACCGAATAGCAGCGGTCCGACCTTGAAGTCATGAACACCCCCATCGTAATCGGTGATATCACCCAGCAAAGGGGCCAGCGGCTTGCCGTCCTGGCTACCGGTTACGTGACCGCGCAGCAGGGGGTAGTGCTCGTAAGCACGGTCGGCACCAAACTCGTCACCCCGGGTGTAGGAATGATTCATTTCGCCACTGTTCAATCCACAAGAGGGCATTTTCTCTATCATCGCATCCAGTTCTGCCTGCCATTTTTCCTGTGGCAAGGCGAGGCTGTGGGCGCGTGAATATTCCGGGTGTGCAATTGCACAGTGGTAACACTCTTTGTAATTTTCGACCGCCAGCTTCCAGTTTGACTTCATCGGGTAAGACTGCCGATGCGCCACTTTGGCCCGATCCAGCCGATAGGGCTTCATGAAGGGTGTCAGATCATTTTCGATCACATCAAACGAAGCAGGGTTCTCGGCAAAATTGATAAAAATCATGCCGAAATAGACTTTGATATGAATCTGTTTCAGACCATGTGTGGATTTGTCGAAATCTTCTTTCATATAGGCGGCGGCCACCAGTTCGCCTTCTGTGCTGTAGGTCCAGCCGTGATAGGGACAGGTAAAGCGTTTGGTGTTGCCTTGCTTTTCCCAGCAGACATGTGAACCGCGGTGGCGGCAGACATTCATCATGGCGCGGATTTCACCGTCGAGCCCATGAGAAATGATCACGGATTCAGTGTCCAACTCGTAAAGGAAGAAATCACCCGGATTGGGTATCATGCTGTGGTGCCCGGCATACAGCCAAACCCGCATGAGAATCCGATCCATGTCGCGTTGGTAGATATCCGGATCTTTATAGAATTCATTATCCAGGGCATAGCCTGTTTTTTGTCTGTCGATCAATTCGTTCAATTTTTGCTGATTCATACTCACTACCTTCCAGATTTATCATATCGTCGGGTAATGAATGCGGCTGCAATCACACCCAGGGAAACCAAAACAATTATCACCGTAGCCAGGGCGTTGATGTCCGGCGTTACGCCCAGACGCACCTTGGAAAAAATCAACATGGGCAAGGTGGTGGATCCCGGCCCGGAAACAAAACTGGCGACTACCACGTCATCCAGTGACAGGGTAAAAGCCAATAACCAGCCGGAAATCATGGCCGGGGCGATCATGGGCACGGTGATATCAAAAAATACCCGTAATGGCCTGCCACCCAGGTCCATGGCCGCCTCTTCCAGCGATTGATCCAACGAACCCAGCCTTGAGCGCACTACCACAGCCACATAAGCCATGGAAAAAGTGATGTGTGCAATGGTGATGGTAGCCGCACCGCGCTGTGCCGGCCAGCCTATCCAGTCAGCCAGTGTTATGAACAGGAACAGCAGCGAAATACCGGTAATGATTTCCGGCATCACCAGGGGCGAGGTGATCATCCCGGTCAGCAGCGTGCGGCCACGAAAACGCCCGAGGCGGTTCAATGCCAAACCGGCCAGTGTGCCCATCACGGTAGCCACGGTAGCCGAGATCGCAGCGATCTCCAGGCTCAGCAGGGCGGCTCCAAGAATTTCACCATCCTGCAGCAGGCTGCGGTACCAACGCAGCGAGAAGCCACCCCACAGCGTCACCAGTCGTGAGTCGTTAAACGAATAAACCATCACCGAAAGAATCGGCACATAGAGAAAGGCATAACCAAAGGCCGCTATGCTCAGCAGGCCTATGCGCCGTTTTGACGGGTTCGCCTTGCTCATGACTGCTTTCGCATCATCATTGTCTGTCCTGCACTTTCTGGAACCACATCATTGGCAGTACCAGTATCAACAGCAGCACCACGGATACCGCCGAAGCCACCGGCCAATCCCGGTTGATGAAGAACTCATCCCACAATGCGCGGCCTATCATCAGGGTATCGGAACCACCCAACAGTGCCGGGATAATGAATTCTCCAATGGCGGGTATAAACACCAACAAAGAGCCAGCGATGATGCCGGGTAGCGATAACGGCAAAGTTACATCCACAAACACCTGCCAACGCTTTGCACCCAGGTCGGCTGCCGCTTCTTCGAGGTCGGTATCCAGCTTTTCGAGGTTGGCATACAGGGGCAGGATCATGAACGGCAAATAGGAATACACAATACCCAGATAAACTGCAAAATCGTTGTAAATCAGCGCAAGTGGCTGATTGATGACACCCAGCCACATCAAAAACTGGTTGATCACACCATGGGTATTGAGCAAGCCGATCCAGGCATATACCCGCAGCAGGAAAGAAATCCAGAAAGGCAGGATCACCGCCAACAACAACATACTGCGCACCCTTGGCGACTGCCGGGTGATGAAATATGCCATGGGGTAGCCCAACAGCAGGCACAGCAGTGCACTGACAGCGGCCATTTTTACCGAACTAAGGTAAATGGTGGCGTAGTACGGATCCTGAAACAGGAACCGGTAGTTGTCAAAACTGGCCTGGATTTTATTCCAGCCTGTTGCTGCCCAATCAAACAGTGCAGTGAACGGCGGCAAGGCAACGACGGGATCGGCCAGGCTGATCTTCAGGATGATGAAAAACGGCGCCAGGAAGAACAGCAACAACCAGGCGTATGGTCCCAGCACGGCCCAACGCAGCCACTGCCTGCGCCCATCCATGCGATTATTGCCGATACGATTGGTGCTCAAGGCCATTGCGGCTATGCCCTATTGGTCCAGTAATATGGCACTGGAGATATCCCAGGAAACAAACACATCGTCATCCCATTCCAGCGTTTTGATGGCACTGCGCTGTCGGTTCTGGCCACTGACCTGCAGAATCCTGCCGTTTTCCAGAGCGACCCGGTAAACCGACAGATTGCCAAAATACCCCAGGTCATACACCAGACCCTTCAACACGGTCAGATTGTCGCGCGTTGGTGCTTCTTTGCTGATAAAAATCTTTTCGGGGCGAACCGCAACCCAACGCTCATCGCCCACCGCCACTTCACGATCGCAACGCACCTCCAGGTCGGTACCCGGATCATTCCCGGGATCAGCGCTGTGCAGACAGATTCGGTCCGCCTTGATGGCGGTTACTTTGGCCTTGAAGAAATTGATATTGCCGACAAAATCTGCCACGAATCGGTTGACCGGAAATTCGTAAACCTCGGCCGGTGTGCCGACCTGTTCAAAGTGGCCATTGTTCATTACCGCGATACGGGTAGACAGGGTCATGGCCTCTTCCTGATCATGTGTCACCACGATAAAGGTGATGCCCAACTCGTCCTGCAGCCCCATCAATTCGAATTGCGTGTGTTCGCGCAGTTTTTTGTCCAGCGCAGCCAGCGGCTCATCCAACAACAGCAGTTTCGGTCGCTTGATCAGCGCACGTGCCAGCGCCACACGTTGCCGCTCCCCACCGGACAGTTGGTGGGGCTTGCGTTTCGCCTTGCCATCCAGTTTTACCAATGCCAGCAAATTGGCCACACGCTCGGCAATTTCCGGCGCCGCCGTTCTCTCTTTCTTCAAACCATAGGCTATGTTCTGCTCCACGCTCATATGGGGAAACAGTGCATAAGACTGGAACATCATATTCACCGGCCGCTCGTAAGGCGGCACCGCCGTCATATCCACGCCGTCAATCACAATGGAACCGGAGGTGGGCACCTCAAAGCCGGCCAGCATGCGCAAAAGAGTGGACTTGCCGGAACCCGAACCACCCAGAATGGAAAACAGCTCGCCACGGTAAATATCCAGATGCGCCTGGTCGACGGCAGTCACTTCGCCAAACTGCTTGCTCAGCCCCCGGATTTCGACAAACGGTCGTTGTGTCGCATCACGCCAGGGCTCGCCCTGCAAACGATGGTGTTCCTGTTGATCTATTGCATGAATCAAATTAAATCTCCACGATATTCCATACAGGATTTTTCAGCCTGGCCCGTTCATGATTTCCATTCACAGGCCCGATCACAGGTCCGCTCACAGGCCCGTTTTGATTCGCGACCAGGTACGGGTGCGGCGGCGTTCGTCCTTGGGTCCGAATATGTATCCAATGGCCGCGTGCTGGCGCTCTGCATCGGATGGATAAGCTGCCGGATCATTGACCACATCAACATCCATAAAGGCTTTGGCCGCCAGATTGGCATTGGCATAGCGCGTTTCGTTGCTGATGCCTGCCATCACTTCCGGGCGCAACAAATAATTCAGAAACAGGTGTGCGTTGTCCGGATGGGGCGCGTCGCTGGGTATGAATACACCATCAAACCAGTAAACCCAACCCTCTTTTGGCGTGTAATAGGCCAGATCAACTTTGGCGCCTACTTCCAGCGCCCGGTTCATGGCCTGAGCATAGTCACCGGACCAACTCATGGCCAGGCAAACTTCCTGGTTGGGCAGGTCATTGATCATTTTGGTCGAGCTGAAATAGCGGATATAAGGCCGCACCGCCCTCAGCGTTGCCTCCACTTCCGCCATGTCCTCTGGTGCCAGACTGTTGGGGTCATGTCCCAGATACTGCAACACCATGGGGATGACGTCGGTGGGCTCATCGATAAAGCTCACACCACAGTCGGCAAACTTTGATATGACATTCGGATCGAACAGCATGGCAGCGCTGCCCAAAGGCGCATCAGGCATGCGGGCTTTGACCATATCGATGTTGATGGCATAGCCGGTACTGCCCCACATATAAGGCATGCCATAGGTATTGCCCGGATCATATCCACTCATGACCTCCAGCACCCAGGGATCCAGGTTGCCCCACAAGGGCAACTTGTCTTTTTGCAACGGTTGGTAAACACCTATGGGTATCAGGCGTGCTGAATAGCGCGCCGAGTGTATGACCACATCATAGCCCGTGCGCCCTGCCAGCAACTTGGCTTCTACCACTTCGGTACTGTCGTAGAGGTCGTAATTGACCTTGATGCCATACTCTTTTTCGAACCCGGATATGGTATCGGGACCAATGTAGTCGGCCCAGTTATAAACGTTCAGTATCTTTTCTTCAGCTGCACCCAACCAGACAAGTGGCCAGCATGCCAGAAAAATAAACAACAGCAGTTTGTAATGTGTGCTCATAATCCTGACTTCACTCCTGACCCGAGTTATGAGCACAAACGCTCCTTGGTAGAACCATGAATCAAGCCTGTATGCAAGGATTTACATACCTTCCAGGCCACGCTTGCTTAAAGCCCGGGCAATGATAAGACGCTGCAACTCGCTGGCGCCCTCCCAGATTCGGTCCACGCGCAATTCACGAGTGAATCGCTCAGCGGCGCATTGCCGCATATAACCACGACCTCCGAAAATCTGCACGGTGCGATCCGCCACGCGGCCCGCTGCTTCAGAAGCATAAAGCTTGGCGATGGAACAGCGTGCATGCAGCGCTTTGACATCTTCACCACGGTCGTGTGCCTCAGCCGCTTCAAAGGTAATCAACTGCGAGGCCCACAGGTCCGTCACACTATCGGCCAACATGGCCTGAACCAGTTGCTTGTCGATCAAACGCTCACCACTGACCAT
>CAZRTG010000042.1:7525-22173 GCA_964602895.1 uncultured Wenzhouxiangellaceae bacterium
TGATTGTAGGTGGTAACAAACCATTTCTCCCCGTTGATCCGGTAACCACCCTCACAGGCTGTTGCGGTGGTATCGATGCGCACATCCGAGCCGGATTCGGTCTCGGTGATGGCATAGCACTCCTTGCGCTTGCCGGTCATCAGCGGCAATACAAAACGCTGCAACTGGTCTTCGTTACAGGCTTCAAACATCCACTGGTGCGGTTCTGAGAAACACCAGCACAGGGCATTGGTCACACGACCCAGTTGCTCCCAAACCGCAAACTGATCAATCGTGCGCAGGGCCAGTCCGCCATACTTTTTCGCCACATCCATGGAGCTGAAACCCAATTCAATGGCCCGCTTTTTCTGCCGGGCAAGCACATCCTTTGCAATCACACCGTTGTTCATTTCTGCTTCGACTTCAAACGGAATCAGTTCCTCTTCAGCGAATTTGCGCGCCTTTTCCCGCCAGGCCGTTGCGGTTGCATCGAGTAAAATTTTCAAGAAATAATCCTCATGGGTATGGGTATTGAATTACATTGGTTTAATCAAGGTGCTTCAATCAATTTAGGGAAACTCTGATTTATTCAGAGATTCCTTAAGGTTTAAAATGTTTTGGAAACAACTGACACAGGAACATCCGGCAAGACTGTCTGGCACGTTCACGGTTCATACTCCGCGGCGCCACCAGAAAATCCAGCCACAAGCCTGCGCTCATAGCCGACAGACCCACCGTTATCAAGTCGGCATCCAGTGATTGATAATCACCTTCCTTGATCAGGATCTTTACCAGTTCGCAGAGTTGGCGGTCATAGCCGCGGTCAAGCTCGGCACATAACTTACGATAGGTGGGTCGCGACCTGGTTTCGCTCCAATAGGCAAACCACACAGCGATCTTGGTCCGGTCACACACTGCCGGGCAGAAATCCACATTGACCAGAGCTTCGATTTTTTCGGCCGCGCTGGGTCCGGCCCCGGCCAGGGCCTTTTCCCAGGTATCCTTGTATTCATCTGCAACGGCCTTGAGCGTTTCAATCAACAAACCCTGCTTGGATTGAAAATGCAGATTGACAATACCCTGGCTGAGCTTGGCTTCACGTGCCACGGTCGCGACCGTCGTATCCGACAAGCCATTTTTGGCGATCGAGCGAATGGTGGCCTGGATCAACTGCTGGCGGCGTGCTTCCTTGGAAGCCGTACGCTTGCTTTGTGAGGAAGTCGAAACAACAGCACTCACAATGAAGTTCTGATTTCGCAGGGTTCAGGATATTCGTCCATTTTATCTGTTTCCTTTCAGGGCATACGGAACGTGACCGGCGCTACAGCACACGCTGGCGATTGGAATTTACCGTTTCATTACAATGTGTACGATTTTTAATGAAACACGGATAACCTTACCGGATAACACTATAAGCGCAACAAACTGTCTTTGCAATGAATGAACAATCATTCATTTATCTGGACACCCGGCCCCTGCATGTGGCAACCTATGGCGGTTCAAATACAGCAAGAGGTCCGATATGCGTCGCTCACTGCAGCGTTCAAACGAGCACTTTCGCAAGGCTGCTACCGCCATGCCAATGGGTGTTTCTTCCAACTTCCGCTATTGGGGCGATGACAAAACGCTCTATGCGGATCATGGCAAAGGTGCCCGCCTGTGGGATATTGATGGTAATGAATACATCGACTACCGCATGGGCTATGGTCCTGCCATCCTGGGCTATGCCGACCCGCGCATTGATGCGGCCGCTGTCGAGGGCATGAAGGTAGGTGGTGTCTTTGCCCTCTCTACCGAACTGGAATATGACGTTGCCAGCCGGATTTCACGCATGGTGCCTGCTGCCGAAATGGTGCGGTTTTCAAACTCCGGCACCGAAGCGGTAATGGCCGCACTGCGACTGGCAAGGGCCTTCACCCGCAAAGACTCACACATTATTGTTGAAGGTGGCTATCACGGCATCTTCGATTCGGTGCTGTGGTATGCCGATATTGAAGACTGGGATGAATCCGGGGGTAGTGAGCCCGGTGTTGAAGTCGAAAGCCATGGCGTACCGAAAATTCTCAAAAAACTGACGCACTTCACACCACTGAATGATGCCGATTACCTCGAAGACCTGCTGAAAAAACACCACAATGAAATCGGCGCCTTCCTGGTCGAACCCATCATGGGCAACTGCTGCTCCATTGAGGCCACGCGCGAGTACATGCTGGCTGCCCGCATGCTGTGTGAAAAGTACAATGTCATCATGATCGTTGACGAAGTCAAAACCGGTTTCCGCGTGGCTCGTGGCGGCGTGCAGGAGTTGCTTGGCATCAAGGCCGACCTGTGCACCTTTGCCAAGGCGCTTGGTAATGGCTATCCGATTTCAGCCATCGGTGGTCGCAAAGACATCATGATGCAGGTTGCCAACGGTGTGTCTCACGGCGGCACTTATACCTGCCACTCGGTACCTCTTGCAGCAGCCAATCGCTGCCTGCAGATCCTGGATGAAACGCCGGCGCTGGCAACCATTGAAAAATACGGCAATGATTTACGCGCCGGCATGAGCAAGGTATTGAAGCGGCGTAACATTCCACATTGCTTCACCGGCCACGGCTCCATGAGCGGCTTGTTTTTCAGCGAATCCGCACCAACCAACTACCGGGACTGGCTGAACTCCGATTACACTTTTTATGACACCATGGCTCCCAGGTTGCATGATCTGGGTGTGTTATGTGAACCTGATTCACGCGAGCCGTGGTTTATTAGCGAGGCCCACGACAAGTCTTGTCTCGATCACACAGTGGCTGCTTTTGAGCGCGCCGTTGATGAAACGCTGGATGAATTGAACGATACACCGAAAGCCAAAGCGACTGCCTGAGGGCAGCTTAAAGGAGATTCCCGCATTGAAGAAATATGATGCCATCGTGGTGGGCGCTGGCCATAACGGCCTGACCAATGCCGCTTACCTGGCCAAAGCCGGAATGAGTGTACTCATGGTCGAGAAGAATCCCTGGATTGGGGGCGCTTCGGTCAGTCGGGAATTGCACAAGGGTTGGATGTATTCCAACTGTTCGTATGTTTGCAGTTTATTGCGCCCGGAAGTGTTTCGCAGCCTGAATCTGCAGAAATACGGCCTGCAAATCATCCCCTACGGCGGCAGCTGCACCATGGCGCAGAACGGCGACATCCTTGGCAGCTATGTTGATGCCGACGTGGACCGCCGTGAAATGGCGCGGCATAGCCAACGTGACGCCGATGCTGCCGTACGTTATAGCCGCGATATCATGCGTCAATGCCGCTTTATCCGTAAGTTCCTGTTGCGCATGGCGCCGGATCCAACCTCCTTCAAAATGCGTGATATCAGGGAAATGCTCTACCTCGGCAAGGAATTCAACAAGCTGGGTGAAGACGTAATCTACGACCTGATGCGTTTCTACACCATGAGCATTTCGGATTACCTCGATGAATATTTCGAAAACCCTTTAATCAAAGCCGCCTATGCCGGCAGCGCCATCATTGGCAGTGCCCTGGGCCCGATGTCTCCCGGCACCGCTTATGTATTGCTGCATCACGCCATGGGTGAGGTGGACGGCAACATGGGCGCCTGGGGATTCGCACGTGGCGGCATGGGTGCTGTGGCCAAGGCCATGGCGGGCTGCTTTGCCGATCACGGCGGTGAGACTGTATGTGGCTCAGGCGTTGAACAGATTATCGTCAAAAACGGCAAGGTCACCGGCGTCGCCCTGGAAAACGGCGATGAGCATTACAGCGATGTGGTGGTCTCCAACATGACCTTTCCGCGCACCTTCCTCGAATGCATGGATGCAAAAGACCTGTCGCCTTCATTCCTGAAAAAAGTAAAACACTTCAAGATCCGCGGTTCTTCCGGCAAGCTGAATATCGCACTGGACGGGCTGCCCAACTTCCCTGCACTGAAAAATAATCCGGAGCTGATCAAAGGCGATATGCATTTGATCGATTCCATGGAGCGTCTGGAACGGGCTTATGACGACTGGAAAAACGGTACCTGGTCAAAGGATCCCTATATCGACATGCTGATTCCTTCGCTGACCGACCCCACCATGGCTCCGCCTGGCAAACATTTCATGTCCGTGTTTGTGCAATACGCCCCACCAAAAGTAAAGGGCAAGGAATGGACCGACGCGCAACGTGACCAGTTCGGCCAGACCGTGATCAACCAGATCGAAGATTATGCGCCGGGCTTCAAGAAGCTGATCCTGCACGCCGAGGTACGAACCCCGCGCGAGTTGGAGGCCGAAGTCGGTCTGACCGAAGGCAATATCTTCCAGGGCGAACTGACCATGGACCAGTTGATGTTCAACCGCCCCATTCCCGGTTTTGCACAGTACCGCGGCCCGGTGAAAGGCCTGTACATGTGTGGTTCGTCCAATCATCCTGGTGGTGGTGTGATGGCAGCACCTGGCGCCAATGCGGCACGGGAAATCCTCTCCGACCTGCGACGAACCAACACCGTACCGGAGGGCTGGCTTGATGACTGATATTGTAATTATTGGAGCGGGTCACAACGGTTTGGCGTGTGCAGCCTATTTGGCCAAAGCTGGCAAGAAGGTCGTTGTGCTCGAAGCTGCAAAGCAAGTGGGCGGCGCCTGTGTCACGCGTGAGTTCGCCCCGGATTTCCGGGTTTCTGCGGGGGCGCATCTGTCTTATTTACTGGATGCCGATATCCGCAAGGAACTGGGCCTGGACGGCCATGGCCTGAGCATGGCGGCCGAGAAAATCGGCAGCGTTGCGCTCAGCCCGGATGGCAAACACCTTTATTTCGATGGCGACCAGGTCAGCGGCGAAGGCCTGAACGAACGCGACCTCAGCGGCATGAAAGAATACCGCCGCTTCATGGCAAAATTTGCTGCCGTGATTGGCAAGCTGCACAACCGCATTCCACCCCGTGTGGGCACCAAAAATCGCGGCGACCTGTTGCAACTGGGCAAAATGGCTCTCGAAATCCGCCTGATGGGCAAGGACGACATGCGCGAATTTTTACGCATCGCCGCCATCAATATTTACGACGTACTGCAGGAAAATTTTGATAACGAGTTATTGAAAGGTGCACTGGCGCTGGATGCCGTGCTCGGCACCAAATCCGCACCCCGCTCCAACAACAGCGTGTTCACGGCCCTGCACCGCATGAGCGGCAACAACGGTCATGGCGCCGGCGCCCTGTCCATTCCCAAAGGCGGTATGGGTGCTATTGCTGACGCCCTGGCGGCTGCAGCCAAACAGGCCGGTGCCGATATACGCACCAACAGCCCGGTGAAACGTATCCTGATGGATTTTGACAGGGTCAGCGGTGTGGAACTGGAAAATGGTGAACAGATACTGGCGGATATCGTGGTTTCCAATGCCGATCCGAAAACCACCATTTTTAATCTGCTCGGAGCACGCAACGTCGAAGCCGGCTTTGCCCATCGCATCAAACACCTGCGCAGCAAAGGCAATACGGCGAAGCTGCATCTGGCCTTGAGCGATTTGCCCGATTTCAAAGGTCTGGATGCGGCCAAACTGGGACAACGCTTGCTGATTGCGCCCAGCCAGGAATATGTGGATCACGCGTTCAACCACTGCAAGTACGGCGAATTTTCAGCCCAACCGGTGTTTGAAATCACCATCCCCAGCATTCACGACAGCAGCCTGGCACCAGCCGGGCAGCATGTGCTCTCAGCCGTGGTGCAATATGCCCCGCGTGATCTGAAAGACGGCTGGCAAGGCGGCAAAGCCGCCTTTACCGAAGTGGTACTGAATACGCTGGAGCAATATGCACCGGATATCCGCTCCAAAGCGGTGGTGGCCGAATTGCTGACGCCGGAAGACATCGAACAGCAATTCCGTATCAGCGGGGGTCACTGGCACCATGCTGAACTCGCGATGGATCAGTTCTTCATGCTCAGGCCAGTGCCTTATGCAGCGCAGTACCACACGCCGGTTAACGGCCTGTATCTGTGCGGCGCAGGCAGCCACCCGGGTGGCGGTGTGATGGGCAGCGCGGGCCGTAATGCGGCACGCGCTATCATCGGCAAATAGGAAGGGATAAACGATATGACCGGTACAGACATGAACGCTCCAGTGAATGTTTCTGGGAACGACTCTGGGAACGTCTCTGACATGCAGGCACGGGATCACTTCAGGCACTACGTTTATCCCAGCCCGTTCCATTCGCGGCAAAAAGCAGCCAACAAGCTGAAAGAATGGTCACGCTGGGCCGATTATTTGTCGGTGCCTGCTTATTACGATGCTTCCCTGGAATACTTCGCCGGCCGTAACAGCTGTGCGGTATTCGACCTCACCCCCATGATCAAGCACCGCATCAGCGGCCCGGATGCACTGGCCTATTTGAATCGCCTGGTCACCCGCGATGTAAGCAAATTGAAAACCGGTCGCGTGGGTTATGCGGTTTGGTGCAACGAAGGCGGCCAAGTCATTGACGATGGCACGATTTTCCATCTGCCTGATGTCGGCTTCGGGGGCGGCTACCGCGTGTGCTCTCAGGAGCGCCAGCTGGACTGGTTTTTGACCTGCGCCGATGGTTTTGACGTCAAAGTCGTGGACGAAACCCACGAAGTAGCAGCCCTGGCATTGCAAGGCCCGACCAGCTGCGCGGTGTTAAAGGAAATGGGCTTAACCGGTATCGAAGAGCTCACACCGTTTGGCCTGCGAAATTTTGATTTTCAGGGAGCCACTCTGGAAATATCGCGCACCGGTTATACCGGTGATCTGGGTTATGAATTGTGGATAGACCCTACCCATGCCGAAGCACTGTGGGATGCACTGTTCGAAGCGGGTAAACACCGTGGTATTTCCCCCTTGGGCAGCGATGCACTGGAAATGCTGCGCGTAGAAGCCGGCTTTATCCTTGCGGGTGTGGATTTCCTGCCGGCGCAGGAAGCGGTTCGGCCCACCCACACGCGTTCGCCTTTCGAACTGAGGCTGGACTGGCTGGTGGATTTCAAGAAGCCCCTCTTCAACGGTCGTCGTGCCCTGCTGGCCGAGAAAGAAAAAGGCTCGCGTTACCGCCTGGTCAAACTGGATATCGAAGGCAATAAAGTCGCCCACGATTCCTACGTTTATACCAAGGATAAAAAGTACGCCGGCACCATCACCTCATCGATGTGGTCACCCTCTGCCAAGGCCAGCATAGCCCTGGCCACGCTGGACATGCCACATGGCAAACCGGGCGAAGAATTGCTGGTGGAGATTTACTACAAACGCGAGCTGAAGTGGAGCCGGGTGATGGCACCTTGCCGTGTGGTCGAAAACGTATTCTGGGATCCACCCCGCAAGCGGCAGACCCCGCCTGCTGATTTTTGAAATAGGGGTCAGTAAATCTGGGGTCATAAATCTGGGGTCAGAGTAAAGTGCCAGAGTAAGTAAGCTACATGTCACAAACCAACAGTATTTCAAGACCTCATATAACTGGACCAGGCTGGATTTTACTCTGGCACTTTACTCTGACCCCATGTCTCACTGACCCCATGTCTTACTCTGGCACTTTACTCTGACCCCATGTCGCACCGCCTCGACCCACTGCTACGCCCCCGCTCCATAGCGGTTCTGGGGGCCAGCGAGCGTGAAGATACGGTGGGCAATCAGGTCATTCTCAATTTGCAACAAGGCGGCTTCAGCGGCCCGCTGTATGCCATCAACCCCACGCGTGAATCGGTACACGGCCTGCCCTGCTATAAACGGTTGGCCGATTTACCGGAAACGGTTGAACAGGTCATTTTCGCGATCGCAGATTCCCGTGTTGAGGTTGCCCTGGAAGAGGTAATTGCTCACGGCGCAAAATCAGCGGTGATCTTCTCCACTCTGGTATTGAAAGACGACACAGCCCCTTTTCTGCGGGATCGGGTTGAGCAACGGGTGGGCGAAACCGGTTTGTTGCTGGCCGGCGCCAACGGCATGGGTTTTTACAACCTCCACGACGGGGTATGGGCCTGCGGCTTTGATACCCGCCACAACCATCCCCGCAACGGCAACGTCACACTGATCAGTCATTCGGGCGCCGGTATGTCCGGCATCATGGATTGTGAAGAGCGCATCAACTTCAACCTGGCCGTCTCCACCGGCCAGGAACTCAGCGTACGCATGGACGATTACATGGACTACGCCATCGAGCGTATGAACACGCGTGTGATCGGCCTGTTTATGGAAACCGCACGTGATCCGGAAGGCCTTAAAGCCGTGCTGGAGAAAGCGGCATTGCGTGGCATTCCGGTTGTTGCCCTGAAAGTAGGCCGTACCGAACTGGCCGCTCGCCTGACGGTTTCGCATTCGGGTGCCCTGGCCGGCTCCGATGCCGCCTTTCAGGCCCTGTTCGATCGATATGGTGTGCAACGGGTTGAGGATATGGACGAGTTGGCCACCGCGCTGATCATGTTTGCCCAACCCCATCCCGTTGCAGAGGGCGGATTGGTAAGCCTGCATGATTCGGGCGGTGAACGGCAATTACTGATTGATCTGGCGGATCGCACCGGAGTGCCATTGACTGAAATTTCGGCACAGACCACACAAGTACTTGAAGACCTGCTGGACCCCGGACTGCTTGCAGTCAATCCACTCGACGCCTGGAGCACCGGCGGGCCGGATTACCATATCGTTATGGGCAAATGCTTTGCTGCCCTGATGGCAGACCCACAGGCAGCGCTGGGCGCTGTGGTACACGACCGGGCTCCCTACGGTACGATTTACACCGACTACATCGATTATCTGCGCGTCGGCCATGCGGTTTCCGGCAAGCCGGTGTTTCTGGTGGCCAACCGGCAGGGCACCGGCTCCGACCCGCAGGTACAGCAAGTCACCCGTGAAGGTTTTCCTGTACTGGACGGCCTGCGCTCCTTCCTGGTGGGAACACGCTGCCTGCTGGGTTTTCGTGATTTCCAGGCTCAGCTTGCCCGGGATGGATTACTGGATGGACGGTCAGCCAAAAAAGCCGGGGTATCTGCAGACCAAAAACTGGCGGTAGTACGCTGGTCAGACAGGCTTGGCCAGAGCGAAACCCTGGATGAATTCGACAGCCTGCAGCTGCTGCAGGATTTCGGCCTGCCGGTCATTCCATCGCGTATCGCCAATAATGAAGCTGAAGCGCTGGCATGCGCTGAACAACTGGGCTACCCGCTGGCGCTGAAATCTGCCCGGACCGGCCTGTTGCACAAAAGTGACCAGGGTGGTGTGCGGTTGAACATTATGGATGCCGCCGGGGTACAGGACGCCTATCACGAAATAAGCCGGCGACTGGGGCCCAGGGTGTTGCTTTCGCCCATGGCTGATGCCGGTGTGGAAATGGTTCTGGGTGTGGTACGCGACGAGCAATACGGCCCGCTGGTGATGCTGGGTTTTGGTGGTATTTACGTTGAAACCCTGAAGGATGTGACCTTTGCCTTGCCACCCTTCAGTGCCGCAACCGCGCGCAAACAGGTAGACAAACTGCAATTACGTGCCTTATTGGATGAAGTACGTGGCCGACCGGCGGTGGATATTGCAAGCTATTGTGAAGCGGCGGCAAAATTGTCCGAACTGGCCACCTGCCTGAAAGATGTGATCAGCGAAATCGATATCAATCCACTGATCCTGGGCCCTGCAAGCTGCGTTGCCGTTGATGCGCTGGTAGCGGGCTATCGTCAGCCGGCAATGCATGCGATCAGGTAAGCTGGACCCGACATTGGCTTGGTAAAAAAGCATCACAGACCAGCATCAGTACACAAGCAAAGGAATTTTTATGAACCTCGCACAACTTGAACATCACGATTTGGCTGACTGGCAGAACCGCGCTGCCCAGGAACGTCAGCGCATCGAAACCCGTCTGTTTATCAATGGCAAATTCGTGGAGGCCACTGCTGGCAGACGCTTTATTACCCGCAACCCCGCCAACGGCGAAGTGCTGGCAGAGATGTCCGCGGGCACCGAAAAAGACATTGACCTTGCCGTGGCTGCGGCGCAAAAGGCGTATCGGTCCGGCGTCTGGTCAAAAATGGCTCCCCGTGATCGCATGGAGGTACTGTACCGTTTTGCCCGGCTGGTCGACGAAAACGCCGAACAACTGGCCGTGCTGGAAACCCTGGACATGGGCAAGCCCATTGGTGACGTGATCGCCGAAGACTTGCCAGCGGTAATCAACACGATTCAATTCATGTCGGAATGCATCGACAAGATCGACGGCGCAGTCACCAGCACCGACAAGGATTCAGTTCATCTGGTGCTGCGCGAACCGCTGGGAGTGGTCGGCTGCATTTCACCATGGAACTACCCCTTGTTGATGGCCACCTGGAAAATTGCTCCCGCTCTGGCTGCAGGCAACACCGTGGTACTGAAACCCGCCGAGCAGTCGCCCATGAGCGCTTTGCACCTGGCGCGCCTGTTTATGGAGGCCGGCGGCCCGGCCGGCGTATTCAATGTGGTCAATGGCATGGGCGAAGTTGCCGGCAAGGCGCTGGCCTTGCACAACGATGTGGCCAAAATCAGCTTCACCGGCTCTACCGAAGTGGGCAAACTGATCCTGCAATACGCGGGTCAATCCAATATGAAACGCACCGCGCTGGAATGCGGCGGCAAGTCCCCGCAAATTTTCATGGCTGATTTGCCCGATATGGAGAATGCCGTTTCAGCTGCTTACAACGGTATTTTTGCCAACATGGGTGAAGTCTGCAGCGCCGGTTCGCGCTTGCTGGTCGAACGATCGGTCTACGATGAATTCATCGAGCGCTTTATTGCCGAAGGGCAACACGCCTATCAGCCCGGTGATCCGCTGGACCCGGATACCAATATGGGGCCTTTGATTGACCGTGAAGCACAGCAACGTGTGCTGGGCATGATAGAAAGCGGCAAAAAAGAAGGCGCCACCCTGCATTTTGGCGGCAATGCACCAGAAGGCCTGGACCGGGGCGCCTACGTCAACCCGACCCTGTTTGGCGATGTCAGCAACACGATGAGTATTGCCCGCAATGAAATCTTTGGCCCGGTGGCCAGTGTGATTCCCTTTGATGGGCCGGAAGAAGCCATTCGCATTGCCAACGACAGCATTTATGGTCTTGCCGCCGGCATCTGGACCCGCGATATCAACAAGGCGTTCCGCCTGGTGAAAAATATCGAAGCCGGTGTGGTGTGGATCAACAGCTATGAAGATGGCGATATGACCCAGCCCTTTGGCGGCTACAAGCAGTCCGGACAGGCACGCGACAAATGCATGGACAGCGTGAAAAGCTATATGCAATCCAAATCAGCCTGGTTCCGGTTGGCAGAAGAATAAGCCATGACGGCTGAACCTTTGGTTCTGTACGCCGTTGAAGGGCCATTGGCCAGGTTGAAACTCAACCGGCCCGATAAGCTGAATGCTGTCAATCGTGCCATGATTAAAGAGCTGAATACGGCGCTGAATCAGGCCGAAGCCGATGAGCAGGTGCGTGTCATCCTGATCGAAGGCACAGGCCGGGCCTTTTCAGCCGGTTTCGATCTGGATATGGGCGTGGGGGATGAATTGAAAAACGCCACGCCGGAACAGGTGCGTAACATCATGCGCCGCGAATTGCGGCATGATTTTGACCTTATCATGCGTTTTTGGGACACCCCAAAAATCACCATAGCTGCCGTACACGGCTACTGTCTGGGCAGCGCCATGGAAATTGCCCTGGCTTGTGACCTGACCGTAGCCTCTGAAGATTGCCGTTTTGGTGCGCCGGAAGTACAGTTTGGCAGCGGGATGGTTGCTCTGCTGCTGCCGTGGTTTTGCGGTCCCAAACGGGCCAAGGAATTGCTACTGACCGGAATGGATAAAGTCACTGCGACCCAGGCCGAGGACTGGGGGCTGGTCAATCGGGTCGTCGAAGCGGATCGACTGCATGACTCCGCACAGGAACTGGCGATATCAATAGCACAAAACGACCAACTGGCGGTGCGTCTGACCAAGCAGGCCATCAACCGCAGTTTCGATATTGCCGGTATGCGGCAGGCTTTGCTGGACGCACTGGAGATCGATGTGGAAATCGAAAGCACCGAAACGCCGGAATCCAAAGCCTTTAACGAAATGATGGAGCAGGACGGGATTCGCGCAGCTATTGAATGGCGTCGCTCCCGGTTCAACTGAAAAATTCGATTAACGAGCCGCCCATGTGGCACAGGAAGGAAAAATGTCAGCAGCTAGCCTGGATCAGGAACTGAAAGACTACCTGTCCAAACACCCCGATACACGCTACATGGAATTGCTGGTAGCGGACATCAACGGCATGTTACGCGGCAAGCGCGCCCCGCTGCAGGACTTGAACAAGGCCTTCAACAACGGCGTTAATTTCTGTGCTGCCACGGTATTACTGGATTCTCTGGGCGCGACTTACGATACCATGCCTTTCGGCGGTGAAGACGGCGATCCCGATGTGCGGGCACACATTGTTTCGGGCACTCTGGTACCGGTTCCCTGGGCTGCTGTGCCGACGGGCCAGGCGTTTCTGGAGCTCAGCGATCTGGATGGAACCTCCTACTACCTGGATGCCCGTGAAGTACTGAAACGTGCTTTGCAGCCTTTGAAGGACCTGGGTCTCAAACCCGTTATGGCCGCCGAACTGGAGTTTTATCTGGTAGTGCACGACGGTGAAAAATTTCGCCCACGTTATCCTTTGATGCCGGGCTCGGACCTGCCACAGAAAGGCCCGCAATACGCCATGTTTGATGACCTGAACGAAGTGGATGACTTTCTTGCCACGGTGGACCGCTATTGTGAAATCCAGAATGTACCGGCGGGTGCTGCATTGTCAGAATTCTCTCCCGGCCAGTTTGAGATCAATTTGCAGCATGTCGACGATCCCCTGCGGGCCTGTGAACATGCCCTGCTGTTGAAACGCATCATCAAAGCCGCGGCGCGTGAGAACGGCATGGCCGCGACCTTCATGGCCAAGCCCTTTCAGGGCATTCCGGGCTCCGGCCTGCACATTCATGTCAGCCTGCTGGACGAGGCCGGCAATAATGTGTTTGCGGGCAAATCCCCGGACGGGGCCTTTTCCGACACCCTGCGCCATGCCATTGGTGGCCTGGCCGAACTGATGCCGCAAAGCATGGCCCTGTTTGCACCCAATGCCAATTCTTACAAACGTTTCCAGCGCGGTGTCTTTGCGCCGGTCGATGCCAACTGGGGTGTGAACCATCGTGCGGTATCATTACGCATACCCCTGTCCGGCGCCAAAAATACCCGGGTAGAGCACCGTGTTTCCGGTGCCGATGCGAACCCCTACCTGGTGACGGCCGCGTTAATGGCCGGCCTGCACTATGGCATCACACATGAATGTGATCCGGGCCGTATGGTCAAGCCCAGGGAGAAAATTGAGGAACAGGTTAATTTACCGGTACGCTGGCCACGGGCTTTGGACCAGTTTGCTGCGGGAACGATATTGCCGGACTACCTGGGCTCGCGCTTTTGCGAGATATTCGTAGCCTGCCGCAGGGAAGAAGAGGAACGCTTTCATGCCGAGATCACCAACTGCGACTATGATTGGTATTTACGTGGTGGCTGATGACTTACAAAGCTCTGGATCATGCCATCCCGGCATTCCCAATCCGTATAACAGGAATTACCGATGACTGAAAGCAAGGTTTCAAACTTCAAAGCATTTCGTATTCACAATGACGATCAGGGCTACCGGGCATTGCTTGAAAATATAGCCATCACCGATCAGAGCGAAGGTGATGTGGTGATCAAGGTAGCCTGGTCAGGAATCAACTTCAAGGATGCTTTGGCAGGCACGGGCAAAGGCAAAATCCTGCGTCGTTTCCCACTGTCGGGAGGTATTGATGTTGCCGGAACAGTGGTCGAATCATCCGTTGCGAAATTCCCGGTGGGTGACGGAGTGCTGGTGACCGGCTCGGGCCTGTCCGAAACCCGCGATGGCGGTTATGCCGAATATTTGCGGCTGGACAGCAAGTCGATCATTCCCTTGCCACTTGGATTGTCAACCCGGGAGGCCATGAGTATTGGAACAGCAGGATTTACTGCGGCCTTGTCTTTACACCGCATGGAACAGGCGGGGCAATCACCCGCACAGGGGCCGGTACTGGTAACCGGCGCCAGCGGCGGAGTGGGCAGTCTGGCCATCGATATTTTTTCCAAAGCCGGTTATGAAGTACATGCGGTTTCCGGCAAACCCGAACAGTTTGACTATTTGAGGGAGTTGGGTGCCAGCGTCTGCCTGTCACGTGAAGAGGTGATGGGCTCCGGACGTCCGCTGGATTCGGCCCGCTGGGCCGGTTGCGTCGACAGTGTCGGCGGCGACATGTTGGCCGGCATCTGCGCGCAGATACAGTCCTGGGGCAATATTGCGTCTTGCGGGCTGGCCGGCGGCATCAAGCTCAACACCACCGTGATGCCTTTTATCATCCGTGGCGTCAGCCTGATCGGTATCGACTCACCCGCCTGCCCCTACAGCATCCGTGAAATCATCTGGAATAAGCTGGCGAACAACTGGAAACCCCGCCATCTCGACACCATAGCCACCAAAGAAGTGGGGCTCGATGGTATAGCAGACGTGCTGGATGGCATGCTGGCCGGCCAGTCAGTCGGACGTACGCTGGTGAAGATAGCCCCCTGATGGTGTTGTAGGAGGCAGCCATGCTGCCGACCTAGCAGTCTGTCGGATTTAACCGGCGAAAGCCGGTAAAATAAAAATGTAGCA
>CAZRTG010000043.1:0-22069 GCA_964602895.1 uncultured Wenzhouxiangellaceae bacterium
CGGGATTCACATTCCGAAATTGTATCCGGCCCCTTTTAACTTTTACTCAAAACCATCCATATAAATCAACTCCGGTTGGGCTCCAATGCTGACCGTGATGAGTTGTTCATCGGCGATGACACCCGCGACATCCCTTACGCGTACCTGCACGGTTTGACCTTCCGCGCCGGCGATATCCAGGCCAGGCGCCAATTGTAGCGTTAACGCCGGGCCTGCCTGTACAAAGCTTCCCGGATTACCGGTGATAACCAGTCCGCTGTTGCTGGATGAACTGGTCCAGATCAGGGTGCCCGTGCCGGCATTGCTGATGTCCACGGTGGCCTGTTGGACCTCCTCGTTCAGCACAACCAGGCTGCTGCCAACGGCCACCACCGGCTCGGGCGCTGCGCTAGCCATCGAGGTGGTCGGGTCGAGTGGCGCGCCATCGGCGCCATCGAGCACGCCGTCGCCGTCGGTGTCATCCAGCGCCGGGTTGGTTACCCAGCCATTCACACCGGTAATTTCATCACCGTCATTCACGCCATCGTTATCCGAATCCATCACCTGGGCGAGTGTGCCCAGTTCAAACTCTTCGGCATTGCTCAGGCCATCGGGCTCGGCATCCACGTCGGCATCATCCAGTGAAGTGTTCAGGCCGTTGGCCGTTTCCCAGGCGGTGGGCAGGCCGTCGCCGTCCGGGTCAAACACCGTCGCATCGACCGACAGCACGGTGTAAGCCGTACTGTAAACGCCGGGATCATTCACGGCGGTGGTGCGGCTGGTGATGGTCAGTGGAATACTGCTCTGTTCATCCAGTGATCCGGTGAATTGAATTTGCCAACTGACGACGCCCTCATCGCTGCCACTGCCGGCCACACCATCATTGGCCACCAGTGCGCCGGTGCCCGGTACCTGGATGGCCGTGCTGAGAATGGTGGCTGCGGCGCCGCCAGGCAGGGAAAGCTCGGCCTCTACACCGGACACGGCGTTGCGACCGAGGTTTCGAATACGGGCGCTCAACACGAAGGTCTCGTTGGGCAGGCTGACGTTTGCCTCGCTGGTGCTGTCAGACACCAGGGCCAGGTCGCTGACCACCACCGCGCTGCCGAAGGCCAGAGAAGCCACCACGTCACGGTACAGTTCCACCGCGAACTTCAGGCCATCGCTGGCGCTATCCAGACGGTCCAGACCGGTCAGCATTTCGGTGCGCCGCGCCAAATACCGGGGGTCGGTGGGCCCGGTGAATTCACCACCAAGAACGCGTGTGAGCAAGTCCAGTTGCCGGGCGCGGACTTCGGCAGCCGTTTCCTGGTATCCAATCACTGCACCCACAAAGGCGTTTTGCATCTGGCTGCCGGGGATGCTGTTGTCGTTGTATGCGGCCGCCATGGCCAACACGTCGGCCGCATCCTTTTCGGCCTGGTCGAGCAGTGCCGGCAATTCAGTCGGCGAGCTACTGCCCATGATGTTCAGCACGCTGGTCAGGTTGTTGCTCCCCCAGGCGTTCTCCAGGGCGGTAATTCGATTGCGTATCGAGAGCAAAGTGGTCCTGAGCGGGTTGACCAGGAAGTTGCCCAAGCCATTGAACACTACCCCGGCGGGCGGTTCGGCAAGGGCTCCAATCGCTGCTGGAAAAACCACTTCGGGAAGCTGTCCATAAGATCGCGCCACTCCGGCTTCAACCCGCGCCGGGGTATCCCAGAAGGCCCCTTTCAGCGGCACGATGAAGGAGGCGGCGCCGGTGAGGTATTTGCCGACCTTGGCAACCGTCTTGGCCTTACCGAACACCGGGAGATCCTTTAACGGTTCCAATGTGGTTTCGGCAAAAGCAAAACCTTCGGAGGTAATGGAGAGCGCACTGCCGGCGCCCAGGTTGCTGTAGGCATCGATGCCCATCTGGATCAGCTCGCTTTCGGCCTGGCGCCGGTTGGTGCGAAAGGCGGCATCATCATCCACGGCCCAGGCGGCGAGTTGCTGGTATGAATAATCGAGGGCTTCATCGGTGATATCGGTGTAAGACGAGGGCAGCGTGTCGAACAGCTCATTCTGGGCTGAATTGATGGCGAATTTTACGGCTTCCTTTGTAACCGATTGCAGCGCCCCTACCCCCTGCGTGATGACGACATCCAGCACGGTGTTGACCGCGTCCGATACGACCGTGGAAATCAACTCGGCATTCTCCTCGTCAAGGCCCACGGCGATCAGGCCATCTTTCAAACCGGCCAGCGCCACACCCAGCCAGGCCTTGATTTGGGTGGCAGCCTGCGAAATTTTCAGGTCGAAATTGTCATCCACCAGCTTCTTCATCGCCGCTTCAATCGGCGCTTTGTCCACCGGCACCGAAGCCCAGCCTTCGCTTTGCAGGGCCTGGGGGTCGAGCGCTTCAGACAGGTTATCCAGGCGTTTTTCCTTCTCCTTGAGTGCTTTTCCTGTTCCCACCTTGGAGAAAAGGTCGTCGATCAACGAACCCAGCACGTTGTTGAGACCGGTCAACATGGCCTTGATCTGCTGCTCACCAAAGCGCCCGCCATCACGCGCCACGCGCTCGGCCAGGATGGCTCGCTTGAGGCCTTCCAGTTCGGACGGTGTGGGTGAGCCGGCCTCGAGGGCATTCACGTGCGCCAGTGCCAGGTTCTCCGGGCCGATGTAACGGGTTGGCGACATCAGGCTGAGCACGCTGATGAGGTCCTTCTTGATGGGAATGGCATCGAGCGGCGTCACTACCAGTGCGGTCACATCACCGGCCTGCAGGTTGAAGGCATCGGCGCCGCTGAACAGGGTGAATTTTGAGACCAGCGGATTGGAGCCGGTGACATACTCTTCGACGTTCAGGCCACGGACCCGCAGCGTATAACGCGCCGGGAGAATGACATCACGGCCGTTGATGGTACGCACGTCAAACAGCGGTATATTCGAATACGTATACTCGCCGTTATCAAAAATCGGTGCCGCTTCTACGAAGGAAAACACCTCCTTGATGCCGTCGAGATAGGTATTCCACTCAATATCCGTTTCGCCCGGTAGCCGCGACCGTACCGGCCCATCCTGTTTCAGCAAATTGAACTCGCCTTCCGGGTGAAATGGTAGCTCCACCAAATCCAGCGGCAGGTCGGAGGCAATGGTAAACCTCAGCGTGCCGGACAAAGCCGCGACATCCGCCGGCCCGATCTTCCTGGAATGTCCATAACCAGGCAGGTTTGTGCCACCCCCCTCGCACCAGCAATCCACGCGATCGCCAACGCGAAAAGTCACCTCGTCATAGGGGTTGGGTGCGCTGGTCGAAAAGGTCACCGATCCCCCCGGGCCAAAACCGGAAACGATCATATTGTCGAGGTAGTCGTAGGTAATGCCGCCATTGTCCAGGTCTACTGTGGGACAAAACTCGCCAGCTACCGGGTCAATGCGCATGTATTCGGGAATGGTGAGGCGCGAGTTGGTACCCTGCTCGCCCCCTTGCAGGTTCATCTCCATTTCGACCAGGCCCTTGAAGACAAAACCCTTGAGTGCTTTGCACCACCGCACCGAAAA
This sequence comes from uncultured Wenzhouxiangellaceae bacterium, assembly GCA_964602895.1. Taxonomy (GTDB): domain Bacteria; phylum Pseudomonadota; class Gammaproteobacteria; order Xanthomonadales; family SZUA-36; genus JAWXBM01. The sequence continues at coordinate 3,508 of CAZRTG010000043.1, forward strand.
CTGCATATCGTAACTGGCATAGCGATGCACGTAGTGGCACATGTTCTTGGTGCCCTGGGGAGTGAGCAGGCATTCATTGGAAGCATTGGTCTGCTCCCACCAGGTTTCGATAAACGTGCCGGTGTAGGTTTGAATGGCTTCCTGCCCGCCGGTGACCACCGGTTCGTGCAATACCTGGTCCTGCAGGTTTACTGAGTACAGGATGCGGCCGACATTTTCGGTACCCTCGTAAAGATACTTGGAACTTTGATAAGCACCCACAGGCGGGTTATGCGGGGTGACGCTTTCCCAGGTGCCACTGAGGTCGAACACGCCAAACACCGGGCCTTTGCAGCAGAACCCCTTGGTATTGGGTGGTGAAGGCGGGGATTGCGCCATGACAGCGGATGAGAACAGCAGGGCCAGGACTGACACCAGAACCGGTTTTAACCAGAAGCTGATTTTAAGTTCTGCAAGATGATGGTGAATATTGCCCACGATTCCGTCTCCCGCGACGTGTCTGCTCCGCATTGGAACAAACAAAGGACTCGCCGCAGAACACAGGTTGCAGATGACCAAATGAAGCGTAACTTAAGCGTGTTGCGAGAGCCAAAAACCTGATTGCAGTTTCATAATTACAGAAATACGCCACGTTTTCCAGTTCAATGGCACCTAAACCGATCCTGATCAGGCTGAATTGCAAGGAAAAGGGGACGGGGCAAGTTAATTGATATTAACTTGCCCCGTCCCCTTTAACCACCGTCCCCTTTAACCACCGTCCCCTTTAACCGAAATTGTATCCGGCCCCTTTTGCACTAGGGAGCGCCCGCAGCGTCCAGCCATTCTTCAATCGTGAGACTCGAGGTGCTGCCATGCCCCGGGAGGGGAAGCACCGAATACTGCTCCATCAGCGCCACCATGGCATCGAGCCGGTCTTTCGATTCGTACATGCCCAGTACCTCCACCAGGCTATCCACAATCGTCTGTCGGTCCAGGCCGCTGCTGACCGGGATGTCACGCACACCCGCAGCCGCAAGAAGCTGGTCATAAACAACCTCCAGTGCCGGTCTGAGCGTCTGGTGGACTGGAGTTAAATTGTCGTCGTCCTGCTGGGTGCCTTGTTCCCAAGCGTGCCAGAGAAAATGGCTGCCCTGCGCGCAGGTCACGCGGTCATACACGCTGTTATAGTCCCCGCCGGGCTCCTGGTAGAACCACGAGGTATCCGTACAGGAGTGATGGGAAAACCGGTCAGCGTACGAGTGTAAAAACACTCCCAGCTTGGCAAAGCCCACCTGGTGGGGAGCAATGTAATGTTGAAAGCTGCGGTCCGAAGCCAGGACCTTGCCGCGATCATCCTCGTTCACAACCAGCGTTCCCAGTGTGGATGAGAACGGAATCTCCAAGCGAGTGACCCCTGCGGCAAAAAAGTTTTGCGGACTTTTGAGGACGAGATCACGCACTTCACAGCGCCTGTATTTACCCTTCGCGGCAGCATTGGTCACCAGCACTCCCGCCACACAGGCATTCACCCTGAGGTCAAACGCCCAATCCCTCAGGTTATTCACCAGAGGTTCGTAGTCCGCATTGGCAGGAGCAAGATAATCAGCAGGAAATTCCACGGCCGGGGGCGCTTCCCCATTCGGTGAGAATCGCGCATGCCAGTGCAACAACATGCCACCCGTCTCATCATTGAACTTGTAGACTCCGTTCATTACCGGCGTGATGGCAAGGCAGTGCCTGGGCATCTTTTGGCTCCACTGCGCGCGGCAGTCCGCGATCTCGGCATCAGCAAGCAGCTGAAAGCCATCCTGGCCAAACGGGGTGTATTCCGATTGGTCAGTGGCCTCGTTGTAAATCATTACCTGATACGCCTGCCACGGCGAGTAGCCGATCAACTGCGCCATCAGATAAGTCGAGTCGCTGTGCAGCATGCTGCGTCCACCAATAATGCTGTTGCCGCCAGTCAAACCACTCAGGCTGTCCGCCGTTGCGACAATGCGGCAGGTCAACTGTTCGTTGGGTGACAGGTTGCTGGTTCGACAGAATTCCTCAACTCCAATGCAGTTACGAATGATTTCCAAACCGGAATCAGGCGCGTTGTAGCACACGTCAACTCCGAAAGCCGACGCCTGCGGTGCCGGCAGCCCCCACAGGCACAGCGCCAACGCCGCACCCAGAAGGCCACGGGCTAAAAACGGAAGATTTCTGTCGCAGAATTGCTGAAGTACCTTAACCTGGCTCATGATAAATTCTCATTGTTGTTTATTGGTAACAGTCGCCATTTTGCCGGCGCTGGTAGAGTATCCGCGCTGAGTTCGTGCAATACGACTGGAATAACTGACAGTCTGAACATTTGGGGTCAGAGTAAAGATAAAAGCAAAGATGAGAAAAAGCAAAAAGTAAAGAAAGTAAAGGAAAGTAAAGGGGTCGGATACATTTTCCGAAGCGGTAAGTGGGGCGGGATTCACATTCCGAAATTGTATCCGGCCCCTTTTATTGCGTTAGTATGGTGGTTTGACCAAGGGAAAGACAGAGAATAACAATGAATCGTTTTGTATATGGTATCGGCGTGTTGCTGAGCGTGGTATTCGCCAGCGCACCCTTGGGGGCCCAGCCCGCACTTGGGGCAGGACTTAATGGCGGTGCAATGATCTTCGCCGATGGTTTCGAAGCAAGGCCCCATCCCAACATCATCCTGATGATCATGGACGATGTCGGCATCGACCAGATAAAGTCATTTGGTTATGGTGGCGTTAACCCTTTGAGCGTGCCCAGTCTCGATGTCATCGCCGCGGGCGGGTTGAGTTTTCGTAACACGTGGGCCATGCCCGAATGCTCTCCAACACGCTCATTGGTGCTAACCGGACGCTATCCGCTGCGTACCAACACTTATCTGGCTCTCGGCCCCAAGGATTTAGCCAACTCTCAGCTTAGCGAATACGAAGTTACCGTACCCAAATTGCTCGCCAACGCCGGCTACCGGAGTGCGATGTTTGGAAAATTCCATCTGGGTGGTCCGACCCACAACGCTGCCGGTAATGGTTTGCCCGGCAAATTGGGTTTTGACCTGTTCCATGGCTGGATTGAAGGCTTGCCCGATTCGATCGACACAACTGCTGGTGGCGTTGCCCCTGCCAATACCTACAGCTGCGGATTTGTCCCCGATACAACTGACGATCCGGTGACTGGCGCCGACACGGGTGCCTGCTATGTGCCCGACACCAGCAGCATCGGATGTTCAGTGATTACCGGCAACAATTTGGTCGGTGACTCTCCGGGTCTGCAGTGTCTGACCCAAGGCGGGATCCTGGTGCCTGATGCCGTTTGTGAGAGCACACCGCCGGTGAATCTGGTATGGGATCACCAAAACGCCCATTATGTGTCGCCACTGGTGCGTAACCTGGACGGCAAGGTTGAGGAAACCGATTTGGGCAAGCCCGGCGGGCGTGGTTATCGCGCCACTCTGGAAGTCAATGCCGCTATCGACTGGATTCAAGAGCAGCAGCAAAGCGATAAGCCCTGGATGGCTACGGTGAGCTTCAGCTCGGCGCATACGCCGTTTCAACACCCGCCTGGCGCACTGCTGCCCTCCGGCATTGCAAGCCATCTGGCTGCCGACTGCACTGACTCGCCCGTTAACCAGCGCCGGATTTTCGATGCAATGACCGAGGCAATCGATACTGAATTTGGCCGTCTGCTGGTGGAAACCGGCGTTGCGACCAGGGCAGGTAACGGCGACCTGGTTTACAACCCGAAAGCCAGTAATACGCTGGTCGTGGTTCTTGGCGACAATGGTTCGTTTGCACCGACCGTCAAGGTGCCGTTCAACATCCAGCGTTCCAAAGGTACTGCCTACCAGACCGGCGTCTGGGTGCCATTGATCGTATCCGGCCCGATGGTGACTGCGCCCGGACGCAATGTCGAGCACATGGTTAACGCGGCTGATCTCTACAGGCTGTTCGGGGAACTTGCCGGTCTCGATGTTCCTTCGTTGGTGCCGCGCCCGCTGGATACCAAGCCCATGCTGTCGTATCTGACCAATCCGGCACAGGAGAGTATTCGTGAGTTCAACTTCGCTCAGGGCGGCCCGAACTTACAGGTAAACGGGGCCGTTAACGGCCCTTGTGTGATGGGTAGCATGTGTTCGCATACGCCGATGACCAAGAGCGTCTGCTATGACAATGGTGGCAAATGGTGGGGAGAGGACGCAGATACCCATGACCCCGAAATTCTCGCAGGTGATCTGGAGCACTGCTGGGAAGTTAACCAGGCGATCTACCATGATGATCCTGCCAACTATCCGGACAATAAACTGACCATGGGGTGGATAGACTACCGCGCCATCCGCAACGACCATTTCAAACTGGTACTCAACGAGGCCATGGATTACGATCCGGTCAACGATGAGGGTCTGGAGATAATCACCGAGGAGTTGTACCGCATTAACCAGCACGCTCCGATTCCTCTGCTGGATGATGAGGGCATGGACCTTCTGGCTGACGATACTCTCACAATAGTGGAGGTCCAGAATTACGTCTCTTTGCTTATTGAGTTGAATGCTATTACCAGCTCGCAGGTTGACTGTCCGGGTGATGGCAACGATGACGGCCGGGTTGACCAGACCGATATCGACAACTATAACGGCATCGTTGCAAACTGGAGCGGATCGAGCAATTACGATTTCAATCTCGATGGATTCACCAATGCGGCGGACTTGCAAATCATCCAGGACAATCTCGGCACCGTTTGTTTCACCATGAAATAAAGAAATAAAGGGGTCGGATACATTTTCCGGAAATAAAGGGGTCGGATACATATTCCGTGCCCCCTGAGCAGGGGGGCATGGTGAACTCGGCTGTGCAGACGATAAGGCCGCTCGGTATACTGGCCAGCAGCAAGCGGCACTAAGCATTTTCTTCAACTATTTAATCAGCGCAAAAGCATCATGTCGGCTCTTATTCCTATCAGCCATGCTGGAACAGACACGCTCAGCTTACGGCAGTTGGACGAGCTGAACGGCGTGCCTAAAGGCACCAGTTTCCGCGCCTTTAAGCGGGTGGCTGATCAGTTACGCGAAGGCCAGGATTACTTTTACTTACCGGCAGACGAGCATCAGATCTTAATCAACACGCTGAAAAGCAGTGGTCAGATCTACGGCACTACCGTCAATCTGCTGCTGTTTACCCGCTCGGGCTATGCGCGCCTGCGGAGTGCATAAAGGGGCCATAAAGGGGCCGGATACATTTTTCATAAAGGGGCCGGATACATTTTTTATTCTTGTTTCCTCGGCCTGCCCCGTTTCCCGTATCCAAATGTCACGGAATACAACTTTTCCAGCTCACGCCTGAATGAGTCATCGCCAGTAGGTAATCCCTTGCTCAAACCATCCTGAATTGACTTGAGTTGATTGGCGCTCAAGGTCGAATCAAATAATGAGAGATACGCTTTACGTCGCCTGAAGTCGTCGTTTCCGAGCGAGCGCCACAAACCGTGTGGGGTTATTAGATCAGATGATTCACCCAGTGCATTGGCGCAATAGCTCGACCATGGATAATCCGCCGGCTTTTCAACCATTCGCGCACGAACGGGATTCAATTCGATATAACGATAGCAGGCCAGAAGATACTGGTCGGTATCGACCGGCGATGACTTGAACCGGCCTTCCCACAGCGTGCCCGTTCTTTTGTGGCGTTTGTTGAACTGCCGTACATAATCCCGACCAAGATCCCGAAACACCAATGACGCCCCCTCAGGTTTATGAGGTGTCATGAGGATGTGAACGTGATTCGTCATCAGTACGTAGGCATGAACATCGCAATCGTGTCGTGTGCACGCAACTTTCAGAAGTTCCAGATATAACCGATAGTCTGCTTGTTGCTGAAAGCAAACCTGACGATTATTGCCTCTCTGAACCAGGTGTTGAGGAACACCTGCGATGTTCAAACGTTTGGGGCGTGGCATTTCTGTTTCTCTGCATTAAAACAATGAAAATCATGCCCTCACAATAATCAAACGGCTATAGTAAAAAGCCTCTGTCAACGTAGGAAAATGTATCCGGCCCCTTTTTCCTTCCACGCCGCAATAATTTCCGCTTCACGTTCGGGGGGAATACCTGCTTTGATATCTGCCCGGCGTTCCGCGGTCTGACAATCCCACCAGACCAGTAAATCGCGGATGGTTTCGCGTTCCGGCCGGTTGTAGAGACCGGCTTTTACTGCAGCTTCACCAATAAATGAATTCCCGTCCGCTCCGGCGGGTGGACGCCAGATCGGCAATAAACCGCTGGCGGTAAGATTCTGTTCATCGGCAAATGCTTCGCTGATCCAGATCGGGTCGACCGTTACACCGGTGACGGCTTGTGAGTCCTCCAGCAATTTACCCATGCTATAGCTCCCGGCCGGATTCACGGCGTTGAATGTGCCGGCTATGTCCTTATCGAGACAATCCAGAGTGAAAGTAGCAAGGTCGCGGACATCCACGATCTGAATCGTGTGCTCCGGCGCACCAGGCCAAATCATCTCGCCGCCTTTTCCCGTACGGATGGGCCAGTAGGAAAATCGGTCCGTATGATCTCCGGGGCCCACAATGTAGGTCGGTCGAATAATCGTCAGGTTATCTTTATCGATCTCAGCCCGTACACGAATTTCACACAGCGCCTTCAGGGGTCCGTAGGTTTCGCCAGTCACCTCTTCGACCGTCTCGTCGTCCATTGTTGCCAGCGGCGACGATTCGGAATTGTTTCTGTTGAAGTCCGCGTACACGGCGACAGTAGAAATGAAAAGGTAGTGCCCGACCTGAGGCGCCAGCAAGCGCGCAGAATCCTGCACATGTCTGGGAACGTAGCCTGAATTGTCAATTACGGCATCCCAGCTGCGGCCTTTCAGGCCGTCCAGACCGTTATCCCGATCGCCAACTATGGTCTCCAGATCCACAAACAAACCATCGCCCGACTTGCCGCGATTGAACAAGGTTACCTGGTGTCCCCGACGCAAGGCCTCACGAACCATGTGCGGTCCGATAAAGCCCGTGCCGCCAAGAATAAGGATGTTCAGCGGTTTGGATTTCATCTCGTTTTGGCAAGCAGTCACGATCTGTGGCATTCCAGCGGCAACAATGGCGCCACCCAGAACTCCGCTCTTAATGAATTGCCGACGATTGTTGGCCATACTTTATTCCCCAGTGTTGTGAAATTCATTCCCAATCCTGGATTTTATCGGAAAAAGGGAAAAAGGGGCCGGATACATTTTCCGAAGTGGCAAGTGGGGAGTAGTTCACATTCCGAAATTGTATCCGGCCCCTTTAATACAGCATGCTACTGGACAATGCCAACAATCCGCGAGAACATTCGCTACAGGTATTGCGCGGGCAGATTGTGGCTGCCAGCCACTGATAACTCGAACCCGTCATGACGGAGGGACCCGGTCTGAAAACTCACATACTCATCTCGGTATTCGCAGTCTTGTTGCTCACTGCAAACCAGGCCCAGGCGCAAACCCTGAAAGGCTCCCCTAACTCTGTGAGAACGCAGTACGAGCTGGCCCAATCTTATGGCTTCAGCTTTACAAACACAGCGAAAGAAGTGACGCAGTTGGTTGAATCCGGCGAGCTGCACAGGGTGAGTTCTGGCCGATATATGGAATTACACGGTGTGTCCTTTCCCTATGCGGTTGCAGAAACCAGCCTGTTCCTTGAGCGGCTCAGCCAGCAGTACACTGCGGCTTGTGGAGAGAAGCTTACGGTTACCAGCTTGTTGCGCCCCGCTAACAAGCAGCCAGTCAATTCGGTCGCCCTCTCCGTACACCCCACGGGCATGGCCGTTGACCTGAGAATTCCTCAGAAATCAAAATGTCGGTCCTGGCTTGAAGAAACCTTGCTTGCCCTCGAGAAGGAGCAGGTTCTGGACGTTACCCGGGAACGCTTCCCCCCACACTACCACGTGGCCGTGTACGCCCAACCGTATGCAGCCCGGGTTGCGGCACTGGAGGCTAAAGCCCGTCAGTCAACTACCCTCGCTCAAACTCAAGCAACCCAGGAAATTGCTGTGTCATCCGGCTTGGCAAGCCACCAGGCCAGCTATCAGACCAGCCATCAAACCTACATTGCGCGCAAGGGTGATTCATTGTGGAAAATTGCCGCCAATACCGGTGTCAGTGTTGCTGAGCTGCGCGCCGCCAATAACCTGCAGAGCAACCGAATCGTCGTAGGCCAGACCCTGCACATACCCGATACAGCGAACACCTCTGCCCTGCAGAGTGACAACAACATAATCACCCACCGGGTAAATCGAGGCGACACACTCTGGACGATTGCCAATCATTACGGTACCAGCGTGAAAAAACTGCAACAGGTCAACAACACCGGCAGGTTTCTCAAAGTTGGCCAGGTATTAACCATTTACCCGGGCGCTGGCTGATACATACATAAAGGGGCCGGATACATTTTTCGAAGCGGTATGTGGAATGGCACTCAAATTCCGAAATTGCAAAATTGTATCCGGCCCCATTTTCAGGACAGGCAGGGGTCAGAGTCAAGTGCCAGAGTCAGGGAACTTAGTCCTTTCTGAATATCCGGAGAAACTTCTCGCAGCGTTCGGCAATCAATGCGGCAACTGCTTCGGAAATCGCTTCTGGTTTTGAAACGTACGCTATCTTGCCGAGAACTTTCCCAGTGAAAGAGGCAACGCGGGCACGCGTTTGTACCGCGCCCAATCCAGCGGCAGCGGCGAATGTCTCGACATGCCTGGGCATGATGAGCGCTGACTTGGCCTCACCGCCGATCTTCATCGCCATCTTGTCGGTCAGCTCCGGATAGAAGACCGTGCAAACGAGATCATAGAGCGGCGCTAAACGCACCTCGCCGCCCGGCAGGTAGAGCAGCGAGAAATTTTTGGCATGGGCATCGTGATTTCCGATCAGGAGATTAAAGATCACCGCATCCAGCAGGTCGCGCAGGTCGAGTGCGGGAACGGTTGATACCTCACGCAGCAATTCAAAGCACGCTTTCAGAGTGGGCCCACCTTCAGACTGGTACTTTTTTTCGGAAGGCACGCCGAGCGCCTGGCAAAAATCTTCCTGGTGGACTCGTCGAATAGCGCCTGCCTCTTCACTTGCCTCCTCCCCCGCTTCGTTTCTGACGCGGTCATAACGCTCGACCAGCAGATAGTCGATATCTTCCACCTGGCCGATCTCAACATTAGCGGTATTGAGATTGCAGGCGCGTGCGAGCTTCATGCAGAAGGCCTCATTGAAGACAACGCCTTCCCAGGTGTCGATAGCAGGTTTGAGAATATGAGAGCTTGGCGCGCTGCCACGCGGTATCGATATCCGTCCATCATCGACACGCACAGCAATCTTGTCTTGCGCCCCGGCAAGAGACAGGCGAATGCCGTTCTCGCCCACCATGAGCGGACGGCGCGGCAGATCGCGCAGCACTTTGGCAAATTCATCAACACCCAACTCGCGATACCGTCTATCGTCTGCTGGAATGACTTCGTCTTCCGCGTGAAAACTGATCGCTCCGGCACACTCACCGCCGATCTGCTCCAGCATCGCAAAATCATTCTTGTCGCTGATGCCCAGGATACGCGCGATGACCTTGCGGTTGCCTTCTTCAGGCAATGTGCCGCCAAAGAAGCCACGGCACTCCTTTTGTGTGAAAGGCTCGGCGCGCAGCGGCAGCGAGCGCGAGAGCGCCATCGCGTCCGGCTTTTCCCGCCAGGCGTCGTCATACTGGAAGCGCATCTGGCCGCTGTCTTCCTGTGTCAGCCGCCCGACAAATTCCCCGTCAAAATGAACTTTAAGGGTGCGCTCCATACTCACCGCCTCCTGATGCTGTGCGGCGGGAAGATTTCGGGGCGCAGGCCAAGCGTCTTGAGAACGATCAGGGTCTTCCCGAGCTGGCAGGTGGGTTTGCCGTTCTCAAGATCACTGATAAAGCGCATCCCGGTACCGGACGTCAGCGCGAGATCAACCTGTGTCAAGCCGAGGGCCTTGCGTTGTTTCCTAACAAGTTTGCCTATTTCTTCTGGTGTCATTTTCACAGCCTCACGACCACGGGATGGTGCCCATTTCTATTCCCGACCGGGAATAATCAGGTGAAACCCGCAGATTTACCGCAAATTATTCCCGCTCGGTAATAATAAGCCGATCTGGAACTCTTGACAAGAAACTATTCCCGATCGGGAATAGAGGACATCAACAAAACACCTGCGACCTGCTCAGCCGACTCTGGCACCTGACTCTGACCCGTACGTTCCGCACACAAGACTCTGCCATTAATACCCAGCGTGACATTTTCCGCTACTACCGAATAAAGGGGCCGGATACATTTTCCGAAGCAGTAAGTGGGATGTAACTCACATTCCGAAATTGCGAAATTGTATCCGGCCCCTTATTGGGTCAGAGTCAAGTGCCAGAGTCAGGGCGCGGCATTAACCTCGCTCCGCAAAACTACGGCTGGTTCTTAGCTTCTCAGTGCCGCTACCTGTTCCCTGAATTTTTCCGTGCCCAGCACCAAGCCGGTGTTGGTGCAATGACGAATCTTGGAGATAGTGTCGGTATCCATTGCTTCTCCGGCAAGCCTGCGCCAGAGGCTCTGTCGTTCTGCACAACTACTTGCAAGTGACTGATACAGCTCATGGGGTTTCCAGAACTTTACCGGTGCTCCAAACGCATGGGCCCGGTAGCTGGACCACCGATAGTCCGCAGGATCACGAACCATACCGGCGCGAACGGGATTGAGTTCAATGTATCGCAGGCAGGTCAGAAAATAGTGATTTCCCTGTACGAGGCACGAGCGGAATCTCCCCTCAAACAAAGTGCCACTGTGGGCATACGAATAATTGAAATGCCCCACGTAGCGCCTGCCCAGTGATTGCATCAAACGGGATACGCCATGATTCATTCTTGGCGTCACCAGCAGGTGAACATGGTTTGTCATGAAGACCCAACCATGAACATCGACACAAAACCTGATGGCCCCATCTTCCAGCCAGTGAGCATAGGCCGCGATATCAGCATCACTGGTGAACAGTGTTTGGCGGTTGTTTCCCCGTTGAATAACGTGGACCGGATAGCCCACCGGACACCATCTGCACCGCCTCGGCAAACCCCTACCCCTTTCAGCCAGAAGACAGACTAAATCCTGGCAGAAGTATCAACCCAAAACATCAGCATTTACCCCAACATCCTGTCAGCCGACTCTGACACCTGACTCTGACCCCATAATTTTCAAATCCAAGGATCGACATGGAGAATTGGGTTCTCGATTTTGTTGTATTCCTTTAGGATCAATTGGATTGATTGCTTGGCTGCTTGTGCGTCTGCCATAGTTGCGAGCGGTACCTCTAGGGCAACTTGGCGTTTTTCCATTTCGCAACGCTTAGCTGCATTAAGTGCTTTCACGAAAAGTTGCGCCCTGAGTTTCTCGACGCCAGCGCTTTCTTCATCCCGAGGAGTCGGCTCATCTTCAATTCCAGGCTGTCCCAGAAGGACATGTGATTCAGCTTCCAGGACATAAAGCGCCAGTATGAAGCTCTTGCCAATTGGTCTTAGTGTTGAGTTAAACCCATCAATTTTGCTCGGCACGTGCTCTAGTTTTCCAACCGCAAGCCCGCAATGCAGGATTGGAGCCGACTCGAGCGCAGTTACCATCAACCCGGAAAACCGCCTTGCTTTGCCGAAATGATTTCTCCACCGTTCTTTTGTTTCCTCACGACTCAACTTCGCCATCACCGAGGTCTCATTCTTCAGCTTCGCGGCATTTTGGCTTGGGTTAGTGAGCAAGTCTTTCAGTTCAATCAAGTACAGCGGAGACTTAGGTGATGTACCAAAGCGAAGTATAAAGTCCGGGTACTTGTTCACTCCCTCGGGGAGCACTAGGGCCGGACCCTTGTCAACTATATAGACTCCGGGTTCTGTCCAGGGGAGTAGAGTAGCCAGTTCATTTTGCACCCAATATTCTGAGTAAATCTCGTTGTCACAAAAAGCTGAGAGCTTTGTCTCCTGCTCTGAGAGTGCCTGTGCCGCGAGGTCTAGCCATGTTTCTAAAGAGTTAATCATTGAATTTCCGCTAGCACGTAGACTGAAAGTTATGTGGTCAGGATAAAGAGGCAGAGTAATACCACGGCCAAAATTCATGACTTTTACGCTGTCCCTTTAACTGACCTCACAATTTATTCAAATCCATCGGCAAATATCACTGGATCGGGACCTCCATCGTCGTCAATGTTGATGACACTGACATCGGCGGCATTGAGTCCGCTGTAGCTACCGTCACTGCTGGTCGCCGGTGCCGTGATAATGCTGTAGGCCACATCACCATCGTCAACGTCGTCGTTGATCCCGGTGACGGTCACTATCTGGGCCGAATTCCAAGTGGCGTTGGTAAACACCAGACTGGTCGGCAGTACCGTACCCTCGCTCGTGTTATTGCTGCTTAAGCCAATGGTGACATCAGCAGATGGCTGAGTGTTCAGGACCACTGTGAACGTTGCCGTACCCCCCGCTTCAGTTGTGATGCCGGATATAGGGGAAACTGTGATACCAGCTGTATCGTTGTCGATGTTAGTGACACTGACATCCGCAGCATTTAGTCCAGCGTAGTTGACGTCACTACTGGTCGCCGCTGCCGTGATGATGCTGTAGGCCACGTCGCCATCTACTGCGTCATCGTTGACACCGGTGACGGTCACCAGCTGGACTGAGCTCCAGTTGGCATCCGTAAACACTAGGCTCACGGGCAGTACCGTGCCCTCCGTCATGTCATTGCTGCTCAGTCCAATGGTTACGTTGGAAGTCGGCTGGGTGTTCAATACCACTGTAAACGTTGCGATGCCACCCGACTCGGTCGTATTGCCGGAAATCACCGATACCGTGATGCCGGCGGTGTCATTGTCGGTGTTGGTGACACTGACATCAGCGGCATTCAGACCGCTATAGCCGACATCACTGCTGGTCGCTGGTGCGGTGACAATGTTGTACATCACATCCCCGTCGTCCAGGTTGTCGTTGACTCCGGTGACGGTAACCAACTGGGCTGAATTCCAGTTGGCATTGGTAAACACCAGGCTGGTCGGCAGCACCGTACCCTCACTCGTGTCATTGCTGCTTAAGCCAATGGTGACATTGGCAGATGGCTGAGTGTTCAGGACCACTGTGAACGTTGCGGTTCCACCCGCCTCGTTTGTGTTCCCGGAAATAGCCGATACCGTGATACCAGCCGTATCATTATCGATGTTAGTGGCACTAACATTGGCTGGATTCATTCCGTTGTATTTAACGTCACTGCTGGTTGCTGCTGCCGTGACGATGCTGTACATCACATCCCCATCGTCCAGATTGTCGTTGACTCCGGTGACGGTCACTAGTTGGGCCGTGTTCCAGTTGGCATTCGTAAACACCAGGCTCATCGGCAGAACCGTGCCCTCGGTCGTATCATTGCTGCTTAAACCAATGGTGACGTTGGCAGTTGGCTGACTGTTCAGAACCACCGTGAACGTTGCCGTGCCTCCTGCCTCAGTCGTGTTGCCCGATATAGCGGAAACCGTGATACCGGCTGTATCGTTATCGATGTTAGTGACACTGACATCGGCGGCATTCAATCCAGTATAGTTGCCGTCACTGCTGGTCGCCGCTGCTGTGACGATGGTGTACATCACATCTCCATCGTCCAGGTTGTCGTTAACACCGGTAACGGTCACCTGCTGGGCTGAGTTCCAGTTCGCGCTAGTAAACACCAAGCTGTTCGGCGAAACCGTGCCCTCCGTCGTATCACTGCTGCTCAGGCCAATGGTGACATTGGCGGTCGGCTGACTGTTCAGCACCACCGTGAATGTTGCGGTACCACCGGCCTCGGTCGTGTTCCCGGAAATAGCCGAAACAGTGAAGCCGGGAAGGCTTCCCAAAGCTGCGTTCACGTTGCAAAGTCCCGTGCCAGTAAGGTAGTCAAATCCAGGGACATCCATATTTACGGCCGTGTTCTCTAATGCCGTGAGGACTTGAAATGGGGTCATTGTTGGCCTGTACTGTTTTATCAAGGCAGCCAATGCCGCTGCGTGCGGTGCCGCGGCTGATGTGCCAAAGAAGTTTGGCCAGCCATCCGGTTCCGCATCTAGACCAAAAAAGGTCGTATTAACTCCATGAACGCATGAAAAGTTTGGCTTGCTTCGAAAAGACGGGGAAATTGCGTTACCTGCTGTGTCAAAAAGAATTGGCGTTCCACCGACAGAGGAAGCCGGGGCCTTCAAAGGCGGATTAACCCCATACGCAGGCGTTTCCCAGTAATTAACTGAACCTATTGCTTCCGCCCACAATGCATTTGGGTGACCAAATATAGTGCTGCTGTTGGTTTGGTACTCGTTCACCAGCATTCCTCCGGTGAACACATACTTCAACACAGGTGTACCGGTCCCGGCGAAGCGATCTATCACGAGATTAAAGACAGTGGCCGGTCCAGGATTTGTATATACCAGAAACTCAATTGGATCAGCGCCGATATTAGCGTTTAAGGAAACTGCCAAAAACTGCGTGAAAGGTTGGTCCGTTAAATAGAAATCGAAATTCGTGCTTGCACCGGGTGGCCCACTTACAGAAGCGTATCGCTCGGACCATTGGAGGCTGATTCTTAATGTTGCGCCCACTGGCAGAGAGATACTTTGAAATACGTCTTCTCCCGCCGCCGGATTGAAATCGTGATACCTGTTATTTGTGACATCTGGCCGAAATACCGACTCATAAGATTGAGTCCCATAATTTCCTGCAGCAGAAAAGTAAATTACCCCATCCTGAACCGAAACTTCGTTGACTGCTTGAGCAATCGGTCCGTCCTGAAAAAATGGTTCGGAAAAGTAGATGATGTCGTCAACGATAATATCTGCGCCTGCATTTGCGAGTGCATGTATTCCATTTGCAAAAGCAGCCATGCCTTCAGACGCGGTATGAAACATTTGGGTCGTGCCGGGCGCCAAATCGTGGATAATCTGCATCATCGCTCTACCTTCATCTGTTGCCCCCACACATGAAGAAATTTCTTGGCCTGTAATACCAGCGGGTAAGTCATTGTTTGCTACATTTGCTACCCATCCGCCAAGGCAATTGAAACTATCCGACATCGTTCCAATGGTTACTCCTGAGCCGTTAACTCCATAATTTGCTCGGGCAGTGCTCGCTCGAGTAGCAAAATCACCTTGAGATGTCACCAGTCCCGCATTGGTCATTGGATAAGACAACGTCATGGCTCGCAGAGAGTCGAGTGCTTCAATTGCTGGTATGGCGGCGATGGGAACATAGCCTGATACAAGGAAATTGACCGATTCCAACCCCACGCCACCCAAGGCACTCAAGTCCTGCTTGAGTGCATTCGCATTACTCACTGCAATGGCTTCAATCAAAACAAGGTCGTTGGCAATTCTGAACTTATTGTCTTCTGGCTTGAAGTCCGTGGCTACCCCGTTCAGCTTCATGTGCGCATCGAACTTCTTATTTAATTCAAGCAAGTCGGCCGAAACCTTTGTGGGTTTCCCCCTTTGAGCTCGAATTTTCTCAAGCAGTAAAGCCGATTTCTCCTGATCCGCCTGCGGAGTGTTGGCGGCCAATGCAGCAGAGCAGAAAAGTCCAGCTGCCAGAACAAAGAAAAGAAAAAGGAAAGTACCGGCGAGCTTCGGACATCTGAGGTTCAATTAAACTTCCCCTTAGCGTAAGTATTGTTTTGTCAGAATTACGCACAAAATAACAAGAATTGTTGCTCAGGCGCAATGGCGTTGAATTCAGTTTCCTTCTCAAATTTGCATTTCGAGATTATTTCCTAACGGCTAGCGCGAGCGTAAGTAGAGTGGCTGCGAGATTTCTTAAAACTTGAGAATCCAAGAGACGACACTTCAAACCTTTTCATCCTGATAATCAGAGAGTCAAACTGTATTCCGGAGTCGAACGATTGACCATATAGGCAGCAGAGATATACTGTCGCAGAGAAATTTAAGGCGTACTGCTTCTTGTCTCACGAAAATTTGTGGGTTGGCTATTAACTTAAGGGGATCAAGTCAACTCAATATTTGCAAAGCAAAGGGTACTGGGCAAAGCGTTAGCAATGAATTCAGCTCGTTACGAGTATTGGAATTTCAATTCGACCAGATATCGAAGTTAAGGCACTAATCACTTCAATTACCAATGAACCTGCAAAAGCTTAGAAATATTGCCCGAAACTCTAAGACAAAGATTGTCGGCTCAATGCATTTGATCTTTTTGGAATTCTGCCTCCTTGTTCTGATATTTCTGTTTACGCTAAGGTTTGCTTTTGGATTTAACTTTCATCAGATCATTGAAATTCTGGCGAACTTTGTAGCGGTTTTCCTTGGAGCATACTTCGCGTTTACATTTAGCGCCAACCGAGAAAAGCAACTCAGAATTGAAACTTACGTAGTTAATTCAAACCTTGCACTTTTCAACTTGATTGAATACTTCAATTCACTCGAAAACTATCGACTTCAGATTATTGAGCCTGTACGAGAACATCCTTTGAGACTAATTTCGATGCCTCCATATAATCTGGAGGACAGCTCTAGTCAAAAAATCGAATCCAATACATTGAGCTTCATGCTGGAAAATGCCGAAGGTGCAAACCTACTTGGCAGAATGGTGGTGGCAGAAAAATCTGTTCGATCGTTGTCGGCGAATATTAAGGTACGTGCGCAGCTTCACATTGAGGTTGTTCAACCGGCCATGGTTGCGGCAGGACTGAAGGAAGGGGAACCATTGAGTTTGGATGATATTCGAGATGTCATTGGCGACCGCAATTTTTGCGTGTTGCGGGATGTGACCGAGGAAATCATCGCATCAGTTGATGATTCAATCGCGAAATTGAAAATTCTAGTTGCTGACATGCACGCTGCTTGTATAGGAAAATTTCCCGGAAACAAGTTTGTGAAAATTGTGAACCCCTAGCCATTGCCCCTCACACTCAAGAATAAGAAAGTACAAGTTCTTCAGAAGGGCACAGAAAATGCGATTAACGAAGAAGGAGCATGGACCTTTCTTAGTGCCTCATTTCTGATCAACTAAAATATCCAAATCCTCGAAAAGCGGATATTGATCTCAGAATTCAGCATTACTTTGTCCGCAGCTTATCAATCTCCGCTGTGCCCACTGAGAGCTAGCAATTCGTATTCACCAAATATGTTACATATTCCTCCGATACTCCCCACCCACATCATAAAGCGCATGGCTCATCGACCCGAGTGAACAAACCCTCGCCGCCTTAACCAGTGCTTCAAACGTATTCTTCCGCTCCTTGGCCACCTGCTGCAGCTGCTTGAGCAGCGGCACCGATTCCTCAGCGTGCAGGTCACGGAACGCTTCCACATTCGCCACCTGCTGGATCTTCTCATCATCCGAACTGCGCATCAGCTCGATTTCGCCCACTTCGCCGTGGCCGTCTTCGGGCAGGAAGGTGTTCACGCCCACCAGCGGCAAGCTGCCGTCGTGTTTCTTGTGCTCGTAGTACATCGATTCTTCCTGGATCTTGCCGCGCTGGTACATGGTGTCCATGGCGCCCAGCACGCCACCGCGCTCGGAGATGCGCTCGAACTCCTGGTACACGGCTTCTTCCACCAGGTCGGTGAGTTCATCCACGATGAAGCTGCCCTGCCAGGGGTTCTCGCAGAAGTTCAGGCCCAGTTCCTTGTTGATGATCATCTGGATGGCCACGGCGCGGCGCACGGATTCGGGCGTTGGCGTGGTGATGGCTTCATCATAGGCATTGGTGTGCAGGCTGTTGCAGTTGTCGAACAGCGCATACAGCGCCTGCAGCGTGGTGCGGATGTCGTTGAACTGGATTTCCTGCGCGTGCAACGAACGGCCGGAAGTCTGGATGTGGTATTTCAGTTTCTGGCTGCGCTCGCTGGCTCCGTAGCGTTCTTTCATGGCGCGTGCCCAGATGCGGCGGGCCACGCGGCCGATGACGGTGTATTCCGGGTCCATGCCGTTGCTGAAAAAGAAACTCAGGTTGCCGGCAAATTCATCCACGCTCATACCCCGCGCGAGGTAGTACTCGACGATGGTAAAGCCATTGCTCAGGGTAAAGGCCAGCTGACTGATGGGGTTCGCCCCGGCTTCGGCGATGTGGTAACCGGAGATGGACACGCTGTAGAAATTGCGCACCTTGTGGTCGACAAAGAACTGCTGGATATCGCCCATCATGCGCATGGCAAATTCGGTGGAGAAAATACAGGTATTTTGCGCCTGGTCTTCCTTGAGGATATCGGCCTGCACGGTGCCGCGGACATTGGCCAGGGTGTGGGCTTTGATCTCATCGTACTTCTTCTGGTCAAAACCTTTGATGCCGATCAGACGATCCGAAGTGACGCCCAGCATGGCCAGCCCAAGACCCGTGTTGCCAGGGGGCATTTCGGCGTGGTATTTGGGCTGCGGGCTGTTTTTGAAATGGTCGTCGATGCGTTTTTGCGCTTCGTCCCACAAATCATTCTTCTTCAGGTACAACTCAACCTGCTGGTCGATGGCAGCGTTCATAAAGAAAGCCAGGATCATGGGTGCGGGGCCATTGATGGTCATGGAAACGGAAGTGCTGGGTG
>CAZRTG010000044.1:0-13060 GCA_964602895.1 uncultured Wenzhouxiangellaceae bacterium
AGATCGGTTTTGTTTTTTTCTGTCAGTGTGGGGACAGGAAAGGTGTTCCATCCCAAAGTGTTGGAATAGGAGAAATCAGTTCGCAGCCGCGCGCAAACAGTGCCAATCCAGACCCAATGAAGGCGAGACGCTATGAGTGCCATATTCCAGAGTGGAGCATCGTAAAGCGCAAAAGCTTTTTCCTGAACGACAATATCCGGCGGTAGCAGTCCTACCGGCAGGTACGCGCGATTTTCTGAACTAACACGCGGCACCACTAATACATGAAGATTCGCGGTTGTCTGTTCGCGAAAGCGATACGGTGTGGCAGCTAACTTCTGTGCAGTTGCATCCTTCTTTGCGGCGCGCCGAGCAATCTCAACTTGTGCGACCCGTTGTGCAATGGATTGGTATTTCATCGCGGCTGTCAGTTCGGTCTCTTTAATCCAAAGGCAGGCGCGTGGTGTTGCCGTTATGAACTCTCGTGACCCGTAAAAAGGGTGGATAAACCGCTCTACTCCTGGCTCTTTTGAGGTCATCTCTCGCGCTTCGCTTTGAGAAAAGACAAGTGCTGAGCCGTAGTAAGGGTGATTACCAAATTGCATCGGAGTCAAAGGTGTTGTAGGTAAATTTTTCGAACGGACTTCAATATTTGGTGCGGCAACCAAATATGCGTTGATGTTCGGTACATCCTTCTGGACAGTAAGACCTTCCAAACCAACTTCAAATAAAGAGCGAGTCTGCTTAGGTGCATTGGTGATAGCGACGATGACGACCGTTACTCCAGCATTGTGACTGGCAAGATTTGCCCATTTGAAGCTCGTGTGCGCAAAGGCCACTTCATGCCCAGTCTCGAAAATAAGCGGCCATAGGATAGGAACTTGCTGACCCTGGCAAATCGAATTAGTTGCCACAAAGGCGGTAGCAGTATTGGTGTTCGTGCCGTAGTCGGCTGCCTTCATAAACCAACCTGCGACATAGTCTAATGACTTCCAATTCTTGGTGCGCCCGTCAAATATAGTTTTTAAGTCCGATTTCTGTTCTTTGGTTTGCCACTGGCTACCTCGGTAGGGCGGATTTCCACAGATGTAAGTCTCCCCACCCTCATTCTCGAAGTCGATTTCGGCCTGCTCAATTGGAGAATGAAATAAGTCATCGGCGTAATGCTTCACTCCTGTACCCGTGGGCGGACAGATGCTCAGCCAGTCGAGCCGTAGGGCGTTGCCGCAGGTAATCCAGTTCTCGGCGTCTAACGGGAGGAACTCGACCAATGCCTCTTTTTGTCCGCGATAAAGGACGTTGCATTGGTACTCTGCGATTATGAGTGCCAAACGAGCAACTTCCGCGGGAAAATCGCGCAGTTCGATTCCCCTGAAGTTGGTGAGTGGAATGTCGGTGCGACGCTCAACTTCGCCGCGTCGTTTGTTAATCTCTGCCTCGATGGAACGCATTTCCTTGTAGGCGATTACGAGAAAGTTTCCCGAGCCACAAGCAGGGTCGAACACTCTGATTTTGGCCATACGATTGCGCAGGTTCAAAAGCTTGCGGGAATTGTCTCCTGCCTCTTCAAGTTTTTCGCGAAGGTCATCGAGAAAGAGCGGGTTTAGCACCTTCAGGATGTTGGGAACGCTTGTGTAGTGCATGCCTAAAGCACCGCGCTCCTCATCATCGGCAACTGCCTGGATCATGGAACCGAAAATATCTGGATTGATCTTCTTCCAGTCGAGATTGCCAACATGGAGCAGGTAGGTTCGTGCCATTTTGGAGAACTGCGGGACTTCGATGGAGCCTGAAAAAAGTCCACCATTCACATAGGGGAAGTCATTCGCCCATCGTGCAATCTTGGCGTTAGCTCGGTCCCTGGTTTGCGTGTTCATGGCGCAAAAAACCTCACCAATTACCTGATGGGTGTTGGAACTGTCGCGCTCGCTCATCTTGTCTATAGTGCCGGTGAACAGATCGTCACCGCCAAAGATGTCGGTATCCTCAGCGAAGAAGCAGAAAATCAACCGCGCCATAAAATGGTTCATATCGGGGCGCCGCTCGGAAGTACCCCAATCTGGATTCGTGCGCAACAGCTCAATATAGAGCTTGTTCAGGCGGCCTGTAGCCTTGATATCGAAAGAGCTTTCGCGAATTTGCTGGACCGTACTGATACCCGCCAACGGCAGGAAAAAACCGAAATGGTCGGGGAAGTCCAAGTAAGCACAAGCAATGGTCTCACCGGAATTGAGGTCTTCGGCCTCCAACCACTCACCATCGGTGGCAAGTGTGAACTTTGCCCGTGCCTTGGTTGTGGCTGGGCTATCCTTGAGAGCGGTTAATGTTTCAGTAACCGTACCCGACTCGCAGACCTTAATATGAATATTGGTGGTTTGCAGGACACCGCCGAGATCGGATTTGTTGGTCGTTCCACTTTTAAGGCGCTGGATTGTAGTCGGCTTGTTTCCGAAGGCTTCCAGGAAGGCATAGGGAAACGCCTGAGCATCAAACGGTTGCTCAGCCAGATTGGAAACGGCTTCTTCAATCTCAACGGCGTTCAACTCGCAAACTCTCCTGTTCTACTTATCTATCGACTGGTAGTTAATGTAACCGACTTCACCTACAGTTACCCGGTGAACTCAAAAAACTCAAATCGCAAAAAAATCACCCAAATCGATTCACAAACCGCCTCTTTTCCGGATACGGGAACACATCCTCCTGGCCGCCTTCGAGAATGGTTTGGCGGGTGTTCTGCCAGTACTCCGGGGTAATCAGATCCTGGTGCCAGCGCAAAAAGGTTTTGCGTGCTTTGGGATCGGGGAAGAAGAAAGAGCCGAAGGTTTCCGGAAACACGTCGTGCTCTTCTATGGAGTACCACGGTTCTGAGTTCATTTCATCCAGCATGCCGCCTGGGGCGGGTGGTATGTGGCGAAAATTGCAGTCGGTTATGTATTCAATTTCGTCGTAATCGTAGAACACCACACGACGATGGCGGGTCACACCAAAGTTCTTCTGCATCATGTCGCCGGGGAAGATATCGGCTCCGGCCAGATCGCGAATGGCCTGACCGAAGTCCTTGATGGCCAGGTTCTGCATCTTTTCACTGGCCTGGGCCAGGTAATCGTTCAGTGGCGTCATGCGCCGCTCGATATAAAGGTGTTTGATTACCAGGTGTTTGTCGTCCAATTCAAGCGAGGATTTGGCCAGACGCTGCAATTCAGCCATCAGTTCCGGGTCGATGCGTTCCAGTGGCAATGCCACGTTGGAGTACTCCAGCGTATCGGCCATGCGGCCCACACGATCATGGAATTTCACCAGCAGGTATTTGTCACGCACCTGACTGCGGGTCACTTTCTTGGGTGGATCAAAGCGGTCGCGAATGATCTTGAACACGAAGGGAAAAGACGGCAGCGTAAACACCAGCATCACCGTGCCACGTATGCCCGGTGCGACCACAAAATTATCGCGTGAGTGGGTCAGGTGTTGATGCAGCTCGCGGTAAAACATGTTTTTGGCCTGTTTTTGCAGACCCAGCATGGCATACAGATCGACCCGGGATTTCAAGGGCATGATGGCCATCAGAAAAGCCACGTAAGCTGAGGGCACTTCCATGTCAACCATGAAGTAGGCCCGGGAAAAGCTGAACAGAACGGAAACATCCTGGGCCTTCATCAACAGGCAATCCACAAACAGGTTTCCGTCTTCATCCTGCAACAGGGGAATGATCATGGGTTGCAGTTCATGGCCGTTCACCTGTCGTGCAACGATATAAGCTGCCTTGTTGCGGTAGAACAAAGATGACAGCATTTGCAGCTGGTGATTGGGTTGGGCTTTCCAGTCCTTGCCGCGCGGTTTCAGCAGTGTGATTTCCAGACGGCGCACATCGCGACGCAGGTTTTGAAATTTATTGCTCAGGCCATGACTGGTCAGCATTTCCAACAAACAACGGCGCAGGCCATCCGCTTGCGGGTAATAAGAGCGATAAGTCCGGTTGACGCCTTCCAGATGCTCGGTGTTGATGGTAGGGCGAAAGAAAATGTAGTCATTGCGATAGTACCGACGGTGTAATACCCGACAGGCCACCGAGTTATAAAAGGTTTCGGCACATTCAGGCTGCTTGTGTTCCAGCAGCAAGGAAATGTAGCTCAGTTTGATCATGGGCCACAGGCTTTCGTTGCTGCGTGCCGCCGGATAGTGCGTATTGAGGTGCTCTACTGTTTCATTCACCCGTCGGTCATAGCCCTTGATGCGCTCTTCCTGGTCCAACCGGCCACTGGCCCAGTCAGCCCTCTGAAAATGCAGGCGGGCATCGGCACTGCGCTGTCGAAAGCGCTGGTAATGCAGGTTAAAGCCATCAAGTATGACTTTTGCTACACCATCGATTATGCCCATGGATTTCTACAATTAACCATTAAAGGGTTGGCAAGCGGCATGCAAAGCTCCGGGTAAGTATCTGAACCCGCTAGACTCCCGCCTGACTGAACCAATGTCAACCGTGGTGTCAAACACAGCCTTGCATAAGGCCCGGGTAATCACAACTTGTCTTGTGGGCTTTTCCTGAGCCGTGATTCCGCTATAATCGGATCAGTTTCTCAACCAGTTTCCTTGGGAGTTATTAAAAGTGAAAAGAACCATTTTTATCCTGGCAGCGAGCCTGTCACTCAATATCGCCGTGGCACAGGATGCCGCTGAAGAAGATTACACCGTGGTATTGCCAGATGCTGCACAGGCCTGTGTGCTACCGGCAGCACCTGACTCGATCCCCCCTGAAGCAAGCTATGATGAACTGGTTGCAGCAAAGGCTCAGGTGGCTGAATTCCAGGCAGGTGTTGGCGTGTATCGCGAATGCATGCAAGCTGCAGAAACTGAATTGGGTGATGCCCTGACACCAGGCAACAAGCAGGCTTTGGTGCAGTCTTACAACTATTCTGTTGATATGGAAGAGCGTGTGGCGCAGCGTTTCAATGATGCCATCCGTTCCTACAAGGAACGCAATCCAGCAGAATAGATCCTGTTTTGTGTCCAGGGCGGTACTCACCGCCCTGGTTTTGACTGTTCTGCTCTCCGGTTGTTTGTTAACCCGCCTTTACGCTTTCAAGCAACAATTCTGCAACTACCGCAGTAATTTTTCTTTTGCCACTCAGGATGAGTTCCGCGTAACGCTGAATCAACCTCTGCTACTGGATAAAGACGTAATCTGGCTGGCAGGTGCTGAACCCAGTCAGGTACAGTCCAACGACCAACACAAACAGATGCAATGGGTGGTGGATAAAGTACTGCCACCCGGTTTCCCGCCAAATCCGGAATTCGATCAGCTGATGATGATTATGGAATTTAAAGCGGATGAGAATGATTTCCTTCTGCACGAAGTCGAGATGGATCAGCGTTTTGCTTATGTTGTGTCACCTCACTTAATGGATAAATATGCCGATAACGTGTGCAAAGCCAGCTGGTTGGTGGTGGGACGCAGCGGTGAGGTCGATCTGGCTGATGCCGACCTCTCCGGTCAACCGAGCCGGCAGGAGGTCATTGACTATCTGGGCCAGCCTACCGCTATCACAGATGCAGGCCCGGACCAGAACCCTGGACTGTTGTATGAATACCGTTTGCATGGCAGCAAATCCAAAGGCCGACAATACCGATTTGAGTTCTGGTATGATGCAAGCAGCGGCGAGCTTCTGCGCAGCACGGCCTCTTCAATACGGTTCAGTTCCACCACTGACTTCAAAGAAAAGAAAATGTGGATCAAGGTCAATTGATTTTGTGATAGCGCTCCATTGCCGGTTGAATATGGAGTTTAATAACCTCACCTGTTTTCAAACAACCCCACGAAGGAGACTTAAAGATCATGAAACTCAAACTTAACTCTTTGGTATTGGCGCTCGCATTGATGGGCAGCAGTTCAGTTTTTGCGACTGGCCTGGCTACTTGTGATTCAGGCCCTGAAAAAGACTGGAAGCCCAGCGCCGATCTGCAGCAAATGCTGGAGGAAAAAGGCTGGACAGTAAGACGCATCAAAGTGGATGGCGGTTGCTACGAAGTCTATGCGCTGGATGAGAATGGTAAAAAGGTCGAAGTCTATTTCCATCCTGTAACTCTGGAACCCGTTCCTTTGGAAGACGAAAAAGCCGAATAAAGTCATGTCAGGAAAGGTGGCACGAACCAGTGGAGTTCCGGTTTGGGACTTGCTGGTTCGTGTTTTTCACTGGAGTCTGGTGGTGGGATTTTTTGCCGCCTACTTCACCCGTCATAGTGCCGGTTCAGTTCATGATTGGATTGGCTATACCGTGCTGGCATTGTTATTGATCCGGTTGCTCTGGGGCTTTGTTGGCTCTCGCTACGCCCGCTTTACTCAATTTGTTCGTGACCCGGCGCAAGTTTATGCTTACAGCAAGCTGTTATTGGCCGGACAGCAGCCACGTTACCTTGGACATAATCCGCTCGGCGGCTGGATGGTGCTGGCCTTGATCAGCAGTGTGTTGGCCACTTGCATTACGGGTTGGCTGTACACCACGGATTATTTTTGGGGGCTGGAGTGGATGGAAAACCTGCATGAAGGTTTCACCTGGTTCACCATGGCCCTGATTGTGCTGCATGTTGCCGGCGTCATTCATGCTTCCCGCCATAGCAAAGAAAACCTGGCGGCCGCCATGGTTCACGGACGCAAGCGACCTGCCAGCGGTAATGATGTGGATTAATAATCCATCAAGCTGAGTGTGTGGCCAACTGGTGGCCTGTAACAGCCACGGGTTCCGTCAATCTGCGCTGGCTGACGCCGACGCTGTTTTGCTTCTTTGGTCAAGACGCACACGCAAATCCCTGGCCCAATGTCGCATCATGCGACGAGCTTCGGCTTTATTGGTGACGCTGTTGGTCCACTCGAAATAGCCGCGTCGCGGTACTTCACGCCGGTCGCTGGCCTTGGATAAGACCTCACCTGTAACCGAGTCAAGCAATGTCAGGTGCAGAGTCATCTTTCCAGGAGAGTCGGTATATTGCCGGTTGATGCCCGCAAGTTGGGTATCCGGAGCATAGACATCCAGATCGACTATGGCCGGACGGATGGTCAAAACCTGTTCACCTGCGGTATCAGACAGGGTGTAGCCACCTTTTTCAGTCAACTCCTCGGTGAACACCTCGGCAAACAACTCGGCCATGGATTGCTTGATCCTTTCCACATCTTCATCTTTGACTTTAAAGGGATAACCCTGATTTTGATCGCGTTGCCAGTTTTTACGAAACTCCACTGAGGCCGGTAAAAGCTGCACCTGGGTGTACTTTTGCCAATCCGCATCGGGATCAGTGTAAAGGGAACTGCGCCGGTCTTTTTCCACCAGCAACAGACCGTCTTCAGTAAATTCGCCCGGTTCGTCAGCCATGCCAAGCAATGGCAAACTGGCACTGAACAAAATGGCCAGACCAAGTGTCCGGCCCGGTGTCGGGTTTGAGGCAGTAAAGTGTTGTGTAAACATGATTTTGCTCCCTGGTTGAATAGACGCCACGTGTTGATTGCGATAGTCAGAGCTGAATCTGATTTCATTTATCCTTCAGATGGTATTGCCAAAAGGTGTTGTGATCTGTACTTTTATAGCAAACCTGTGTATGAGACATTCGGCACGCTCCGAAAGTTTACTTTTAACAGACCGGCTTGCCGGTCAAAATCTCACAAGCTCACAAATAGGATATTCACGACCAGAAACAGAAACATATTCCTGAAAACTCAATCCGGGGTAGAAACATGAAATGCATGTATTATCTTGCACCCAACCTGATCAGTACGCACCAGATTTCTGACAATCTGCGCGAAGCGGGAGTCGAAGACTGGTGTGTGCACATCATTTCCAAGGATGAGGAAGGGATAAAACGCGACAAGCTTCATTCCAGTAACTGGCTGGAAACCACCGATCTGTTACGGGATGGTTTTATAGGTGCCGGCTTTGGTTTCATGGCCGGTATTTTTTTGGCATTCCTGCTGATGTACTTTCAACCTTTGGGTCCGAACGTTCCATACATTGCTGCTTTGTTGCTGATTATTGTCGCTACCCTGTTTGGCGCCTGGCTCGGTGGCCTGATAGGGATAGACAGCGTAAATCACAAGTTGCAACGGTTTCTCAAAGAAATTGAAGCGGGTCAACTCCTGATACTGATTTATGTCCGAAAGGGGCATGGTGATAGCGTCAAAACCATGATGCGGGAGCGACATCCACAAACCCGACATGTGGCCACCGATCGGCATTTCATCAACCCGTTTTCCGACGTTGAACAGAAGCAACCAGCCCGACAGCCGTGAAGATAAATGCCATGAGGCGGCAGCCCGGCTGTAACCAGGCTGCCGCTACAGGTTTCCAAGTACTTACCAATGCTGTCAGATTCAGGCAGCTTTCAAATGCTTCAACATGGTATCGGCATCGCTGACCTCGAATGGGTCGGTAGGGCAGTCATCGGTCTTGCCTTCCTCTGAAAACAGAGCCGTTACTACACCGTCTTCTACCAGCATGGAATAACGCCATGAACGGGCACCAAAACCCAGGTTATCCTTACGCACCAGCATGCCCATCTTGTCGGTAAAGTAACCGCTGCCATCCGGCAGTAATTTTACGTTTTTCACACCCTGGTGGATGCCCCACTGATACATGGTAAAAGCGTCATTAACGCTCAGGCAGTAGATATCATCCACACCCAGTGCCTTGAATTCTTCAAATTTCTCTTCATAACCCGGCAGGTGCGTACTGGAGCAGGTTGGGGTAAATGCGCCGGGCAAGGCGAACACGATAACCTTGCGGCCAGTAAATATGTCCTTGCTGTTTACATCCTGCCAACGAAACGGGTTCGGGCCTCCTACCGACTCATCACGCACCCGGGTTTTGAAAATCACTTCGGGTACCTGCTTGTTCAGCATGGATTCTTTACTGCGAACATTTTGCGCACTCATGTATATCTCCTGGATAGTAAAAGTAAAAATCAAAAACCAATCATTTCGGCGATCCGCTGGCCCCTGCCAAAGCGGTATCGGCAATTGCTGCGTAGTGTAGTTGGATCATATATATTTGTAAAATTGATTAATATTATCAGTATGATAGACAATACCTATTTCAAACAGTTCCACTTCGGACTGCGACAGCGGGATGAAGTCTGGTACATTAGTTAAAAAGACAACGAACGAGGCGCTAATGAGCAAGTCGACCGGGCGGGGCGCGCTATCGCGTGAAGCTTTGCTGCGTATTCTGGATGTCAGCCAGAAACTCGCGGCTGCTTACGATTTGATGCAGCTGCTCAATGAAGTGGTTGAAGCAGGGCGCGAAACCCTTTTGGCTGACCGGGGCAGTCTGTGGTTATTTGATGCTGCCCGCAATGAACTTGAACTCAAGGTTCCAACCCAGGCGATGGAAGTACGCGTACCCGCGGATCAGGGACTGGTCGGGCAATGCCTTTCAAACAGAACCATCATCAATGTCAGGGATGCTTACGCAGACAGCCGTTTCAATCAGAGCATGGATCAACATACCGGTTATCGAACGCAATCCATACTGAGTATCCCGTTGATGGGTCGACAGGGTGAACCAGTCGGTGTAATGCAATTGTTGAACAAGCAGGGCGGTGTTTTTGAGCACAATGATGAGTTGCTGGCTACGGCGCTTGCCGCCCAGTGCGCAGTTGCACTGCAACGCACCCAGTTGACCGAGGCGCTACTGCTCAAAGAGCGATTGGACGAAGAAGTTTCGTTGGCCCGTGAAATCCAAATGGGGACATTACCCGATGTGATGCCGGTAGTCTCCGGCTATGACCTGCACGCCGAGTTTTTGCCGACCGAACAAACCGGAGGTGACACTTTTGATCTGGTCCTGTTGAAAGACAGGCTGTTCATGCTCATGGGTGATGCCACGGGCCATGGCTTCGGTCCCGCTCTGTCGGCAACACAAATGCAATCCATGCTGCGCGTTGCCTTTCGCTGTGGGGCAAAGCTTGATCAAGCCTACACGCACGTCAACAATCAGCTGTCTGAAGATTTGCCGAATGACCGGTTTATCACGGCATTCATGGGCATGCTTGATCCTGTATCCCACGTGCTGGAGTATTATTCCGGAGGGCAGGGCCCGATTATGTTTTTTCATGCAGCCAGTGGAGTGTGTGAATGGAGACGACCTTCTACATTCCCGCTGGGAGTCATGGACATTGATAGTCCGGGAGAGGTGCAAACGCTGGTTTTTGAGCCCGGAGATGTGCTGGCTTTACTGTCTGATGGGATTTATGAATATGTCAGTGACCAGGGTGCCGAATTTGGCCAGCATCGGGTCGAGCAATGGATTTCAGATCACCATCGCCTGCCGGCTCACGAGTCAGGCAAGCTGTTGATACACATGATTAAAGAGTTCGGATCGGGTGCGGCTCAGTTGGACGATGTCACTGCAGTTATCGTAAAGCGCAAGCCGGAATCATAGAACCTGCCAATGTGTCAGGTCTGGAGTAAACTGGCACGAGTGGGGTTCACAAACACGGGTGAGCGGGAAGGAGGCTAGATGATGCGTCAGGAATATCAACGCAGTTTCGAAGAGATCAGCCATATCGTTAGCGATACCGAAAAATTTTTCGTTGGCAATGGAGTAGACGATTCACTGCGTACTGCAGTGGATTTATGCATCGAAGAGTTGTTTGTAAACATGGTGAATTACAATACCGAGACTGAAGCCTTGATTCTGATTGAAATGAAGGCTCTGAATGGTGGAGTACAGGTCAGCCTGACCGATTTTGACGTAGAGCGCTTTGATCCCACAGTTGCCAGTGACGTGGACATCGATGCGCCAGTTTCCGAGCGGGTTCCAGGTGGCCTGGGTTTGTATCTGGTGCTGAAAATGGTCGATTCGATTCATTACGAATACAACCATCGACAGAGTAAAATTACCTTCACGATCAAAGTGGTTAAAGAAAATGTTTGAGATATCTTTCAATGACAGGAGTGAGGTTGAACTGAAAGGCCGCCTGGATGCGGCGCAGGCAGCCCATGCACAGGAGTTTCTGGATCGGTTGAACGGGCCATGTGTTTTGGATATGTCGACGCTGGATTATATTTCCAGTGCGGGTCTGGGCGTGTTGCTGAAGACTCACAAGCGCATGTTGGCCGGGTCTTCCGGTATGTCCCTGGTCAATGTGAACCCACATATCATTGATATATTCCGCTACTCAGGATTTGATAAACTGTTTGATATCAAAACGTTAGGCTCATAATTTAAAATGAATCGTGAAACAGTACTCATGACGCAAAAATATTTTTTGATTTCTCCCCAACTTTTACCCGCTTGAAAGGTAATGATGGATAGAAACCGGGACCATGAACTGATAGATCGATGCAGACAGGGTGACCGGGTAGCTTTAGGGCAACTGGTTAGAGAGTACGAACGCCCAATCTACAACGCGGCCTATCGCGTTCTGGGAAGTCCGGACGATGCCGCTGACGTCACCCAGGTGGTGTTTTTGAAAGTATTTGAAAGACTTGACCAGTACAACCCCAAGTTCAAATTTTTCAGTTGGATTTACCGGATAGCAATTAATGAAGCCATCAATCACAGAAACAGGACCCGCAACGAACAAACCCTCGAAGAGGATCAGTTTGTCAGTGTGGGCAGCCCTGAAAGCAGATTGAATTCCGAGCAACTTGCTGATTTGGTGCAGGACAGTCTGATGAAATTACAGGAAGATTACCGGGTGGTTATAGTACTGAGACATTTCTCTGACTTGAGTTATCGAGACATCAGCGATGTTCTGCATATTCCTGAGAAAACAGTCAAATCACGCCTGTATTCTGCACGTCAGGAAATGAAGACGCATCTGGTCAACAGGGGAATGATGTGAACACCTTGAATGAGCGAATTAGCTATTTGATTCAGGCTGAAGTCGATGGTGTTTTGGCTGCTGAGGACCGTGAAGAACTGAAAGCTGCGCTTTCGGAGTCTGCAATAGCCAGAACGTTTCGCGACGAAATGCTTCACCTTGCATATATCCTGAACAAAATGCCTGGCCTGGAGCCACCACCAGGACTCAATCGACGAATTCTGGATAGCGTTGAATTGCCAGCACAGCGTCAGACACCGGCCTGGTTCAGGAACTGGTTCAAGCCTGCTTCTTATGGTTTGGCATTTGCTGCCGGAATGCTGATGACGGTGGGTATGGTCAAGCTGATACCACCAATCTCTGACAGTGACATGTCCAGCCTGGTTGGAACCATGGTGAAGCATGACGGAATGTTGCCGAATGCACTTCAGGATCAATTGGTAATTGACTTGGAGGCGGTACAGGGTTCGATACTGCTTAAGGATGTGAATGGGATACCGGCACTGCAATTTGAATTGAAATCAGCGGAAGCCGTGGATGTGGACATTCAGCTCGCGGCCTCAGGGTTACAATTCGGTGGCTTCGTAGATGACAACAAGGGCGTTAAAGTATTGGAGGTTTTGGGGGGGGACGTGCGAGTGGTAAACCAGGGTGCGCAGCAATTTGTATTGTTTTTGCGGCCACTGGTAGAAAAAAAAGCCGGAGAGAAGGATCTCGATATCGCCATCAGTCAGGATCGCAAGAGGATTTTTGAAGGATCTATAATTTTCGGAGGGTGAGATAGAAATGGGTTGACGTCTTTCTTGACGTTACTTATTCCCATCACCCAATCAGGGTTCTGAGGTTCGCGTAAGCGCTGTGGGAACCCAACCATCGTGTAAAGGAGAAGTCATAATGCGTACCAGAAATACAGGCGTGTCAAAGCTTGCTTTTCTGCTCGTTGCCATTGTTCTGGCTTTTGTAGCAGTTATGGCCATGAGCGGTATTTGGCCCCCGGATGAGGGGAATATGTCGGGTACCATCGCGCCCGCTCAACGTTACCAGTCAGATCAGATCAGTGATGCCGATGTTGTTTTGGGTGATGAGTCGGTTGCAAAGATCATGCAGACTGATGAATTCGAGCAGTTGAGAAACAACCCGGAACTGGCTGCAGGTATCAATGCAGCTTCTGCAAACGACGCGAAAGCCAACAGAGCCGTGGATGGCGCGAGAATGACGGATGGAGCCAGAGCTTCTGTAGCCGTGGATGGTGCCAGGGCAGCTGATGGAGCCA
>CAZRTG010000044.1:13160-21554 GCA_964602895.1 uncultured Wenzhouxiangellaceae bacterium
GCAGCTGATGAAGCCAGAGCCTCTGTAGCCGTGGACGGTGCCAGGGCAGCTGATGAAGCCAGAGCCTCTGTAGCCGTGGACGGTGCCAGGGCAGCTGATGAAGCCAGAGCCTCTGTAGCCGTGGATGGTGCCAGAGCAGCTGATGAAGCCAGAGCCTCTGTAGCCGTGGACGGTGCCAGGGCAGCTGATGGCGCCAAAGCTTCAGCAGCTATGGATGCCGCCAGAGCAACTGATGGGGCCAAGATTGACTAGTTTTTAGACGACAAAAAGATCCAGTGTTCAAGGTGAAGCCGCCAGTTACAATCTGGCGGTTTTTTTTCGCCCATCAAATAGTATGATGTAATCTCTCAATCGGCTGGGGGAAGAATATGCGACGACTTGCGCTTTGTGTCGTTGTTGCTTTGTTTGTCCACTCGTCCCTTTTTGCTGCAGGTTTCGAGATGGATCAGCAGGAAACGGAAGATCTGCGTTTGCTTTACTTTGATCCGTTGACCACCCATTTGCTGCCTCACGTCACCCGCAGTTTCCAGAACTCCCTGGAATTCCAGAAAAGGATGTTCGACTGGGTGCCTTATGAAAAGCCCACAATGATGCTGCGGGATTTTGTCGACTACGGTAATGCTGCTGCCACTTCTACGCCCAGAAACCTGTTGTGGATAGACATAGCACCGATTAACCACACGTTCGAAACTTTTCCGGCACTTGAACGAATTTACATGTTGATGAATCACGAACTGGTGCACCTGGCTACCGGCGACGGTGCCAACCAGAGGGATTTGCGCTGGCGCAGGCTATTCGGCGGTAAACCTGCCTCCACCGGCAAGCACCCGGAATCCATTTTTTATGCTTACCTTTCGACCCCAAGAAATGCGGCTCCGCGTTGGTATTTCGAAGGCAGTGCGGTGTTCATGGAAACCTGGATGTCCGGTGGGATTGGCCGGGCCCAAGGCGCATACGACGAGATGGTTTTCCGCGCCATGGTTCGTGACCAGGCACATTTTTACAGTGACCTGGGCATCGTTGCAGAAGGTTCTGCCATAGACTTTCAAACCATGAGCAATGCCTATCTGTATGGCACACGTTTTATCAGTTACCTGGCCTACCAGTACTCTCCCGAGCAAGTGATTCAATGGCTGAGTCGTAGCGAAGACAGCAAGGCGTACTACTCGGACCAGTTTGAGTGGGTTTTCGGCATGCCGCTCGGAGATGCCTGGCAAGACTGGATAGAGTTTGAACATGACTTCCAGGCTGCCAACCTGGAACGGGTAAGGCAGGTCCCGTTAACCAGCCGTACGCCGCTTACGGCCGAGGCGCTGGGCTCCGTGTCCAGGGCCTATGTTGATGAAAGCAGGAATGAACTGATTGGTGGCTTCTACTTCCCCGGTGTGTTGGCTCATCTGGGTGCCATTTCTCTTGAGGATGGATCAGCCCGTCGAATAGCAGATATCAAGGGTCCCTTGAAATACCTGGTAACCACTTCTGCCTGGGACCCCTCAACCCGCAAGTTGTATTACGCCGTCGACAACCAGGCCATGCGCGATTTGATGGTTTTGGACGTGGATAGCGGCGAAACCCGAATGTTGATCAAAGATGCACGCATCGGTGACTTCGTTTTTAACCGAAAAGATCAAAGTTTGTGGGGGCTGCGCCACCTGAATTCCTATGTCACTTTGGTCCGGATGGAACCTCCATACACCAGTTGGAACCAGGTTTACACCTGGCCTTATGGGCAGATTCCTTCCGATCTGGATATCTCACCGGATGGCGAACTCCTGTCTGCCACGATGGAAGATATCCAGGGCAATCAATACTTGCGCCTGTTCCGTTTGCAAGACCTGCTCGACGGTTATCTAGAGCATTTCACTGAGTTCAGTTTTGGTCGCGCCATTCCGGAAGGTTTTGTTTTTTCGCCTGATGGCCGCTACCTCTATGGCAGTTCCTATTACACCGGAGTGTCCAATATATTCCGCTTTGAAGTGGCCAATGGTGATTTGCAGGCTGTGAGTAATGCCGAAACCGGCTTTTTTCGGCCCGTACCGTTGCGTGATGGCTCCCTGATCGTGTTTGAGTATACCGGCCAGGGCTTGCTGCCGGTACGCATAGACCCCGTGCCGTTGGAGGACCTCAGTGCGGTCAATTTCCTGGGTAATGAAATCGTCCTGAAGCACCCGGTGGTCAAAAGCTGGGCGGTGGGTGCCCCCAGCAAGATTGATTACGATGCAATGCCGAAAAAACTGAGCAAGTATCGCCCGCAACGGGAACTGGAGTTCTCACATGGCTATCCCATCGTCGAGGGTTATCGCGATACGTTTGCACTGGGTGGCAGCTTTACCTGGCAGGACCCGATGTTGTTTCACTCGCTGCGTGCTGATGTCTCCTACAGTCTGAATGGCTCACTGGATGATTCGGAACGTCTGCATGCGGATATCGAGTATCGCTCGCTGAACTGGCGTTTACGCTACTGGCATAACGATGCCGATTTCTATGACCTGTTCGGGCCAGTCGAGCGTGCCCGTAAGGGTAATGCGGTCATCGGTGGCTTTCATAAACTGTTGATCTACGACCTGCCTCGAACACTGGCGGTAGATGCCGAACTGGCCTGGTATACCGATCTGGATACCTTGCCGGGGAACCAGAACGTCTCTGCCGGCTTCGACGAACTGCTGTCGGCCAAAGTCGAACTGAATTACAGCAATACCCGCAGATCATTGGGCGCAGTAGACCATGAAAAGGGCTGGCGTTGGGACGTGGCAGCTTATGTCGATCATGCCGAAGGCGATACCATTCCTTTGTTGCGTGCCGGCGTGGATTTTGGCTTCAGCCTGCCGCTGAAGAACTCTTCACTTTGGTTGTACAATTCGGCCGGCATTGCCGACGGTGACCGTGATAACTCGCTGGCGAACTGGTATTTTGGCTCATTCGGCAATAATTATGTGGATGATCGCGAGGTCAAACGCTACCGTGAATTCTTCAGTTTTCCCGGCTTCGATATTGACCAATTATCCGGACAGGATTTTTTCAAATCGGTACTGGAATGGAATTTGCCGCCCTGGCGGTTTGAAAGTGTAGGAACGCCCGGTTTTTTCCTGTCTTATCTGCGTACAGCGCTCTTTTCCGGAGTATTGCTGACCGATTTGGGTGACAGTGATTATGATGAAACCTATACCAACCTGGGTATACAAGTGGATTTGGGCTTTACCGTTGTGCACCGCCTGCCCATGACCCTTTCTTTGGGCTTTGCCCGCGGCTATATTGCCGGCCACAAGGCAGACGATGAGTTCATGCTCTCATTGAAAATACTGTGAGTGATTTTTCTCAAGCGATAGTTCTCCCCATCATTGGCTTATTGCCCGTGCTGATTTTTCTTGCTGTTCTGGTGTTCATGGACAGTTACAAGCTGGTCCGTTTGCGCCTTGTTTTATGGGTCATACTGCTCGGCGGTTTGAGCGCAGTCCTGAGTTATTTTGCCAATGGCGAGGTCTTGGACCTGACCGGCCTGGACCTGCAAAGCTACAGCCGTTACGTCTCACCACTGATCGAGGAAAGCCTGAAAGGCCTGATCATGGTGTATCTGTTTCGTAGCAGCCGCATCGGCTTTCTGGTGGATGCGGCTATTTTGGGATTTGCCATAGGTGCAGGCTTTGCCTTTGTCGAAAACCTTTACTACCTTTATCAGGGTATCGGTTCCAATCCGGGTGTCTGGATCGTACGCGGGTTTGGAACAGCCATCATGCACGGCGGTGTAACGGCCATATTCGGCGTACTCGCCCAGACAATTACCGAACGCAGTATGAAGATCAATCCGTTTTATTTTCTGCCCGGTTTGATGGCGGCAACCATTTTCCATGCCGTCTTCAACCATTTTCCGGGTTCGCCCGTACTATCCACTCTGGGCACTTTGCTGATCCTTCCGGCCTTGCTGGCGTTGATTTTCAGACACAGTGCAAAAGCCATGCATGAGTGGCTGGAGCTGGACTTTGACGCCGACACCCTGTTGCTGGAGCAGATCAATTCAGGGGAGTTTGCACAAAGCAAAATAGGCCGTTTCCTGACCGACCTGACAACCAAATTTGATGGTCCGGTAGTCGCTGACATGTTGTGCTATTTGCGTATTTACACAGAATTGGCGATTCGTGCCAAGGGCATATTGCTGATGCGCGAACACGGTATTCAGACCGGCCCGGGCGAGGGTACGCATGAGAAGTTTCAGGAGTTGAAATTCCTCGAAAGGAGTATCGGTAAAACCGGTTGTCTGGCCATGCGTCCGTTTTTGCAAATGGAGCGCAAAGACCTGTGGCAAATGAATGTGCTGGAATGACCCTTTAAAGGTTGAACCCGCCGAAAAGGAAAGTATTGGGGTTAAGTCCTGCCGGCTCCTTGAACGGGACCGCTGCAGCTCTGAGCTTTTGCTGAAAATCACCCCTGTGCCAGGCATCAAAGCTGTCGGTGGCGCCACCTGCGAATTGACCCGCAATGAAAATCTGAGGCACGGTATGGCTGTGAGACCTTTCCAGCAGGATGGCGTGGATTTCCCGGTTCAGTCCGGCTGTCCGGTATTCTTTGGAGTCGAGTTTTACGATTCGATACGGCGCTTCAATTGCAGCGAAAAACTTGAGCGCGGCCCGGCAGTACACGCACGCTTCGCGGGTAAAAATGACCAGGGGATGTTGCTTGTCATTCAATACCCGGTCCAGAAAATGCTCGGCAGATTCTGTAGCTGATTCCGGCGACGTAGACGTGATGGAGGGATCTGTTTGATTCATGATTTTTCTTATTTGATCTCGGTTCAATGTTGAGGCCGGTATCGATTGACGGAGTTGGCCAAAGGATTGGACATTATAGTCTTGAAGTCGAATCGATTCAGGTGCCAGAGCATAGCTGCGGCCTGGTTTTAGCGTTGACACGGCAGCTGGCAATCCCGAGAATCGACCCCCATGCGAGAACATAGCTTGATTGATCCCCGTTTACCCCTGTGTGACCTGCACCGTCATCTGGATGGCAGCATACGACTTCAGACCGTACTGGAGTTGGCCGATCAGCATGACATTCAGCTCCCGGGTCATGATCCGGAAAGTCTGCGGCCCCATGTGCAGATCATGGACCCGGCCGAAGGGCTGATGGAGTTCATCGCCAAATTCAAATACCTGACCGCGGTACTGGTGGATACGGATGCCTGCCGGCGCGTTGCTTTTGAAAACGTGCTGGATGCAGCAGACGAGGGAATCGACTACATCGAGCTGCGTTTCAGCCCCTGGTTTATGGCCGAAACTCATGGTTTGAACGCCGGAGATGTGACTGCGGCTGTGATCGATGGTATTCGCGCAGGTGAGGCCGCCACAGGAACGCAGGCACAGGCCATCGGCATACTCAGTCGCACTTATGGCCCCGATATTTGCATGCAGGAACTGGATGCCTTGTTGGCACATTCTGATGGGCTGGTGGCAATGGACCTTGCCGGTGACGAAAAGCGTTTTCCAGCCAGCCTGTTCAAAGAGCATTTCAGGAAATCACGCAACGCCGGCCTGCACACCACCATCCATGCCGGTGAAGCCGATGGTCCGCACAGCGTCTGGTCGGCTATTCACGACCTGGGTGCCGAGCGTATCGGTCACGGCATACGTTCCATAGAGGACCCGGCGTTGGTCGGTTATCTGGCCAAACAGCAGATTGGGTTGGAGGTTTGTCTCAGCTCCAATCTGCATACCAGTACCGTGAGTTCCCTGGCCAGCCATCCGGCCAGGGCATTATTGCAAGCCGGGGTGAGCCTGAATCTGAATACCGACGATCCGGGGATCAGTGGTATTGATCTGCCACATGAATACCGTATTGCAGCTCCTGCTGCCGGCCTGGATGCGGGCATGATCCGCCAGACGCAACTTGCCGGCCTGAAAATGGCTTTTATCAGCGAGTCCGATCGACGGGCTTTACGCGATAAGAAACTGAACCTTAATGAGAAGGATTCTTGAAATGTTTTTCAAATCATTGGTATTTAATATAATTATAATCTTGTTGCTGTTGTGCAGTAACCCGGCATTGGCAGACCCACTGGATGATGTCAGCGCCGGGATCAAAGCCTTGCAGGCCAATGCCGAGCACCTGGACGATGCACAACGTTTGACCCGTTACATTGATTTATTGCTTGACCAGACCATGCTGCAAAGCCCGGAGTTCGCTACCCAGTTGGGTGATCCGCGCGGTCAGGACCGGTGGACCGACCTGTCGCCGGAAGCCATTGCGGGCCGTGAAGAACGTGATCGTGAGGGGCTGCTGCTATTGCAGGCGCTGGACCCACAAAACCTGGATGCCACACAACAGTTCAACCTGATGTTGTTGCTGGACAGCCTTAAAATCCGCGTCGATGCTCAGCAATTCCCCATGGAATTGCTGCAGATGAACCAGATGAGCGGCCCTCAGCAGAATGCGGCTGGTATTCTGGCCATGATGCCCAAGGGCAGTATCGCCACTTTGGAAAACCAGTTGGGCCGATTGGAAAATCTGCCGGCTTACATCGACCAATCCATCGCGCTGATGCGCCAGGGCCTGGAGCAGGGCATCACACCACCAAAAATCACACTGCGGGATGTGCCGCAGCAAATCCGTAATCAACTGGTGGATGATCCATCGAAAAGTCCTTTGCTGGGCGCTTTTGCAGACATCCCGGACGGCCTGGATCCTTTACAAGCCAAAAGTTTGCAAGAACGTGCCTTTCAGGCCTACAGCGACGGCATTGTTCCCGCTTATGAACGCCTGCTGGCCTTTACCGAGAATGAATATCTGCCGGGCGCACGTGAAACCATTGCTGCCAAAGACCTGCCGAACGGTGAGGCCTGGTATGCACACAATGTGGCGGCACGCACGACCACCAAGCTGAGTCCACAGGAAATCCACGATATTGGCCTGGCGGAAGTCAAACGCATACGGGGCGAGATGGACCGAGTGATTGCAGAAAGCGGTTTTGAAGGCAGTTTCGAGGATTTCCTGGTATTCCTGCGTACCGATCCACAGTTTTATCACACCACCGCAGAGGAGCTGATGCGTGAGTACCGCGATATCGCCAAACGGGCTGATCCGGAGCTGACCAAAGTGTTTGGCCGCCTGCCGCGTAACCCGTACGGCGTGATTCCCGTGCCCGCCTATGCTGAAAAATCCCAGACCACGGCCTATTACCAGCGTGGCTCCATACGCGCTGGCAGGCCGGGTTATTTCTTTGCCAACACCTATGCGCTCGATACCCGCCCGCGCTGGGAAATGGAAGCTCTGACGCTGCATGAAGCGGTGCCCGGCCATCATCTGCAGATCTCGTTGCAACAGGAAATGGAAAATGTTCCCTGGTTCCGGCAGGTCGCCTCCTATACTGCCTTCACAGAAGGCTGGGGTTTATATTCTGAAAGTCTGGGCGAGGAGATGGGGTTTTATAAAGACCCCTATTCGAAGTTCGGCCAACTGACCTATGAAATGTGGCGTGCTGTGCGGCTGGTGGTAGACACCGGCATGCATTCCCTGGGCTGGTCCCGCGATCAGGCGATCCAGTACTTCAAGGAAAATGCCGGCAAGCAGGAGCATGACATCATCGTTGAAATCGATCGTTACATCGTCTGGCCTGGACAGGCCCTGGCCTACAAACTGGGTGAGCTGAAAATCAAAGAACTGCGGGCATTCGCCGAGGCCGAATTGGGCGAACGATTTGATATCCGCAGCTTCCATGACCGTTTGCTGGGGCAGGGTGCTGTGCCGTTGACGGTGCTGGACGCCGATATCCGCGCCTGGGTGGCGCAACAGCGCAAGCGCGGCTGAGCATCATGATGATGTGTTGAAAGGAGTACAAACCTGATGAGCGGATCATTTTTCAAACTGAAGATTGTTGCCTTGCTGGTGGTTTTGCTGTGGTTTCCGGTGTCTGCGGCCGCCTGGGAATTCGGTAAAGGCAACTGGATCGACCTGTCACATGCCTACGATGAAAGCACGATTTATTGGCCCACTGCCCCCGGTTTCAGCAAGACCACAGATTTCGAGGGTCATACGGAGGGTGGCTGGTATTACACCGCTTACAGCATTTGTACGGCAGAGCACGGCGGCACGCACCTGGATGCCCCCATTCACTTCGCCGAGGGTGGGCAAACGGCTGATCAGCTATCCCTGGAACGATTGATTGCCCCGGCGGTGGTGATCGACGTCAGCCAGCAAGCTGCGGCAGATCGGGATTATTTGATCACACGTGACGACATCAAAAGTTGGGAAGCAGCCCACGGCAGCATCCCGGCCGGCAGCATCGTTTTGTTCCGTACCGGCTTCGCCAAACGCTGGCCGGATGCAGCGAGCTATCTCGGTACGGCAGAGCGGGGCGCAGAGGCTGTTGCCAAATTGCATTTTCCCGGATTGGCAGCGGATGCGGCC
>CAZRTG010000045.1:0-21537 GCA_964602895.1 uncultured Wenzhouxiangellaceae bacterium
AGCAGCAACCCAACAGGCCATGAAC
Source organism: uncultured Wenzhouxiangellaceae bacterium (assembly GCA_964602895.1). GTDB lineage: Bacteria > Pseudomonadota > Gammaproteobacteria > Xanthomonadales > SZUA-36 > JAWXBM01. The sequence goes on from CAZRTG010000045.1 coordinate 26, forward strand.
CCGATCTTATGAATGCCACTATATGAATGCCCTTCCATGAACGCACTAGGTAAGCTTTTCCTCAAAGGCCTGGCCGTCGTCATTCCACTGACTCTGACCGTGGCCATACTTTGGTGGTTGGCCGGCAGTGCAGAACGGTTACTGGGCGGATTGTTGTTACGCTTTTTGCCACAAGGCTGGTACATCCCTGGCATGGGCTTGATCGCCGGATTGGCGATCACCATGTTGATCGGCTTGCTGTCACATGTTTTGCTGTTCCAGAAACTGTTTACTTATGGCGAAGACCTGCTCAACCGCCTGCCGCTGGTCAAAACCATTTATACGGCGATCAAGGATTTCGTCGGTTATTTCAGTCCGGGCAGTAAGGCCGCCATGAGCAAGGTCGTGCTGGTACGCATTCCGGGGCAAGAATTTGAACAGATTGGTTTTGTAACCCGTGAAGACTTTGAGCGTCTACCCATGCAACTGTCCATTGAAGATCCGGTCGGCGTCTATCTGCCCATGAGTTATCAGATTGGTGGCTACACCCTGTTTTTACCCAGAAGCGCTGTCACGCCGATTGAAATGTCATTCGAGGAAGGTATGAAACTGGTATTGACGGGCGGTGTCAGTCGCGACCCGGAAACACCTTCAAAAGACTAAGTTCATTGCGCAATGCAGACAAGGTATTGAATAGATGATGAAAATATTTTGGCTATTGGCCACTTCCATACTGTTGGTATCCTGCCAGGCTGAGCCAGGCAGCGAACCAGGCAGCGAATCAGATCCGGGTAAAGCGATACAGCCAGAAGCAGCCAGCATTTCCGGAACCATCAGCTACCGTGAACGTATTTTGCTGCTACCGGGCAGCCGGGTTGAGGTTGATCTGGAAGATGTATCCCGCGCAGATGCTCCTGCGACACAAATTGCCAGCATGGAACTCACAGACCCGGGACAAGTCCCCATTTCCTTTGAACTGGCCTACGACCCATCGCAGATCGACAACCGCCTGAGCTACGCATTACGGGCTCGCATACTGGGGCCGGATGGCGGTTTGCTGTTTGTCAACGACGGCCACACTCCGGTGATCATGCGTGATGCCGGCAACCGGGTTGATATGTTGCTGGTAGCAGCAGAGCACAGCGCTACGGATAGCCTGAGTACGACAGACAATGAAGCCGTGGGTATGGATCTTGAAGGCATGTTTCAATACCTTGCAGATGCCCCACGGTTTCGTGACTGCCACAGCGGCAGATCCTATCCGGTGGAAATGTCAGGCCAATATATAGAACTTGAACGTGCGTATTTAAATTCAGGAATTAAACCTGGAGAGGAGCTTAAGGTTGCACTGCATGGACGTTATCTTGAACGGCCAGGCATGGAAGAAAATACCCGTCAGATACACCTGATAGTTGATCAATTTCAGGGCGTTACCGAGACACAGGACTGTGCACCTCCGCCGCTGGCCGAATTGCTCAATACCTACTGGAAACTGATTTCATTGAATGACACCATCGTCAAACCCATAGCCGATCAAAAAGAAGCGCATCTGATACTGCAGGAACAGGATCAACGTTTGGCGGGTTTCGGTGGCTGTAACCGTTTCTTTGGCAGCTATACACATGAAGATGAAAAGCTGTCTTTCTCCGGCATGGGCTCGACCATGATGGCCTGCCCTGAAGGCATGGATACCGAACAGGCATTTTTACTCGCATTGGGACAAACCAACCGCGCTGTAATCCGGGGTGAATTCCTGGAGTTATTTCACGACGACAAAAAACTGGCGCGATTCGAGGACATCTACTTTTAACCACAGCAACAAGCTCCTGCCGTTTTCACCCCCCACCGTCATCCCAACCTTAGCCGTCATCCCGGAAGCGGCGCAGCCCGTATCCGAACGTCATCCCGGAAGTGGCACAGCCGTCATCCCGGAACGGGCGAAGCCCGTATCCGGGAGCTGTCCGCACAAAATACTGTATATAATCACAGCATGCCTGCTTCCCCTTCAACCCCACCCGATTACGCCGAGCTGGTCTGTTGCAGTAACTTCAGCTTTCTCCACGGTGCCTCTCACCCCCAGGAATTGGTCGCCCGGGCTGCCGAACTGGGTTATCAGGCCATTGCGATCACCGATGAATGCTCGCTGGCTGGCGTGGTACGTGCGCTGGAAGAACAGCGTCGTTGTCACGATCGTGGCCAGACCATACAACTGATCCCCGGCAGTCTTTTCCGACTGCAGAATGGCTCACGGTTGATCCTGTTACCGCAAGACCATAATGGCTATACACAATTATGCACACTGATCACCCGTGGCCGACGCAATGCGCCCAAGGGTCAATATGCCTTGCCGGATAAAATTTTCGAGCACGGCCTGGAACACTGTCTGGCGATCTGGCTGCCGGCTGATGAAAACGACCTGTTAACCGCCCACTGGCTGGCCGGTTTTTTCGCCGGGCGGTGCTGGCTGGGCGTGAACCTGCATCTGGGCCCGGATGATGCCCAGCGCTTGACAGCACTGAGCCAGACGGCAAGAACAGCGGGCATACCTCTGACCGCCTGTGGCGATGTGCAGATGCACCAGCGCCCACGCCGCATGTTGCATGATGTACTGGCAGCCATACGCCATGGCTGTACGGTTGGGGAACTGGGTTTCCGCGCCATGCCCTGTGGTGAGCGGCATCTGCACACACGCCAACAACTGCAACAACGCTACCCGGAGGAATTACTGACGGCCACCCTGGACATCGCCGGACGCTGTAATTTCCGCCTCGAGCAATTGCGCTACCGTTACCCACGGGAAGTCGTTCCGGAGGGACAAACCGCCAGCAGCCATTTGCGACAGCTCACCGAAGCCGGAATTCACGAGCGCTGGCCTCAAGGGATCAGTACAGCCCTGCGCGAGCAGATTGAAAAAGAGCTGACCCTGATTGCCGAACTGCATTACGAACCTTATTTCCTGACGGTATACGACATCGTCCGCTTCGCCAAAAGCCAGGGCATCCTGTGTCAGGGCCGCGGTTCCGCAGCCAATTCGGCTGTGTGTTACTGCCTGGGCATTACCGAGGTCGATCCCGCCCGCATGAATATGCTGTTTGAACGGTTCATATCGCGTGAACGTGATGAGCCGCCGGATATCGACGTGGACTTTGAGCACGAGCGACGCGAAGAAGTCATCCAGTACATCTACCGCAAGTACGGGCGTGACCGAGCCGCCCTGGCTGCCACCGTCATCACCTACCGGCCACGCAGCGCGATTCGCGATGTAGCCAAAGCGCTGGGCTTTTCATTGGGCCAGGCTGACCTGCTGGCGCGCAATACTGCCTGGTGGGACCAGCCCGAAAGCTTTTCCAGGCGCATTGCAGAACAGGGCTTCAATCTGGACAACCTCAAGGTGCAGCAACTGGTCTATTTGGTGCAAACCATCGTTGGCTTTCCGCGACATTTGTCGCAGCACGTCGGCGGTTTTGTAATTTCCGAGGCTCCGCTGGCATCGCTGGTGCCGGTGGAGAACGCCGCCATGCCGGATCGCACCGTGATCCAGTGGGACAAGGAAGACCTGGAAACCCTGGGCATTATGAAAGTGGACTGCCTGGCATTGGGTATGCTCAGCGCCATACACCGCTGCCTGAAACTGATAAAAATGGTAAAAATGGGGTCGGATACATTTTTGCACTCACCTGGCAAAAATTTGGATGCCAATCAGGCAAAAATGTATCCGACCCCATTTTTATCTGATATCCCTGCCGAAGACCCCGACACCTACGCCATGATCCAGCGGGCCGATACCGTGGGCGTGTTCCAGATCGAATCACGTGCGCAAATGGCCATGCTGCCCAGGCTCAAGCCAGCCTGCTTCTATGACCTGGTGATCGAAGTCGCCATCGTCCGGCCTGGCCCCATACAAGGCAATATGGTGCACCCTTTTTTGCAGCGTCGCCGTGGCCTGGAGCAGGTGAACTACCATTCAGAAGAACTCAAGGCCGTGTTGCAGCGCACTCTGGGCGTGCCCATTTTCCAGGAACAGGTGATGCAAATCGCCATGGTTGCAGCAGGTTTCAGTGGCTCTGAGGCGGATATGCTGCGACGTTCCATGGCCGCATGGGCCCGTCGTGGAGGACTGGAGCATATGCACCAGCGCCTGGTCAGTGGCATGCTGCAACGCGGTTATAGCGAAGCATTTGCCGAGCAGATTTTCCAACAGATACGCGGCTTCGGCGAATACGGTTTTCCGGAATCGCATGCGGCCAGTTTTGCCTTGCTGGTTTATGTATCGTCCTGGCTGAAATGCCATTATCCAGCCGCTTTTACCTGTGCCCTGCTGAATTCACAACCCATGGGATTTTACCAACCCGCTCAACTGGTGCAGGATGCCCGGCGTCATGGTGTCAGGGTATTGCCTGCAGATGTACGCTACAGCGACTGGGATTGCTCGCTGGAAGAACGCGAACCTTGCCTGCGACTGGGATTGAGAATGATCAAAGGCATGCGGGAAGCGGCTGCACAACGCCTGATGCTGGCCCGTCAACAGGCAGTTTTTGCCCATGTACAGGACCTGGCCACACGCGCCGGTCTGGACCGGCACGACCTGGCCGTACTGGCCGAATCCGGTGCCTTGCGTGGCCTGGCCGGCCACCGCCATCGCGCGCGTTGGGAAGTTGCTGCGGTGGAAATGGAAAAGGGGTCAGAGCCCTTTTTGCCAGGAACCATCCCTGGACCGGATGCAGATTTCGCAAAAAGGGCTCTGACCCCTTTTCCGGTCGGTATACGACCGCCTACCGAAGCTGATGATATCCGCACCGACTATGCCAGCACCGGTCTGACACTGGGGCGACATCCCATCGCCCTGCTACGTCCGCTGTTACGCCGCCGTCGCGCCAAATCAGCCACCGAATTACAAAAACTGCCACATGGCAGCCGGGCAAGGGCTTGCGGCCTTGTCACCATGCGCCAACGCCCCATGACGGCCAGCGGCACCCTGTTCCTGACCCTGGAAGACGAGACCGGTTGCGTCAACGTGGTGATCTGGCCGCGGTTGTGGGAAAAGCAACGCGCAGAAATACTGGGAGCCAGCATACTGGCGATAGACGGGGTCATGGAAACCGATGGCGAAGTGCATCATCTGATCGCAAGCCAGGTTCACGACTTCAGCCACCTGGCTGATGGCCTGCAAACCCGTTCCCGGGATTTCCATTGACAATTGGGGCCAGAGTAAAAACTCATTTCAGACCACTTCAGAGACCGAAACTTCAAGGTATTTTTACTCTGACCCCAATTGTCCCAAACACTCTACGCAACGGCCAAAGCAAGACCTTGCCGGTGTGGCGAAAACCTGTACCTGTCCAGCGCCCCAGATGTTGCGGCCAGCTGCGCATGGCATCCAGCCAGGTATAGATCGTGGGCAGAAACACCAGGCTGACCACGGTGGAGAACAGCAAGCCACCGACGATGGCCCGCGCCATGGGGAAATAAGGTGGGCCGTCGCCACCCACCTGGGTGGTGCCTATGCACAACGGCGCCAGTCCCAGTACGGTGGTCCCTACCGTCATCAGAATAGGTCGCAAGCGGTCATTGCCGGCCTGAACCAGTGCCTCATCGCGGGCCAGACCTTGTCGACGCAAGTGATTCACATGATCAATCAGCACAATGCCATTGTTCACCACCACGCCAATCAATATCAGGATGCCGATCATGCTCATCAACGAAAACGTGGTGCCGGTCAACAGGAAGAACCAGTACACGCCGACTACCGAGAACAGGATGGTGCAAATCATGCTGGCCGGATAAATCAAGGATTCAAACTGGGCTGCCAGAACAATGTAAATAATCGCAATGGCCAGAATGATATTGAAAACCATTTTCTGCATGGCTTCCTCATCTTCGTCAAAGCCGCCACCGAAGCTCCATTTGTAGCCCGCCGGCAGGGCCAACAGATTCATTTTCTCTTCGATCAATTTGCGGGCTTTTTCACTGCTCAGATCATCCAGTTGAGTCTCTATCCTGACACCGGTTTGTCGATCGATCCGGCGGATCCGGGTAGGCCCTGTATCTTCACTGACATCGACCAATGACATCAACGGAACCTGTACGCCGGCTGCATTGCGTAATTTGAGATCGGACAGATCCACCAGCCCTTTGCGATCTGCTTCACGAAACTGCAAGCGCACCGGAATCTCACCCTCCTCGCCTCGAAACTCCCGCAGGTCGACACCACGCAGGGCTATGGCAATGGTGCGTGCAATATCCTGGGTGGAGAAGCCCAGCAAATTGGCGCGTTCCCGGTTGACCTGTATCTGCAATTCCTGGTCACCTGCGGTCGTATTCGCCACCACACCGGCCAGGCCTTTGATCGAGGACAGAACGCGCACCGCATCGTTTGCCAGTTCCTCCAGAACCTCACTGGAAGAACCCGTCAGAGTGACCCCCAGCTTCTCGCCACCACCCTGGCGATCAAAACCGAATTGCGGTTTGCCAATGGCAATTTTTGGCATACCCTTGAGAATTTCCTTACTGATTTCTTCGGCCGGACGTATGGCATCCTTGTCATCGGTGAGCAGCACTGAAGAAGTGGCTTCACCGTTTTCATCGTAATAGGTATATACCGCACGGATTTCGAAACGCTCCTGATTGGCGTACAGATAGTCTTCAATGGCGTCAACCGATTGCTTGACCTTGGCCAGCGGATATTGCCCGTCCAGGTGATAGCGCAGATACAGATTCCGGGTCTGGTTCTGTGGAAACATATCGGTTTCCACCAGCATGGCCGGAATGGCAACTGAAACCAGTGCCAGAACGATCACCAAAGCGCTCAACTTGCGATGCCGCATGGTCCACCACAACAATTTCACGTAGCGCGCTTTCAGGTGTTCGATGAAACCATCCGGACGCCTGGCCGGAATCGGCAACCGGGAAGCGATCAATGGAATGACGGTTTGTGCGATCAGCAAAGAAATGCTGAGCGATACCACAATGGCGGTGGCGACATGCGTCAGGAATATGGAAATCTGGTCTTTCTCACCAAAGATGATGGGCAGGAAAACCGCGGCACTGGTGAGTGTTCCTGCTGCCACCGCAAGACCTACGCTGTTGACACCCCGTAACACCGCCTGCTCCGGCTGATCCGGATATTTGTCCCGTTCGGTCTGTATGCTTTCACTCACCACCACCGCATTGTCTACCAGCATGCCCACAGCCAGCATCAAACCCATCATCGAGAGGATGTTCAAGGTCAGCCCAAGAAAATACATCACACCCAAAGTAATGGTAACGGCGATTGGAACCGACAGGGAAACCATCAGCGTGGTGGGAATATTGCGCAGGAAAAAATACAGGATCACCATGGAAAGCATGGCGCCCAGCAAGCCTGCCTTGAGCAGGTCACTGAGCGATTCAGTAACCCCTTCTGCCTGATTCTCCAAAAAGAACAGGTTGATGCCATGCATCTCAGGCGTGTTGCCAATACGATTCACCTCATCCAGCACCCGGTTGCCCACATCCACCAGGTTGGATCCGTTTTCCTTGAAAACACTGACACCAATCGCATACTTCCGATCCAGGTGGCGCGCATAATTTCGTCGCTGACTGTCGTAAGTGACTTCGGCAATATCTTTCAGGCGCAGGCCGTTATCGGTAATCACCAGTTCGGAGATTTCATCTACTGACTGGAACTCCGTACGGGGGTTAACCCGGTAACGCATACCCGAATCACGAATCAGTCCGGCAGAATCGGAAAAATTAACCGCCTGTAGCCTGCGTTCCAGATCGGCGATATCGATACCGTGTGAAATCACACGGTCAGCGATCAGGTCAATGCGTACTTCGCGCGGTTCTATGCCCTGGAAGTCTACCCGTGCGACCCCCGGTATCCGCTCCAGCGGCTTTACCAGGCGGCGCATCAACATGTCGTAAGCGTTGGATAAATCACGATCGCTGGAAATTCGCAGAGTGAGTACCGGCTGATCGGTGAAATTGAATTTGAATACATTGATGCGGCGAACATCGGCCGGCAGCTGATCGCGGATGGCCTCAACCCGTTCACGGGCTTCAACGGCTTTCACAGCAACATCGGTTCCCCAATCAAATATCACCTCGAAGTTTACGCCACTGGAGGTGGAAGTGGATTGTAGATTCCTGATGCCACTCAGGGTGGCGATGACTTCTTCTACGGGTCGCGCTATCTCCCGCTCCACCTCTTTGGGTGATGAACCTTCATAGGGAACGTTGATCATGATGAACGGCACATCAACTGCCGGGAAAAACTCCAACGGCAACAGGCGACTGGAGATCAGACCGATGACCACCATGGAGAGAAAGATCATGCTGATCGTGACCGGTCTATCCATGGCGAATTTAGCTGGAGACATGGTTCAGATCTGCACAGACTGTGAGAGCGGGCTCGCCTGAACAGCTTCCGCCTGCCCGGTCTCGACCGGCACATCCTTGCGCCGGTCCAACAGGGAATACATCACCGGTACCACCAACAGTGTGAGCAGGGTCGAGGTCAACAGACCGCCAATCACGGTAATCGCCATGGGCGTGCGCATCTCGGAGCCTTCACCCAGTCCAAAAGCCATCGGTAACAAACCCAACAGGGTTGTCAGCGTCGTCATCATAATGGGACGCAGACGCAAGTGTGCGGCTTCTTTAATGGCAGCAATGCGCTCCATGCCTCGTGCGCGCAATTGGTTGATCAAATCGACCAGTACAATCGCATTGTTCACCACGATACCGGCCAGCATGATCAAGCCAATGAACACGATCACGCTCAGACGTGTGTCGGTGAGCCACAAAGCCACCGCAACGCCAATGCCAGCCAATGGAATGGAAAACAGTATGACAAAGGGGTGCAACAGCGATTCGAACTGGGAAGCCATTACCAGATAGACCAGGAATATGGCCAAACCCAAAGCAAACATCAGTGAACGAAACGAGGCATCCATCTCTTCACTTTGCCCGGTCACGCGCATGGCCAAACCATAAGGCAGTGTTACATCGGCAAGCAGGCTATTGACTTCTGCAACAGCGGTGCCCAGATCACCATAGGCCAGATTGGCCTGAATCAAAGCAACTCGTTCCTGGTCACTGCGACGTATCTCTGCAGGGCCTTCACCCACCACAATTTCAGCCACTGACGACAGCGGCACCGGCCTGTCACTGGTTGGATTGATGATCAGGTCGCGCACGGCATTGATCGATTGCCGTTCGTCTTCTGCAATACGTACCAGCACATCGATTTTGCGATCACGCCAACTGTAGCGGGTGGCGACCCGGCCGCGTATCTTGCCAACGATCTGGTCGGAAATTTCTTTGACCGTCAGACCCAATGCTGCCGCGCGTTCCTGGTCAAAAAAAATCTGCACTTCCGGGTGCCCACGTTCCATACTGGATTCGACATCAGCGAAGCGATCCGACTGGCGCAACAGCTTCAATACCCTGTCGCTTGCCAGGCGCAACGAATCCAGATCGTAGCCCTGTATTTCCACTGCAAGTGGCTTGTCGAAATTCAACAATTCAGGTGAAGAAAAGGTAGCCTCCAGCCCGGCTGTCTGTTGCGCCCACCCACGTAAACGATCGATCAGCGATTGCTGCTGTGCCGCACTGCTGCCGGGCTGCATGCTGATCAGCATGCGCGCGATGTTCTCGCCGCTTTCAGTCGGGTTGGCGTCAATCCGGTTGCCCGAACCCGCCACGCCAAAGACCAGGGCTACCGAATCATCTGCAGTTGCCAGATTTTGTATGGCTGTCTGCACCGCATCGGTTTGTTCCAAAGGCGTTCCCGGCGCCGCTACCAGTGTCACATTGAAGCGTCCCTGCTGCATTTGTGGTACCAGTTCGGTACCGATACGACTCAGCATGATCGCGGCAATGCACAATAAAGCTGCAGCCACCGACAGGGTCAGAGCCCGATGCCGCATGGCCGCTGATAACAGGCCTTCATACCGGCTCTGAAACCAATGGCCAAACCCACTGCTACCCGATTCCCTCACTTTGTCATTGTGCCCACGCAATGAAGCCATCATGGGAATCAGTGACATGGCAACGAACAGGCTGATCAGCAGCGCAAAAGCAACGGTCAGTGCCTGGTCACGGAATAACTGACCGGCAATTCCCTGTACAAATGCCAGTGGCAAGAACACAGCTACCGTCGTGAGGGTTGAAGCGATAACCGCACCACCGACTTCACTGGCACCTTTGCGCGCCGCACTGATCAGACCCTCGCCGGCCTGTCGATAACGGGTGATGTTTTCCAGAACCACAATGGCGTTATCGACCAACAGACCCGCTGCCAGTGCAATGCCTCCCAGAGACATGATGTTCAGCGTGATGCCACTTTGGCCCATCAGGAAAAAAGTAGCGATGATGGATATGGGAATGGAAATACCAATGGTCAGCGTGAACCACCAATTACGCAGAAATACGAAAATGACCAGCACGGCCAGCAAACCACCCAACACAGCCGCACTGATGACTTCGGAGATCGCCCGGTCAATAAATACCGACTGGTCATCTACCAGCCGTATTTGCATGCCTGCGGGTGTTTGCTCCTGTATAACGGCCACACGTTCGCGAATGGCTTTGGACACATTGACCGTATTGGCGTCACCTTCTTTGTAGATGGCGATCTCAACCGCTTCGCGTCCATTGATCCGAATGATCGCTTCGCGTTCGCTATAGCCGGCATGTACCCGGGCAATATCGCGCAAATAGATGGGCCGGTTTTGTCCGGTAGCAACGATCAGGTCGGCAAACTCTTCAACCGATGCAAATTGATTGATGGTACGGACCAGATAGCGCTGTGCGCCTTCTTCCAGCCGGCCTGCCGAAACATTCAGGTTTTCTGCAGCAAGGCGATCCACCAGGGTGCCCAGGGTCAGATTCAACTGGGCCATTTTCTGCTGGTCGATCTCAATCTGGATCTCGTCTTCCAGACCCCCCGATATTTTAACCGCAGCGACACCCTCCACCGGCTCGAGTCGTTTCTTGATCTCCTCATCGGCAAAGCGGCGCAATACTTTCAGCGCCACTTCATTGCCAGGCGCTGCATCAACACTGTTTTCAAGACCAGCGCTGCTTTCAATCACCAGGCCATAACGCATGATCGGATCTGTAGCCGGGTTGAAGCGCAGCAAAATGGGCCGCGAAACTTCCAGCGGCAATTGCATGATCTCAAGTTTTTCGCGCACTTCCAGGCTGGCACGATCCATGTCAGTGCCCCAGGCGAATTCAAGAATGACATCGGACTGACCGGTACGGGATACCGACTTGACCCCAATCACATTTTTTACAATACCAACCGCTTCTTCTACCGGTCGGGTCAACAGGGTTTCGATTTCTTCCGGTGCCGATCCGGGGTATTCGGTTCTTACGGTCAGGGTTGGATAGGACAACTCGGGCAACAGATTGACCTGCAGTTGCTGCAGGGAAATCAGCCCGAACAAGACCAGTGTAACCGCTGCCATTGAGATAGCCACAGGGCGCCGGGTGGCTATTTCCACCAGTTTCAAGGTTTTAATGTTCATGCAGGATCAGGCTTCGGGGACAGCTGCTGTAAGACTGACCACTTCTACCTTGCTGCCATCACTGAGGCTGCCTTTTCCGGCGGTAACCACCGACTCGCCTTCGCTTACTCCCTCGACTACTTCGACCTGACCATTACGCTCGTAGCCGGTACGAATAGAACGCCGGATGGCGTTGCCATCTTCGCCCACCACAAAGACAAAAGTCTGTTCATCCTCTCTGATCAGCGCAGAGCGTGGAATGACCGGCACATTTTTACGCACATCGTGCAGGATATCGACGCGGCCAAACAATCCGGGCTTCACTATTCCAGCCGGATCCTCAACCTGTGCAGTTACCCGGAACGTTCCGGTGGTCGGATCAATCACCGGACTGATGCGTATCACCTCGCCCTTGAACTCCTGCCGGGGAAAAGCATCCAGACGCACGGTCACTGTCAGTCCATTTCGCAACACACCCAGTTCACGCTCCGGCACATGCAAAACGGCCAACAGGGGATCGTAACTGGTAATGCGGTAAACCGGCTGATGCAGTTCCACCAGATTGCCAGCCCGGATCATACGTTCGGATACATAGCCGGATATAGGCGCCTGGATATTGGTATATTTCAGGTCGAGCCTGGCCAGTGAAACCTGCGCTTTCTGTGCCGCATATTCGGCACTGATTCGTTCAAAATCTTCTGCACTGACCAATTTGCGATCAAACAATTCTTTCTTGCGCTGGAACTCGGTCTCCAAACGCCTCAATGTCGCCTCATTTCGTTCAACTTCCAGGCTGTAGCGATCCGGTTCCACTCGAACCAACAATTGGCCGGCTTGTACAAAATCACCCTCTTCGGCCTTGATTTCCAGCACCACGCCGGTGATCTGTGATACCACTACGGCTTGTTCATCCGACTCGATGGTCGTGGTTCCGGAATAGAAGGCTGCAACGTCTCCGGTTCGCACACTGGCCGTCTCTACCGGAATTGCGACCCTATCCTCTTTACCTGCCTGGCCTGTGGCCTGGGCGTCAATATTCCCATTGGCCTGATCCATGCAGCCTTGCAGGGTGAGAATACACACCAGTGCCAGTAAGCAGTTACTGACCGGTCGCAGGTGAGGTTTGTTTGTCAAGTTCATGGATGGCCTCAGTGTTATATTTATGTAATACAGTAACACACCTGATTTTTGTTCTTTATATGCCGGAAGTCACACAGCCCAAACGATATGCTGTGCTCCTGAAATAACAAAGCAAGATTCAGGCCAGGGTGTGCTGGCCTTCAGATCGGCGTGCAGATCCTGGTAAGTAGATGTGCGCAAAGCCTGAATAGTTACATCAGTGCTGAATCTTGCTTTAAAGTTCAATCAAAAAGCAGGGGTAAATGAAAACGGGCTGCAATCGAACCACGTTTGTTTGAATGGCGTATTCCCCCACTTTTTGGCTTGGATAACGCGGCATTCAATCAAGTCCCGGTCAAGCTCCGGTCAGGCCCCGGTCAGGCCCCGGTCAGATCAGGACAAAAAAAACAAATATGGGACAGACAGGTAATTTTCCTTCATTGCCACGTTGGTTTGCAGGCTGGCACCAGTTATAATCGAGTGCTGTTGTCATTCACCCGTGAGTTTGAAATGCGTTACATGTTCCTGATACCTGCTGCACTGTTGCTCTCCGGTTCGCTAATGGCCTCTGAAGGCAATGCCAAAGCAGGTGAAATAAAAGCTTATACCTGTACTGGCTGCCACGGCATTCCGGGCTACAACAACGTCTACCCGACCTATAAAGTGCCGAAACTTGGCGGTCAGAACTATCAATATCTGGTTTCCGCTTTGCATGCCTATCGGGATGGTGAACGCAAACACGCCACCATGCAAAACCAGGCCAGCAGCCTGAGTGAACAGGACATCCTGGATATTTCCGCTTACTTTGTTGAAATCGCGAAAGAACAATAAACCAATATGAATATCAGAAGACTGAGTTTTTATGCAATTCCCTTGGCTGCGCTGTTGCTGATCCCCCTCGCTGCTGTGGCCAAAGGTAACCCTGCCGCAGGCCAGGAAAAAGCCGCTACCTGTGAGGCTTGCCACGGCAAGGACGGCCACAGCACAGACCCGACCTACCCCAACCTGGCCGGCCAACACGAGAACTATTTGATCAAGGCTTTGAGTGACTACCGGTCAGGCAACCGGAGCAATCCCATCATGTCGAGTTTTGCGGCCAACCTCAGTAACCAGGATATTGAAGATTTGGCTGCCTGGTATGCAAGTCAGCAAGGCCTGATCGACCTTTCTATTCAATAAAGCCTTTTGTTTTAGACTGACCCGGTATTTTCAGACTGCCGATTGGCCTTGTGTACCCGCTGCATAATATGGGTTGGTACCGCTTTTATGGTCGGTAACATCCAGCACACCCTGCAGTTCGGGAATTTTGCTTAAAAGCGTCTTTTCAATTCCCTGTTTCAGCGTGACATCTGCCATACCACAGCCATGGCAGCCGCCACCGAAGCGTAATACTGCTTTGAAGTCGGCAGTGATTTCTGTCAGTTCCACGTTACCGCCATGTGCTGCAAGTGATGGATTGATGTCGGCTTCCAATAGCCATTCGATGCGTTCTTCCAGTGGCGCATCGCTGGCTGGTTCATGCCCACGAATGCCGGGCGCGCGTATGCTCAGCGCCCCACCGGTTTCACCTTCATCGAAATCAATTTCTGCTTGCTCCAGCCATTTCTCACTGTCCGCTGCCACAAATAAATTGAATCCTTTGAATTCCAATATCAGATCGGAGGGTTGGTGTTGTCCTGAGGGACAAAATTGCAGATCGCAAGCTGCATTGGGTGTTCCAGCTGCATTTACAGCAATACGAAGCGCCATGCCGGGCTCGTCCTGTTGCTTGATGAGATTCTGGAAATAGGTCTGTGCGGATTCGCTGATGTTGATCATAAGTACCTGCTAATTGAACTGCTAACCAATTGGGAGTCTTATTCTATCAATTGGCTGCTTCGGCTGCCGATTTCAAGTCAGGTCAGACAGTCTGCCAGGAAAGGCAAGGAATGATCCAGTCGCCAGTCTATGCCGGAGTGACTGCCCTCAAACTCTTCGAAATGACAAGCAATACCCAGTTCGTTCAGTAATCCGACCAGCTTTCGCGTGCCAAACTGGATGTTGTATTGGTCAAAGCTTCCCACATCAATGTAGAGACCCTGTAAAGCTTTAAGGGCATCCGCATGTTCCTGCACCAGATTAACGGGATCATAGGCCAGCCAGTGCTGCCAGCGCTCCATGTCCAGCGTACAGGTATGCAAGTCAAAGGGTAAGCGGATATTTTCCGGTTGTGCTGTGTCTGCATCATAGCTGGCCGCCATGGCCACTATCATCAGCGTTGTAAAATCCCGTCCCTGGGGTTTCTTCGATTCCCAGAATGCCTTGATGAAGCGATGAATGTCGCCACCATAACGGGACAGGTTCAGACAGGTTTCGGGGAAAGCCGGCCGAAACACCAGATCAAAACCGGCGTCACCGGCATGGCTGGCCATTGCCCCCCAAACCTCAGGGTAATGCATGGCATGATACAAGGCCCCAAAGCCCCCGGATGATTTTCCAAATATGCCGCGGCCTGCAGCATGATCAATCACGTTCAACTGGCTGGATGCAAATGGGACCAATTCGTCTACCAGATAATCTGCATAACGGCCTACACCGGGCGAATTGACATACTGGTTTCCTCCAAGCGAGGTATAACAATCCGGCATCAGCACTACCACCGGTGGCATCAGGCCCTGGCCTATCAACCGGTCCAGACGCTCCGGAAGATTTTCACCATGATTGCGCCAGGCTACATGTCCCAGTCCCGAGTTGGTAAATGCAGCCAGGTCCCATAATGCGATATAAGGGTCGGATTGTTTGTCATAGCCGGCTGGCAAATACACCGACAACAGCCGGTCGCAAGGATCATTCCATGGATTATCCTGCAAACACAAGGAATGGTGCGAGAGCTGTAATACACGGCCTGTTGGCCAGGGTCTCAAAGCGCGTAAGTTGGGCATCAGCCCGGTTCCAAACGTTTCAAGGTATCGCGAATATGAGCCAGGATGGGTTCGCGCAAATCGTCCAACTCAAGCGCGTGATCGATGGTCGCACGGATATAACCCTCCCGGCTACCACAGTCGTAGCGTTTGCCGATAAACGGCAAAGCCAACACGGGTTCAGATTGCAGCAAGGCGGCAATGCCGTCGGTCAGTTGTATTTCACCACCGACACCGGCTTGCACACCATGCAACAATGAGAAGATACGCGGCGACAGGACATAGCGACCGACCACACCCAGATCCGAAGGCGCATCTACTGCTGCAGGCTTCTCGACAATGGTGTGAATGCGTTTATGGCCCAGATCGTCATCAGTTACTCCGACCACACCGTAACTGCGTGTGAGTGCGGGCGGAATTTGCTCCACACCAATAACACTTGCGCCTGTTTGCCTGTACAGACTGACCATTTGTGCCAAAGCACCCGGGCCGTGATTCAATACCATGTCATCCGCAAGAATGACCGCAAACGGCTCATCACCAACTACCGATTCGGCACACAGAACGGCGTGCCCCAAGCCCAATGCTTCGGTTTGGGTCACGTGAACCCGGCTGACATGGTCCGGTATGATTTCGGTTACGCGAGACAGCAATTCGGTTTTGCCCGATTCCGACAAACGCACCTGCAATTCGAATGCGGTGTCAAAATGATCTGAAATGGCGTGCTTTTTGCGGCTGGTAATGAATATCAAGGTATCGATACCCGCTTCCAACGCCTCTTCAACGGCATACTGGATCAATGGTTTGTCGACTACCGGCAACATTTCCTTGGGAATGGATTTGGTGGCCGGCAGGAAACGGGTGCCCAGACCTGCAACAGGAAAAACGGCTTTACGTATGGGTTTTAAACTCACTTGTTTCAACGCGCGCGATGCAAGGGAACGATGGCGGATGCTTCTTCAGATACATTCACGCTGGAAGATTTGGCCAGCTCAGGCACCAGCTTCAACAGAATCTGCTGGATCCTGGGTGTGTCATAGCGACGTATGGCCAGCTCGGCTTCACGCAAGTCCGCACCAAGATTCTCCCAATTGGACTGCCGTGGCTGAGCCAGGAATATTTTTTCGTGGCGGGTTTTTTCGTAAGGCTCCAATTCATGAAACAATTCTTCGAACAGTTTTTCGCCGGGTCGCAGGCCGGTATAAACAATCTGAATATCGCGACCCGGTACTTTTCCGGACAGTCGAATCAGTTGTTCGGCCAGGTAGGTAATCTTGACGGGTTCGCCCATATCCAGCACGTAGATTTCACCCCCGCTGCCGAGCACTGCTGCCTGCATGATCAACTGACTGGCTTCGGCGATGGTCATGAAATAACGTGAAATTTCCGGATGAGTAACGGTTACCGGGCCTCCACGGGCAATCTGTTCCTTGAACAAAGGCACCACGCTGCCATTGGAATTGAGCACATTGCCAAATCGTACCGTGATATAGCGCGTATTGGACCGGGCATTCATGTTCTGGCAATACATTTCAGCCACACGCTTGGTAGCACCCATGATATTCGCCGGATTCACTGCCTTGTCGGTGGAGATCAATACGAATGTACCCACGCCGTGACGTTCTGCAGCTTCAGCCAATCGCATGGTGCCGAGTACATTGTTGCGGAATGCCTCACGTACCTGGGTTTGCAGAATGGGTAAATGCTTGTATGCCGCAGCGTGGAAAATCATATCGGGACGATAATCGCCTACCACTTTCTCTACCGTTGCGGAATCACAGATATCACCCAATACACTGCAGAACACCAGATCCTGGAAGTCGCTGCGCAGTTCGTGATCAATGCGATACAGCGCATATTCGCCGTTGTCGACCACAATCAGCTCAATCGGATTGAGACGGGCAATCTGACGACACAATTCCGAACCGATGGAGCCACCGCCGCCCGTGATCATGACCCGCTTGCCGGACAGACCCTCCCGGATCGAATCCCATTTCAATGAAACCGGTTCGCGGCCCAACAGATCGTCAATCGCCACGCGTTTGAGATCATCAATACGGGTGGCCTTGTTGCCCAGATCATTCAGGGTTGGCAGCGTACGAAATTCGATACCGCTTTGTTCACAGATCGAAACGATATGCTGCATCTGCTGATTGGTGGCCGAAGGCATGGCAATGATCGCCAGGTCCGCACCCACTTCACGTGCAATTCTTGGCAATCTGCCGATGTTACCCAGCACCGGAACACCATGTACCTGTGCACCGCGTAATCGGCGATCATCATCCAGAAAGCCAATGACATTCAATGCACCACGGTGGCGTAATTCCCGTTCCAGCAAGGCTCCTGAACGACCTGCACCCAACACCAGTACCCGCTTGAGATTGCAGTCAACCGGCCGCGCCGGCAAATGCGAGTCTTTCCAGAAGCGGTAACACATACGGGGCAAACCCAACGTGAGAAACAGGAAGCCGGGATAAACCAGCACAGCGCCGATGATGTCGCGAATTTCGCCCGGGAAAAACCAGGCCAGGGAAGAAACAATCAGGACGGTACCGAAAACAGCCGCTCGGGCAATATTCCAAAGATCAGGAAAACTGGCGAAGCGCCACAAACCTTTGTACAAACCGGTGAACCAAAGAACCAGGCCCTGGATACCCAGGACCAGGGTAAATTCAGCCAACAGACTTATGGATCCCAGCATGCCGAGAGATCCCTTTTGCAGAATCAGCCAGCCGGCACCAAACCAGGCCAAAGCAACCATGAACAGGTCGTGTAGAACGACTGCCGCCCGCGGATGCCGCAGTATGCGCGTTAGGTTCATTGTCTTTAATCCCGCTTAAGCGAGCACTCCAAATTTTCGCGATGCCAGAAACCAAGCTATTGCCAGTGTGCAAGCTGCTGATATTGCTGCAACTATTGCCCATTCCGGATAACTGACTGCAACTACAATTACCGGAACAACCAGCAAAAAGTTGATCAACTGATAGAGCCACATGACCTGATTGTGGGACCAGCCATGCGCTATCAGCCGCTGGTAGATATGTTGTTTGTGGGGAGTATACCACCGCTCCCTTCTCATTACCCTTGCCAGCAGGGTCAAACTGCTGTCGCACAGAAAGACCATCATGACCAAACAGGCAACGGCAACCGAAAAATCCTGGCGAATGACACCCAACAGCAATAAACCGGCAATCATGAAGCCAATGGATATGCTGCCTGCATCACCCATGAATACCCGTGCTTTGCCAAGATTCCACGGCAAAAAACCCAGGCTGGCAGCTGCCAGAGCGGCCGCCAGCCGGGCCGCAGAAGTATCGCCGGACTGGTAAAACAGAACGCTTAACACGGTTCCGGCGAATACCGCCTGCATGGCAGCCATGCCATTGCTTCCATCCATAAAGTTGTAGAGATTCGTCATCCATACGATAAACAATGCAGCGGCTATCCATAGCCAGGTGTCTACTGCCCAACCTGACTGCCAGGCACACCCTAACAGGAACAAGCTGGCTGTAAGCTGAACAAGCAAGCGCAAGATGATGGACAGGGAATATCGATCGTCAAGAAACCCCAACAACGCCAGTGCAACAAAACCGGGTAGCAGGCAATGCTGCCAGAATTCGGGAAACATCCAATCGTCTGGAAAAAACCAGCTGCTCAGCAATAAAGCCAGCACCAGACCGAGACCACCGCCTCTGGGCGTTGCAACGGTATGGCTGTGCCGTTCACCGGGTATATCCAACATACCTTGCCGTCGTACAAACCAGGTTGTTGCCCCGGTCAGCAAAAAAGCAGCAACCGCTGTCATCAGCAAGTAAACCAAAGGTGTCAGCACGGCCGGTGTATCGAGGCCATGCGGTATTACTCGCCCAACACGCCGTGAATGATTTGGGTAGTGTCCCATTGTCGACAACTGGGGCATTGCCAATGGTGTGTTTGGCCACTGAAGCCACAATGTGAACAACGATAGCCGGGTTGCTTTGCCAGCAAGCGGGTGGATACGGCTTTCAGGATGTCATCACTGGAATCAACCGGTAAATGGCCGGCCGCGCGAAATTCAAACAATCGATCCAATCCTCGTACCGAAGGTTTGGAGTTCAATGACTCGGCAAGAAACTGGGCAGCCCGTGCGGGACCCTGCTCTGCGATCAACAAATCGGTCAGTTTCAATATCAGTGATATGCCTTGATAACTCTCAGCCCACTCACGCAGGTTATCATGCGCCCTTTCAACCAGGCCTGCTTGTTGTGCGGTATCTACATAGGGTTGAATCAAATCGGGAATGTATTGCGGATTCAAACCGGCTATTTCTTCAAACGCTGACAGAGATGCCTCGTAATCACCCTCAGCGGCACAAATTCTTGCCCAGATGAGTCGGGTACGAATACTTTGCGGATCATGGCGGCGGGCCTGACGAAGGTATTTTCCGGCCTGCTCCTGTTGCCCTTCTGCCAGGGCTTGCTCGGCCAGTTCGCAACTGAACTGGGCCATCATGCCACCGTAATGTGCGCCATCTGCCTGTTCCAGGCGCTCGGCCTGGACCAGTGCTTTCTGCCAGTCTTTCTCTTGCTGGTAAATTTCCAACAGGTTACGCAATGCCAGAGGCGTTTGCGCGTCGCTTTCGATCAACTCCGAAAATAGTAACTCGGCGCGATCCAGTAATCCGGCTCGCATGTAATCCTCGCCCAACTCCAGCAGTGCCTGGGTCCGCTGCTCCGGCCGCAAGTCTGTTTTGGCGATGATGTTCTGGTGGAAGCGTATGGCGCGGTCCACTTCCCCGCGGCGTCGAAACAGACTGCCCAGCGCAAGATGGGTTTCAACCGTATCCTGATTGACTTCAGCCAACTCAAGGAAAACCTGTATGGCCTTGTCGGGCTGTTCATTCAGCAGATAATTCAGGCCCTGGAAGTACTGGTCATTGAAACTGCGGTTTTTCTTGCGGGTCAGTGAGCGGTCATAATTCTTGGCCAGCCACCAACCAAAATAGACCGCAATGGGGAGCAGCAACCACAACAGGTATTCAAACATCCGGATTACCCATGGCAGACGGGGTCAGTGCCTGGTTTTTCAATTCGCTGCTGCTTAAACGTTTCTCGGCTTTGCGCAGCCGAAGTTTTACAGGCCACAGCGCAAACAAACCGACCAGCAACAAACCAATCAACGCACCCAATATCAGTACGCAGATCAAGGTCAGGCCCAACGGCCAGGACAGCTGAAACCAAAGCAGGTCTACATGAACGATTTCCGGGTTCAGCGCGCCAATTACGATGCCCAGCGTAATGGCCAGCACCATGACAAAAATAAAACCGATTCGGTACACAGTTCACTCCAGGCCCGAATCCGGGCAACAATGTTACGTTGGGCCCGGCCGGCAAATCCTGTCAGCCAGGCTGAGACAGACCGGCCAATAATAACCCAACCGGGATAACCCGTCCGGGATTGCCCGGTCAGGAATCAACCGTTGTCAGTCTGCGTTTGGCAGATCGACACGTTCGCGTAACATTTTTCCGGGCTTGAAATGCGGGACGTGCTTTCCGGGCAAAGCGACCGCTTCGCCGGTTTTGGGATTTCTGCCCATACGCGGAGCGCGAAAATGCAGAGAAAAGCTACCGAACCCACGAATTTCGATGCGATCTCCACTTGATAAAGCGGCGCTCATTTGTTCAAGAATGGACTTGACGGCAAGTTCCACATCAAGATGGGCCAGATGCCTTTGTTGCGAGGAAAGCCTGTCGATCAACTCTGATTTGGTCATGAAGAGATTTCCTTGTCCCTGTAATTACATCATCAGTTATCTTTGTATGGCAGAACAGAAAAGCAGACATAAAAAACGGGAGTCAGCACTGGCTGACTCCCGCCGAGATCAGTCCTGTTCCTGATCCTGGTCCAGTTGCTCTTTGAGCAAATCACCCAAAGAGGTGGTGCCACTGGCCGCATTGCTGGATTGATACTCTTCCAGTGCTTCAGCCAACTCGGCATCATCCTTGGCGCGAATCGACAGGCTCAGCGTCCGACTCTTACG
>CAZRTG010000046.1:0-21215 GCA_964602895.1 uncultured Wenzhouxiangellaceae bacterium
ACATGGTGAACCACCAGCGTTTGCCCGGTGTGGGCCCGCTGGCAGGCTGGCGTGGTACGGATGGCAGTCAACAGGGCCGCGGCGAGCCGAATCCAGAGCAATTGGAAAAATACCTGGCCAACGGCTGTTTCTGGCAACAGGACTTACCGGACAACCAGCTTTATTTCAAACATGCCAACCGGGACTACCTCAGCCATGCCCATCAACAGGGCTGGATTCCGAATGCCCGGCCCATCGTCATGCAGCTTTATTCCGAGCCCATGCAGCGCTTTCGTTTGGCCGCCCAGGGGCATGGCAAACTGATTCCGCCAGCGCACCTCAGGTCACGCATCGCAGCGTATTTCGATCCTTTACCTATCTGGTACCAACCACTGGAAGAAGCGGCCACCCGCGATCAGGATTACCCCTTGCATGCCATCACCCAGAGACCGGCTGCCATGTACCACTCCTGGGGTTCCCAGAATGCCTGGCTGCGGCAGATTCACGGTTTCAATTGCCTGTACCTGCACCGTGATCTGGCCGTTGAATTGGGCCTGGCAGACGAAGACTGGGCGCTGGTTGAAAGTCATCATGGCCAGATCAAGGCACAGATACGCACCATGACCGGCTGTGAAAAACATACCGTCTGGACCTGGAATGCCATTGGTAAACGCCGCGGGGCCTGGAACCTGGACAAGAACGCGGATGAAGGTGAAAAAGGTTTTCTGTTGAACCACCTGATTTCAGAATTATTGCCACAAAAAGACGGCGGGCGGGGTGATCGTATGAGTAATTCAGACCCGGTGACCGGACAGGCAGCCTGGTTCGATCTAAGGGTTCGAATCAGCAAGGTTGCTGCGGGTGATGAAAAAAGTCAGCCACAATTTGAGCCGCTCAAAGCAGTGCCTGGTGTGCAGCAGCGACCGGCGATCTTGCGTTTTGGTGAACAATTTCGTCCGCGTAAAAGTGCGTGGGGTAACTGGCGGCGCAAGGAAAAGTCATGACCAGCTTTCCGAAAACAACGCAAAAGAAACTGGGCCTGATAACCGACCTGGATATTTGCGTGGGCTGTCATGCCTGCGCCGTCAGTTGTAAGGAGTGGAATGCGGGTGGTCACTCCTCCCCTTTGACCGACCTGAACCCCTATGAGAAAGACCCCACAGGGGTGTGGTTCAACCGCGTGCACGTGTACGAGACCGACGATGGCGTCGATACCCGTACGGTCAATTTTCCGCGCTCCTGTCTGCATTGTGAGGAGCCGGCCTGTGTCACGGTTTGTCCCACGGGTGCCTCCTACAAGCGCGAAGAGGACGGCATAGTGCTGGTCAATGCAGATACCTGCATAGGCTGCCAGTTATGCGCCTGGGCTTGCCCCTATGGCGCCCGGGAATTTGACTCCACCGATGGGGTAATGAAGAAATGTACCCTGTGTGTGGATCGCATTTACAACGAAAACCTGCCGGAAAGTGAACGCCAGCCCGCCTGTGTGACCGCCTGTCCGGCCGGAGCACGGCATTTTGGCGACCTGGGTGACCCGGACTCTGAAATATCAAAACTGTCGGTGCGCCGGGGCGGTTATGCACTGATGCCCGAGAGCGGCATGAAACCGGTCAACCAATATCTGCCCCCCAGACCCAGAAAAAATCTCCCGGGCAACACCGGTGTCAAACAGCCCGTTCAGAATCTGACCGCAAAAGACAAACCGGCCTCATCCGCAGATGGCTTTTTCGCCTGGCTGGATAAAGCCCTGTCCACTCATGGGGCTGGCTGAGTGAATCCCGCCTATTCCGTTATCCTGTTTACTACGGCTTCCGGTGCCGGCTACGGCTTAATGATCTGGCTGGCTTTCGCCTGGCTGGGGCTGGTTCAAACGCCGCAGCCGTGGGTGGCTTTTGGGGCTGCCGTATTTGCTTTGGTGCTGGTTACCGCGGGTTTGTTGGCCTCGACCTTTCATCTGGGACACCCGGAGCGGGCCTGGCGGGCCTTCAGCCAATGGCGCAGTTCCTGGTTAAGCCGGGAAGGGGTGTTTGCGGTATTGACCTACCCAATTGCTTTGGTAGCGACTATCGCCTGGGTGTGGGAGGGTATTCCTGCCGCCTGGTCGATGATCTTTGCCGTCTTGCTGAGCCTGTTGTGTCTGCTGACCGTACTGGCTACCGGTATGATTTATGCGTCTTTAAAAACCATACCGCGCTGGAGCAATGGATTTGTGGTGCCGCTGTATCTGCTGTTTGCGCTGTCCAGTGGTGGGTTGCTGTATGTGCTGGCACTGGGTTTGTCAGGAAAGCCCGGGATGCAGATTGTGGTGATAGCGACGTTGTTGTTGGCCTGGGCTATAAAACGGCTCTACTGGCGATTTATTGATTCTCAGAAACCCCAAAGTACGACAGGTACCGCCACTGGCCTGGGTTATTTGGGTACGGTACGGCAACTGGACGCGCCGCATACTTCGAAAAATTACCTGTTGCAGGAGATGGGTTATGTGGTGGCGCGCAAGCACAGCCTGAAGTTACGCAGGATCGCCCTGATAATGGGCTTGGTTATACCGGCGATTACCCTTATTCTTAGCACTTTTTCAGGCGGTCTGGGCAGCATTTTGTTATTGTTGTCAGCCGTTATCAGCGGCCTTTGCGGCGTTCTGATCGAGCGCTGGTTGTTTTTTGCGGAAGCCCGCCACGCCGTTACTTTATTCTATGGACGCTCGCTTTAAGCCCCGTCTTTGAGCAGCATTTGATATCTCAGGAGCAATGAAATGAAAGATCAATCTCTGGCCGTACACGCCGGTTACAAATCAGATCCCACTACCAAGTCAACGGCTGTGCCGATCTATCAAACGGTGGCTTATGAGTTTGATAACGCCCAACACGGCGCTGATTTATTCAATCTGGCGGTGCCCGGCAATATCTATACCCGCATCATGAACCCCACCACCGACATTCTGGAACAGCGCTGTGCTGCTTTGGAAGGGGGGGTTGCCGGGCTGTGCCTGAGTGCCGGTAGCGCTGCCATCAACTATTCGATACTCAATATTGCCGAGCAGGGCAATAACATCGTCACCACGCCTATGCTCTATGGCGGCACCTATACTCTGTTCCGACACATGCTGCCCAAACAGGGTATCGACTGCCGCTTTGCTGCCGATGATACGGTGGCTACCATGGAAAAGCTGATCGACGACAAGACCACAGCCGTGTTCTGCGAATCCATCGGCAATCCGGCAGGCAATATCATTGACATAGAAGCACTGGCTGAAATGGCTCATGCGCATGGCGTGCCGTTGATTGTTGACAATACCGTGGCAACACCGGCCCTGATCAAGCCTTTTGCCTGGGGCGCCGATATCGTAGTAAATTCCCTGACCAAGTACATGGCAGGTCACGGTAATTCGCTGGGCGGCGTGATAGTGGATAGCGGAAAATTTCCCTGGGCCGATTATCCGGAAAAATTCCACATGCTGACCACGCCGGAAGAGTCCTACCACGGGGTGGTTTATACCGAGGCCCTGGGCGAGGCAGCCTATATCGGCCGGGCCCGAACCGTCCCCTTGCGCAATACGGGTTCAGCCATCAGCCCCATGAATGCCTTTTTGATTCTGCAAGGCATGCAGACTTTGCCTTTGCGTATGGAACGGCATTGCGACAATGCATTGGCGGTTGCCAAATACCTGCAATCGCACCCGCAGGTTACCTGGGTCAACTTCGCCGGTTTGCCCGATTCGCCCTATTACGATCTGGCGCAGAAATACACCAATGGCAAACCATCCGCTTTGCTTACATTTGGTATCAAGGGTGGTTTTGATGCGGGGGTGAAATTCTATGACGCGCTGGAGATGTTCCTGCGTCTGGTGAATATCGGTGATGTGAAGTCATTGGCGGTCCATCCAGCATCTACAACACACCGTCAATTGTCTGAAGAAGAACTGAAATCAGCCGGCGTGACACCCGACATGATACGGCTGTGTGTAGGCATCGAGGACCTTGAGGATATCCTTGCCGACCTGGAGCAGGCGCTGGCAAAAGCCAAGTAAAAATTTGGGAAAGATTCGGGGTCAGTGTGAGCTGACCCCGCACCTTCAAATGTACTTGAGGCAATCGACGCAAGCCCAAATCAACTGGACTGAAACAGGAATTTAATCTAGGCTAGAACAGCAATTCTTTCAATTGGGCGGTTCTCCGTTAAATACGTTATGCACGTATTGCTAACCGAATTTTCACCTACCAGTCGAGGCTGCAAGCAATGAACAGACACCAATTAATAGTCTTCGCCCTGATTGCACTGTTCAGTTCCATAGGCATTGCCACATCCGCGCTAGCCAGCGATGCTCTTAATGTTGAACCCGATCGTACGGTGCTGCCCGTGCTGGAACCCAAGCGACCCGTTTATACCGAGCTGGACGTACGCAAAGCGACCCCGCCGCCTCATTTTGAAGTAAAGGCACCTGCGGACGCACCGAATGTCCTGTTGGTGCTGGTCGATGATCTTGGTTTTGCCGGCACCAGCAAGTTCGGCGGTCCGGTAGGCACACCGAATTTTGACCGGATTGCCAATGAAGGCCTGTATTACAACAATTTCCATACCACTGCGGTTTGCTCACCCACCCGCGCGGCACTGAAGAGCGGGCGCAATCACCATGTGAACAACATGGGTTCGATCATTGAAACCGGAACCGCCTTCCCCGGCAATACCGGCCAGATTCCACAGGACGTAGTGCCGTTGGCCGAAATGCTCCGACTCAATGGCTATGGCACGGCTGCGTTTGGCAAGTGGCACGAGACGGCTGCATGGGAGGCCAGTGTTGCAGGCCCGTTTGATCGCTGGCCAACCCGTCAGGGCTTCGACAAGTTTTATGGCTTTCTCGGCGGCGAAACCAACCAGTGGGCACCGTTCATTTACGATGGCGTGCATCAGGTTGAATTACCGGATGACCCGAACTATCACTTCCTGACCGACATGACCGATCAGGCAGTGGCCTATATCGGCTACCAGAACGCTCTGACGCCGGACAAACCTTTCTTTATTTACTACGCACCGGGTGCTACCCATGCCCCCCACCATGTACCGAAGGAATGGATTGCGCGCTGGAAGGGCAAGTTTGACCAGGGCTGGGACAAGATGCGCGAAGAAGTCCTGGCGCGTCAGATAGCCAACGGCGTTGTACCCAAAGGTACACCACTGGCGCCCAAGCCAGCGGCCATTCCCGATTGGGACACACTGAGCGATGATGAAAAAAGCCTGTTTGCCCGACAGGCTGAAGTGTTCGCAGCTTTCGTTGAAATGACCGATCACGAGATTGGCCGATTGATCGATGCCATTGAACGCACCGGCGAGAAAGACAACACCATGGTTATTCTTGTTTATGGTGATAACGGCACCAGTGCAGAAGGCGGTCGCAATGGCATGTTTAACGAAATGACCTATTTCAATGGCGTAGCAGAAACTGTACCCGACATGCTGAAAAAGCTGGACCAATGGGGCGGACCAAATACCTATCCGCATATGGCGGCCGGTTGGGCAGTGGCATTTGACACGCCTTACAAGTGGACCAAACAAATGGGCTCGGATTATGGCGGCACCAAAGTGGGCATGGCCATCCACTGGCCCAAGGGCATTCAGCCCAAAGGTGAGTTACGTACCCAGTTTCATCACGTCATCGATGTGGCGCCAACCGTTCTGGAAGCCGCCAACCTGCCGGAGCCGCGGGTAGTGGACGGCGTACCGCAGCGACCCATGGATGGCACCAGCATGGTGTACTCATTTAACGATGGCAGCGTGCTCGATCGGCATACTACCCAGTATTTCGAAATGTTCGGCAACCGTGCCATTTATCACGATGGAATGCTGGCACGGACCATTCACCGGGCACCGTGGGAAAGCGTACCTCGCCGGCCGCTGCAAGAAGATATCTGGGAGTTGTATGACACCCGCACTGATTTCAGCCTGGTAAATGACCTGTCAAAAGAGCAGCCCGAGAAGCTGGCGGAACTACAGGCGCTGTTTATGCTGGAAGCCGAAAGGAATCATGTGCTGCCCATAGATGATCGCCTTTTTGAACGCATCATTGCAGCAAACGTTGGGCGTCCCGACCTCATGCAGGGCCGCAACTCTATAACCCTTGCTGATGGTATGACCGGTATGACGGAAAACGTCTTTCTCGGGCTGAAGAATAAGTCCAGTACCGTTACTGCCGAGGTCGAACTCAAAGATGGCGCTACTGCCAATGGCATTATCATTGCACAGGGTGGTCGATTTGGTGGCTGGGCGTTGTATGTCAAGGACGGCAAGCCAGCTTATGACTACAACTTCCTCGGCATGGAGCATTTTACCGTGCAGTCCAGTGAGGCGCTCGGTTCAGGCAAATCAACCATTCGGTTCGAGTTCGCTTACGATGGAGGTGGCATCGGCAAAGGCGGTGTTGGAACCATTTTCGTGAATGACAAACAGGTAGGTCAGGGGCGTATCGATCGCACCCAGCAGACCATCTTTTCAGTTGATGAGACCACCGATGTGGGCATCGATCTGGCAACCCCGGTAGTAGAAGCCATCGGTTCGGAAAAGAAATCCCGTTTCACCGGAAACATTCCGAAGGTGGTAGTCGAGATCCAGTAAGCTCAACCAAGAAGATTTGGGGTCAGAGTAAAGTGCCAGAGTAAACTGATAATCTATCATCAGAATCTTAGAAATTTACTCTGGCACTTTACTCTGACCCCATTTCTCCCACACAGGCTTGAGGCCGGCTGGCAAGGGTTGGAATTTGCCCAACTCGGTCCAGTGTGCGGCCGGGCTGTGGAAGTCAGAGCCACAGGAGGCCAGCAAACCCAGTTCCTTGCTCAAGGCACCCATATGGCGGGTTTGATCGGCTGTCTGCTGACCTGAAACCACCTCCATGCCCTGTCCGCCCAATGATTTGAATTCCTGCAACAGCCGCTTTAATTTACTGCCGGTCAGCTTGTATTTCAGCGGGTGCGCCAGTACCGCAATGCCATTGGCTTCGCGTATCCATTTAATCACCTGCGCAAGTTCAGCCCAGGTTTTCTTTACATCACCGGCCTTGCCTTTAGCCAGGTAATTTTTGAATGCCAATTGCATGGTTTTGGCCTTGCCGGTGGCGACTATATGCCGCGCAAAATGAGGCCTGCCCAGATAGTCGCCGGGCGCAAAGGAACAGGCACCCGCCAGCGCATCGGGGATGCCCTGCTTTTCCAGATTGATGGCTATTTGTTTGGCACGCAGGTGACGGGAAGTGGTTTGTCGTTCAGCGGCTTGCCGGATGGCCGGGCTGTTGATATCAAAATTCAACCCCAATACATGTATGCCGGTGTTTTCCCATAGGGTTGAAAGTTCGATGCCATGAATCAGTGTGATACCTGCGCTCGCGGCAGTCGCTTCGGGCCATGCAGCCAGAGTGTCGTGGTCGGTGATGGCCAATACGTCCACACCCTTTTCGATCGCACGCGCAATCAGCTTTGCTGGCGGCAATGCGCCATCTGACAGATTCGTGTGCGAGTGTAAGTCGAAGATCAAAAGCTTTCCGTTTGTTCGGTCGGTTTATTGTGCCCCGGCAGGGCCATAAAAAAACCGGGCAGCTGGTTGGCTGCCCGGTTACATGATAACAGTTTGGGAAGCTCTGGATTGGTCGGGGTTTCCCTGGATGGCTTACTCGAAGACCAGCACAGAGACGTAGGAGAAGTCGTTATTGTCCCACTGGGTATCAATCGGATCACCGGCTTCATCGGTTGCATCCTGGCCTGGTACTAGACCACACATTCCGATCCGGTAGCTGCCGGGCGCCGCTTCTTTCAATACGGCGCTGATTGACATGGTGGTTCGTGTATTCTGTGGCACGGCCAGACCCCACATGCCACCGCCAAGTGTTTTCATCCCGCTGTTGCCACCTTCCTCATCCTGATATTCGTAACATGGATA
Source organism: uncultured Wenzhouxiangellaceae bacterium (assembly GCA_964602895.1). GTDB lineage: Bacteria > Pseudomonadota > Gammaproteobacteria > Xanthomonadales > SZUA-36 > JAWXBM01. Next base: position 7,903 of record CAZRTG010000046.1, read on the forward strand.
GATGTTAAGCGGTAATACGTTGTCCAGAGTCGTGCCAAGAGCAGCAGTCGCGTTGATAAAAGCTGAATGTCCTTCGCCTTCGATAAGAACTTTAGCAACTGCGGAAATAAAAGCCAGCTCAGCTGCTGGTGCCAATACGGGGTCGCTGACATAGGCTGCCTGGATAATGCCCGAGCTACCTTGTTGGCCAGCGTCTCCCCTATCGCCCTTATCGCCTTTATCTCCCTTGGCACCCGCAATACCTTGAGGCCCGACAGGTCCTTGCGGTCCGACAGCGCCGGCTTCACCTTGAGGGCCAGCTGGCCCAGCTTCGCCTTGTGGCCTGGTACGTGCAACTTCTCCCTGTAGCCCGGTAAGGCCCGGTTCACCGGAACCACCGCCGTTGCCACTAACCGCTATGGTTAAATCAAAGGTATTGGATTTGTTCGCTTTTTTGTTTTCAACTTCCAGCAGATAGCTGCCCGGAAGCAGGTCGTCAGGCAACTCAACAATGAGTAAATCTTCTGCCTGATCAGAAATGACATTAAGCGCGCCGGAGTAATTGCCAAGGCGGACTTTGGGCTCGTCAAAATTCTCACCAATAATATGCAATTCGTTTGCATCAAGGTCAGCAAATACTTCAATTATCACCGGATCCTTGTTTTTCGCGGCCAGCGGTGAAGCTGCCACGAGAAATACACTGGCAATCGTAAGAAGTGCAAGTTTGCTTACAAAAAAATGAATAGAACAGGTGCTAGGTTTCATAAAAATTCCCTTTCAATAATTCCGGCCGTTATTCCCTGGCCGCACTCATGCTGAAAACAGCAATATGTGCTGGTTTAACAATTAAGACAGATTATCCCCTATCCCCTAATCTGCACCCTTGTAAAATACACTCAGAATCAAGTGCTTGCTGATTGTACTTCAAATCAACCGCTGTTTCGATACCGAAAATGTATCAGACGATTTCGCGGCAAACACTATCTGATGAATGGTATTCATTCATTGGCGATTCGGGCAGCGGTGACTTCAAGCCTGACGCGTTGATTGAGCTCATTCGGGTTATTGAGCTTTATGCCGATTCGAACGCTGTCCTGTTTGCCGCTGGCCAAAGGCCCCTGGTAGACGGTTTTGCCTTGCCGGGTCTGGCCCTGATCATCCCGCCAGGCATAGGTAATTTCGATATCACGCATGGCGACACCGGTCTGGTTGCCAATGGCGGCCCAGACGATGTTGGATTTATCGACCATGGCCCGCGAGGCTACATAATGGGAAGGGTTCTCAGGCAGATCCAGCTGAATCAATTCCCGCCGGGCTTTTTGGCCGGTTTCAGAATTGGATTGGGCAGCTTGCTGGAAATGCTGCAGGGCTGATTGCGTTTGCCTGTCCTGCTTGTCCAGCATGCCGAGCACATAATGCGCTTCAGCGGTGGGCAAGAGACTGAGGCTTTTTTCCAAATCCGCTCTGGCGGCTTGTGATTGGCTACGCCTGTATTCCACCTGGCCACGGCGCAAATAGCCGTAGAACAGATTCGGATTGGAGGAAATGGCCTTGGCGTAGGCGTTCAGGGCCGGACTCAATTTGTCATCCATGGCATAGATGTCACCTTGCAGGGCATGAAACAACGACTCCCTGGGCTCCAGGGCCAGTGCGCGGTTCAACAGCTTTTGTGCCTCACGGACGTTGTCCTTTGCCAGGGCTTTATTGGCTTCATCATAGGCATCATAGGCAGGCTGGACGCGTTTCAGATAAGTCATGTGTTCCTGATAGCGTGCGCGACCGGTTTCACCTTCGGCGGGCAGACGCCGGGCTGTCTCGATGTTGTTCTGCAAGCGTTCCTGCGATGGCGGGTGGGATGCAAACAGGCCCGACAGCCAGTCCGGGTTGCGGGCTTCGGACAGTTTGAGGAAAGCTTTCTGCAGTTCTACTGCACCTTGCGGGTCATAACCCGCCTCAGACATGTACAGCATTCCGTATTCGTCGGATTCACGCTCCGCATCACGACCGTATTTCTGGGTTAACATCTGTGCGCCAACGGCCGGCACAATCATGGCAATTTCCCGTGCGGCCGTGTTATCTACCGTACTGCCTATTACGACCATGCTGACCATGCTGCCGATTTGGGTCAGCATGCCCTTGGATTGTGCCTGCGCCCCATGGGCCGCATCGGCATGGACGATTTCGTGGCCCAGTACGGCAGCCAGTTCTGCTTCCGAATTCAGCGCCATCAGCAAGCCACGGTTGACCACAATTTTTCCTCCCGGCAAGGCCCAGGCATTGGGAGTTGAATCGTTCAAAACACTGAATTCGAAATCAAGCTGGTCTTTGCGACGTGCCTGGTTGGCCAGTCGGTTACCCACCGACTGCACATAGGCTGTCAACTGAGGGTCAAGAATGAAGTCGCCCCCTTGGGACTGCTTCAACGGTGCGTACATTTCTTTGCCGACCTGTTGCTCCCAGTCTTCGCCATAGAACTGCAAATTGCGTTCGCCGGTTACTGCGTTAACGGCACAGCCTGTCAACAGCCAGAGACTCAGCAGCAAGCTGAGTTGAATCTGGAATTTCACCAATTGGTTCACGATACAGTTCTCTTCATGGTCAGGGTTATGGAGCTGTTACAGTCCGTTAGCTTAGCGGAAAAGTGAATACTGGGTTATAGTTCCGCTGCCCTACAAGCCATTCCGGGGCAGCCGCAGGGCTTGCATTCAGGTCAATTGTTCTTCATTCAATCCATCATCCGGGAAATATCTTGCTGAGTTATCGTCATTCCTTTCACGCCGGCAATTTTGCCGATGTGCTCAAACACATCGTGCTGGTAGAAATTCTGCAGTACCTCAGGCATAAAGTCGGTGCGTTTGAGTACATAGACACGCATGCGGGTGCAGGTTTATTCGACCTGCGTTCAGGTCACGCACAAAAATTGGCCGAGTACCAAAATGGCATCGCCAGGCTGGAACCGGATTCGTGGCCGGAACTGGCCGACTATCTGAAAATCGTTGCCAGTTTCAACCCAGCGGAAACACTGGATTTTTACCTCGGCTCTCCCATGATCGCCCGGCAATTGATACGGCCTCAGGACCGTGCCCGGTTATTTGAGTTGCACCCCACGGATTTTGCCTTGTTGGATCAGCAAATGGCTGGCGACCGCCAGGTCAGAGTCATGCAGGAAGACGGCTTGCAGGGCCTGATGCGCTTGCTTCCACCGCGTTGCCGCAGAGCCCTGGTGCTGATCGATCCATCCTATGAAGTAAAAGCAGAATACGATCAGGTGGTGGCAGCCCTCAAGCAGGCGCATAAGAAATTTCCCACCGGCATTTATGCACTGTGGTATCCCGTAGTGGACCGGAATCGTACCAATAAGCTGATCTGGCAGGCCAAGAACAGCGGCATACGCAACATCCAGCGGTTTGAATTGGCCATCAGCGCCGATTCAACCGGTCGGGGAATGACCGCCAGTGGCATGATCGTGGTCAATCCACCGTGGACACTGATGCAAACCCTGTCCGGACTGCTACCCAGACTGGTGCAAACTTTGGGTAATGATAAAGACGCAGCGTTTAAGGCAGATGTGTTGGCTGGCGAATAAGGCCTCTCAAGTCAGCGGAAATTCGGCAGGTTTTTCCAATTCCGGATACCCTGAATGGTTCAAATTCTTGATGGCTGAGTCCTGTTTTCACTACAAAAAAAGAATTTGATCATTTGACCGGGGTCAGTTCGCCCAACCGGAAAATGTAAGAGAATCCAAGGCCAAGCTCCGAATTAAGCAATCTCTGATTGATCATTATTGTGCCTGATAGAGGATATGGCTTTGTAAATCGCCGCGTTTTCATATGAACACTGCTCCCGAAAATTCTGTAGTAGCCCGGCTGATCGAGAGCAGCTATCTGGAAATCATACCGGTAGCGGGTATAGAAGAACGTTTGCTCGATTTACCTGTTGGCGCCTACGTTGCCATCACCTGCTCACCCACAAAAGGTGTTGAGCCGACACTGCAACTGACGGAACGTCTGGCTGATCGAAACCTGAAGCTGATTCCCCACATCGCTGCCAGAACGGTGCGCGACCGTAGTCATTTGCAGGAAATTCTCCAGCGCCTTGGCGCGGCGCGCATTCGAAGTGTGTTCATACCGGGTGGTGATGCCAAACAGCCGTTGGGTAGTTATACCGAATCGCTGCAATTGTTGCGTGACATGGCAGAGATCGGCCATGAGCTTGAAGACATCGGGGTTGCGGCACATCCGGAAGGCCATCAATTTGTATCGGATGCAGGCTTGCTGGACCTGCTGCTTGAAAAGCAGGCATTTGCCAACTACATGGTGACGCAAATGTGTTTTGACCCCGATGCGCTGATCACCTGGTTGAGTCGTATGCGTGAAGCAGGCTGCACCCTGCCAGCCTGGATTGGTTTGCCCGGAGTGGCGGATCGCAGCCGGTTGTTCAATTTGTCCATGCGCATCGGTGTGGGCCCGTCGGTAAAAATGCTGCTCAAACAAAAGGGTCTGCTGAACCGTATGGTGAGCCTCAAGCCTTATCAGCCGGATGATTTACTGGATGGTCTGGCGCCGTATCTGGGCGATCCAGGACTCAACATTCCGGGGTTTCATTTGTACAGCTTCAACGATATTCAACGTACCGAGCGTTGGCGTGAAGAAGTACTGGTTCGATATAAAAGTTTATCGGAGAAGATCGCCTGAGCCGGTCACCCAGAACATACAGCTGAGACTGACAGGTGAGACTGCCGACTGCGGCAGTCAATTGAATTTAACTCGAAGGAAGCCGTTATGCGCAGAGGAAGAAATCAACGATTGGATCAAACACCTGCAAAGCGGGTTGTCCGGCCGGGGATGCCCGGAGGCCGCTATCGTCCACTCACTGCGCATGAGATAGACCGGATTCACAACTCGGTACTGGAGGTGCTGGAGACCATTGGCATGGGGGATCCGATTCCCGAGTTGCGGGAACATGCCTTGCAGCGCGGCTGCCACCTCAATGAACACGGTCGTTTGTGCTTTCCCCGTGCATTGGTTGAGGACGTTATCGCCGCCTCGCCCAAACAGATGACTTACATGGGTCAGGACCCGCGTTATGACCTGGACATCAGCCATCTAGCGGTGCATACCTATGGCGGTGGTGATGCGGTTGGCATGCTGGATGTAGGCGCCAGCAAGTACCGGCCATCGACCTTGCTGGATATTTATGACCTGGCCCGTTTGGTAGACCGCATGGACAATATCCATGCCTATTCCCGCCTGGTGGTCGCCACCGAATTCAGCAATCAGCTTGAGTGCGACCTCAACACCGCCTATGCCAGTGCTGCCGGAACGTCCAAGCACACCGCCCTGACTTTTAACGATGTGTCGCACGTGCAGCCTACTTTGGAGATGCTGCACCTGATGGCCGGTGGCGAAAAGAAGTTTCGGGACCGACCCTTTATGCACGGCGGGGGCTGTCCGGTAATTTCGCCCTTGCGCTATGGCAAGGAGAACAGCGAAGTGTGTCTCGCATCGACCAAATTTCATGCGCCGATCTGGATTGTGGTGGCGCCGCAGGCAGGCTCTACCGCACCCGCCGCCCTGGCCGGTGCGTTGGTGCAGGTGGTAGCGGAAGCACTGGCGGGCCTGTTACTGGTCGATATGGTGCACCCGCGCTATCCCGTGATGCTGGGGCCCTGGCCGTTCATTTCTGACCTGCGTACCGGCGCGTTTACCGGTGGTAGTGGTGAAGAGGCACTGGTCAGTGCAGCGGCAGTACAGATGATCGGTCACTACGGCCTGGCCAGTTCGATTGGTGCTGGCATGACCGACTCCAAGCTGCCTGACAATCAGGCCGGCTATGAGAAGGGCATTGCCGTAACGCTGGCGGCCCATGCCGGCTGTAATAACGTTTCCGAGTCGGCCGGCATGGTCGGCAGCCTGATGGCCGCCTCGTTTGAGGCATTGGTGATTGATAACGATATGTTGGGCGCGGTATTGCGCACCGTGCGCGGCATTGATATCAACGACGAAAGCCTGTCGGTCGATGTGATCCGTGAAGTAGTGCATGGTGAGGGTCATTACCTGCGCCACCCGCAAACACTGCGCCGGATGCGCACCGAGTATGAGTATCCGGCGCTGGCAGACCGCTCAACACCGGGTGAGTGGGAGGCGGCGGGCTCGCCTGATATCCGGCAACAAGCGGCCGAGCGGGTCAAATCGATTTTGTCCAGTCATTATCCGGAATACATCGCACCTGAAATTGACAAAAAGATCCGCGAACGATTTCCCATCCATCTGCCGCGTGAAGCCATGTTTGCCGGCAATGGCCGCTGGTAACCGATCATGGCTGAACATAAAACACAGGTACATACGGGCACGGCAGCATCAACGCAGCCGGAATCAAAACCGGAATCAAAGCGGCCACGGTCAGCCAGAACAGGCCGTGTTGGTCGTCAGCAACGCCGTGCCCGCAGTGGTCCAGGCAAGGCGACCTCTGGCAAAGCAGGCCTTGATCAGGCAATTCGTCCCGGTATGTCAGGTGGTGCTTACAAGCCGTTGAGTGATAAGGATATTCAGCGCATTCACAATGCGGCGCTCGATTTGTTGGAAAAAGTGGGCATGGGTGACCCCATCCCGGAAATCCTGCACTACGCCTTGCCGGGTGGATGCTACCTGGGAGAACAGGGACGTTTGCATTTCCCTCGTGCCCTGATGGAAGACCTGATCAGTCAAAACGTAAGCTCCTACATGGCCTATGCGCCTGACCCGGCATTTGATTTTGAGGTCGGCGGCGACCGGGTTTACTTCACCACCTCGGGAGAGTCCGTCAGCATTCTGGATTATGCCAGCCAGAGCTTTCGGCCCACGCGCCTGGTTGATTTGTACGATGCGGCGCGCCTGGCGGATACCCTCGACAATATTCATCAATTCGGCCAGCCTTTTATCGCTGCCGAATTCAGCCATGATGTTTTTGTTCATGACCTGAATATTGCCTATGCAGAGCTGGCGGCCTGTCGCAAACCCTTTGCGCTTGGCATCGCCCAGGTAGAACACATCGACCCCATCGTTGACCTGTTCGATACCTACCTGGGCAAGGAAGGGGCTTTTCTGCAACGACCCTTCTGTACGTTTGGTGGCTGCCCGGTGGTGTCACCCTTGCGGTTCGGCAAGGAAAATGCCGAAGTGCTGGTAAAAATTGCCCAACTTGGCCTGGTGTCTGACGTGGCGATTGCACCGCAGGCCGGGGCCACGGCACCGGCTGCCCTGGCAGGGTCGTTGGTTCAGGCATTTGCCGAAACACTGGCCTGCCTGGCGGTGGTCAATCTGGTCAGGCCGGGTTCGGTCATTAACTTTGGCATGTGGCCTTTTGTTTCTGATTTGCGCACGGGATCTTTCACCGGTGGCAGCGGCGAAGAGGCTTTGCTGATGGCGGCTACTGCGCAACTGTGTAACTACTTCGGGTTGATCTCCAGTACGGCCTGCGGCATGACGGATGCCAAGACCATGGACGCCCAGGCCGGCTTTGAAAAAGCCATTACGACCACGGCGCTGGCCTTGTCCGGCAGCAACCTGATCGCTGCCTACCCCGGCATTGTCGGCAGCCTGATCGGCCAATCTTTTGAAGGCATGGTCATCGACAACGACATGATCGGCAATGTGCAGCGATTGCTGCGTGGCATCGAGGTAAATGACGAGACGCTGTCTTATGATGTGATCTCGGATGTGGTGAGTCGTTCCGGACATTACCTTGACCATCCGCAAACCCTGAGCCTGATGCAGACAGAATTTCATTACCCGGATCTGGCCGATCGCTGTACGCCCGGAGCATGGGAAGAAAACGGCAGTCCGACCATCTATCAACAGGCACACGAGCGGGTACGGGAGACGCTCACCAACCACTATTTATGTCTGATCAGTACAAAAGCAGATGCAAGAATTCGCGACCGATTTCCGATCCGGTTGGAGCGGGCTGACATGAATCCCGGCAACGGTCGCTGGTAACCCTTTTTAACGAGCGAGAGCAAGCTTATGAATGATGAAAACAGAATGGATGACCATGAGGGTGAAGAAATCATTCTGGCAGATCTGCCGGATGACGAGTTGGTCGAGCAGATGGCTGACGATCTTTACGATGGCATGGCCGACGAGATAGCAGAAGCAACGCAAATATTGCTGGATCGGGGTTGGAGCCCCTCACGCGTGCTGGATCAGGCGCTGGTCAGCGGCATGAACATCGTGGGTGTGGATTTTCGTGACGGCATCCTGTTTGTGCCCGAGGTGTTGATGGCTGCCAACGCGATGAAAGCGGGTATGGCCATACTCAAACCGCTGTTGGCGGATACCGGTGCCAGGCCTGTAGGCACCATGGTGGTAGGTACGGTCAAAGGTGACATCCATGATATTGGCAAAAACCTGGTGGGCATGATGATGGAAGGTGCCGGATTTGAGGTGATCGATCTGGGCATCAACGTCGAAGTCGATAGCTATATTGCCGCCATCGAAAAGCACAAGGCCAATATTCTCGGCCTGTCTGCGCTGCTGACAACCACCATGCCGTATATGAAAGTGGTTATCGATACGATGAAAGAACGGGGTATTCGTGACGACTACCTGGTCATGGTCGGTGGCGCGCCGTTGAATGAGGAATTTGGCAAAGCGATTGGTGCGGATTTCTACTGTCGCGATGCCGCCACGGCGGTGGACCGGGCCCGGCAATTCATGTCGCAGAGCGCCTGAAAGGGCCAAGCTGCTTGCCTGCACATCGACTTGTACCGATGCCTGTGTCTGAGCCTGAGCCTGCATCTGAGCCTGGGTTCATCCATGCGCCCCTGCTGGTGATCGCTTGCGGTGCGGTTGCGCGTGAGTTGGTACGTATCAGACGCAACCAGGGCTGGGATCACATCGACTTCCAGTGCCTGTCACCCAAACTGCATAACCATCCGGAGCGGATTACCGCAGCAGTGGAAAACGCAATCCAGAAGGCCCGCCGGCATTATGAAAATATCCTGGTTGCTTACGGCGACTGCGGCACCGGCGGGCGGTTGGATGCCATGCTGCAAAAGTACGGCATTCAACGGTTGCCCGGCGCGCATTGTTATGAGTTTTTTGCCGGTAGCGATGTATTTGCGCAACTGGCAGAGGAAGAGCCGGGCAGTTTTTATCTGACCGATTTTCTGGTTCAACATTTTGAACGCTTGGTGATCAAAGGTCTGGCGCTGGATCGTTATCCCCAGTTGCTCGCACAATACTTTGGCAACTACAAACGGGTGGTCTACCTGGCCCAGACTCAATCCGGGACGCTGCAAAATGCGGCACGTGCGCACGCCACATTCCTGGGCCTGGATTACGAATTCCGTTTCCTGGGCGACCAGCCACTGACCGAATCCATGGCCAGAGGAGTGGTGATACAGGGCATTCCCATTGCGCTGCACCAACACAAGCCAAATAACGACAGATTAACGAAGGCCCAAGAACCATGACCAGAACCCTTATTTGTTCCGCCCAAAAAGAAGTCATCATCGGCTTTGATCAGCCATTTGTGATTATTGGCGAGCGCATCAATCCAACCGGTCGAAAGCTGCTGGCAGAGGAAATGCGCGCCGGTGACTTCAGTCGGGTGGAAGCCGATGCCGTGGCACAGGTTGAAGCGGGAGCACAGGTGTTGGACGTCAATGCCGGCATCCCCCTGGCGGATGAGCCCGCCCTGCTGGTGCAAGCCATCCGATTGGTGCAATCGCTGACCGATGTGCCCTTGTCCATAGACTCGTCGGTGTTCGAAGCCCTGAAAGCAGGCCTCGAAGCCTATGACGGCAAAGCTTTGTTGAACTCCGTCACCGGCGAAGAAGAAAGCCTGGAACGTATCCTGCCGTTGGTCAAGAAACATGGCGCTGCAGTGGTTGCCATCTGCAATGACGATTCCGGTATTTCGCCGGATATCAATGAACGTTTTGAGGTGGCCAAAAAGATCGTGCAGCGGGCCGCCGATCACGGTATTCCACATTCAGATGTCGTGGTTGATCCATTGGTGATGCCGGTGGGCGCGGTTAATGACGCCGGGGTACAGGTATTGCAACTGATACGCCGATTGCGCGAAGAACTGCGGGTCAATACCACCTGTGGTGCTTCCAATATCAGTTTTGGCTTGCCCAATCGTCACGGCCTGAATGCCACCTTCATGACCATGGCGATGGCAGCGGGTATGACTTCAGCCATCAGCAATCCGTTGGATGCAGAACTGTTGCAGGCCATACGTGGCGGCGATGTGCTGCTGAATCATGATCCACAATGCGGCCGCTGGATCAATGCCTATCGGGAGCCGGCTACGGCGGGTCAACGGCAACGTCGTAGCAGCAGACGCAGCCGAAGTTAAGCCTGTGAGTGTCGAGTCCGAAGTGCAGCCCGAAGCCGAATCTGAAGCATTGGCAGCAAAGCCTGCCGAAGCCCTGGTGGTGTTCACTCCTTCCGGAAGGCGTGGGTATTTTCCAGTCGGTAGCACCGTGCTGCAGGCAGCCCGTGAATTGGGTGTCGATATTGACTCCATCTGTGGCGGTCGGGCCCTGTGCTGTCGCTGTCAGGTTTTGCCGGTGGAAGGCAGTTTCAGCAAAGAGGGCATGGAGTCTTGTCTGGATCATCTGAGTAAGTTATCGGCACCTGAAAAGCGGGGTCTTGCTCAACAACGTATTGTTCCGGCTCATCGCCTGAGCTGCCAGTCGCGCGTGCTGGGTGATATCCGCATCGATGTGCCGGCATCCAGCCAGGTCCATCACCCGCTGGTCAGAAAGCAATTCGAAGTCCGAGACGTGGATCTGGACCCGGTGGTTCGGCTTTATTTTGTGCAGGTTGCAGAACCCGTCCTTGCGCATCCCAACGGCGACTTGCAGCAATTGCTGGTTGCCTTGCAGCGCGACTGGCAGTTAACCGGGCTGGATCTCGATCCGTTATTACTGCCAACGCTGCAAACCACCCTGCGCCAGGGCAAGTGGCAGATAACGGTTGCCGTTCGGGCTGGAAAAACCATTGTTGCGCTGTGGCCGGGTTTGCATGAACAGATTTTTGGCCTGGCGGTTGATGTGGGCTCAACCACCATTGCGGTCTATCTGTGTGATTTGCTCAGTGGCGAGGTGTTGGCAAGCGGTGGCAGCATGAACCCGCAAATCCGCTTTGGTGAGGACGTGATGAGCCGGGTTTCCTGGGCCATGTTGAATCCGACCGGCACGGCACAATTGAGCAATGTGGTTCGGGCAGCGATCAATGATCTGGCAACTGAAACGATCCGCCGTACAGCAGTCGATCCGGCAGATGTGCTTGAAATGACGCTGGTGGGCAATCCCATCATGCATCATCTGGTATTGGGTATTGACCCTTCGCCATTGGGGGTCGCACCCTTTGCTTTGGCCACCAATCAGGAAGTAGAGCTGAAAGCCAGTGTATTGGGAGTGGAACTGCACCCCTGCAGTAATGCTTATTTCCTGCCTTGCATTGCCGGACACGTGGGAGCAGATATGGCGGCCGTGTTGTTGGCTGAAGCGCCCTGGGATCGTGATGAAATTACCCTGATCCTGGATGTAGGTACCAATGCTGAAATTGTTGTGGGTAACCGCCAGCGTTTACTGGCCGCTTCCAGCCCGACCGGCCCTGCTTTTGAAGGCGCACAGATTTCCTGTGGCCAACGCGCGGCCCCGGGTGCCATAGAACGGGTACGCATTGATCCGTTGACGCTTGAGCCCAGAATCAAAGTGATTGGCTGTGAACTCTGGTCTGACGAGGCCGGATTTGCTGAAGCGGTCGCTGGCCAGGAAATCAGCGGTATTTGTGGTTCCGGCATTATTGAGGCGATCGCAAGCCTGTATCTCGTCGGTGTGATTCGGGGTGATGGCATGATCGACCCGGCAGCCTGTGAACGAAGTGATCGGGTGCGCCGTCAGGGCCGGGCCTGCAGTTATGTCCTGTACCAGGATGCTGTCGGCAGTCAGCCGGTAACCATAAGCCAAACAGACGTGCGGGCCATCCAGTTGGCCAAGGCAGCACTCTACGCCGGGACTTATTTAATGATGCAACACCTGGGTATAAACAAGGTTGATCGCATCCGCCTGGCGGGTGCCTTTGGCAGCCATATTGACGTGCAGTACGCGATGGTGCTGGGATTGATTCCGGATTGCGACATGCAGCAGGTTTCAGCAGCCGGCAATGCAGCCGGTACAGGCGCCCGGTTGGCTTTGTTAAGCCAAGCGGCCAGGACAGAGATAGAACAACGGGTGCGCCGTATCGAAAAAGTTGAAACAGCCGTCGAAAGCAATTTTCAGGATTACTTTGTTGAGGCTATGGAAATTCCCCATCGCAGACATGAATTTGCTGAACTGACAAAGCACTTTCAAATGCCTGCGCGAAGTAATCAGTCCCAAACCCGGCAAGGCCGCCGTTCGCAGGCACGCAGGAAAACAGGAGGCAGAAAAACAGGACAGCCGGTGTAAAGGCTGTTTGAGTTCGATTGATCTGAGGCAAATACCCGGCCGGTCGTTGCCGGTAAGCTGATTGCTTCAAAGTCCACAACTGAGATCAGGAGAGCAGCCACCATGGCGTTTTCTTCTGCACAACCCAAGTCACCCTCAGCACGACAAAAACCGGATTGTGTATTCACGGTTTCCGCACGCAGCAAGTTGCCCGATGTTCCGATGTTCCGGTTTCTGCGCCGTCAGTTTGGCGATATCCCTCTGGGCAGCATCGGCAGTGTGTTTGGCTTCGTGGAGCAAACAACGCTTTATGGCGGCAGAAAATTTGTCGGCCGCGAGTTATCTGACCGGGATGTAGCCCAGCTGAACAATGCCGAGATCGGCATACGCATACCCCTCACCAATCACTATGCTACAGAGTTGGAATTTGAACAAACCAAACCCTTGCTCAAAAAATATCACATGGCACCCAACTCGGTGATCGTAACCAATGACGATCTGGCCAAATGGATACGGGCTGAATTTCCCGATTACCGGATTGATGCCAGTGTAATCAAGAACATCGATAATCCGAAAAAGCTGCAAAAGGCCCTGAAGATCTATGATGAAATTGTCCTGCCGATGAGTTCCAATGAAGACTCGGAATTTTTGGAATCCATTGAAGAAAAGCACCGCATCACCCTGTTTGCCAATGCCGGCTGTGCGTTTACCTGCCCGGCCAAAACCTGTTACGTGTCTGTGTCAAAAATAAACAAAGGCGACCCGAACCAGAAATTCCGCTGTTCACAGTCCATCAAAGAGCGCGAAATTCTGGGAATGATTGATTTTGAGCTCCAGCCCCTGATCGATATGGGTTTCAGCAGCTTCAAATTGCTGCGACCCGCACCCGGCATGAAGACAGGTTTCTAGT
>CAZRTG010000047.1:0-20052 GCA_964602895.1 uncultured Wenzhouxiangellaceae bacterium
AGGATTCTTGAAGCCTCAATCAATGCCAACTCCGTCAATTTCGATCTTCTATCCGTCAATGGGAGGAAAATTTGTGAAACTAATTCCACAGTCTCTGTCCCAGTATCAACAATCCTGACTGTGCCCGAACTTAACAACCTATCCATAACGGTCTTGACAGTAATATTCCTGCCTATTGATCTTAGGACCAATCCCTGAAAAGTTTTACCTTTTCCCGCTACTGGAAGAAGCGCTGGTTGTCCGGTTTCAGGATTTTGAAAGTAAGGGTCGCTTGACCACATGTCTATTAGAGCATTTTCTGGATTCACGTTCTGGTTTTGAATAGTAGAATCCAAATTCTGTTCCAGTACTTGGGAAACTACGCGAGTATCAAGCCCCGTCATCAAGGCAAGTGCGCTTTTTGTCGGCTTAGAGCCTTCACGAATCAGCTTTCTTTCAGCTTCTTCAACATAGATTGCTTTAAGAATGTCTACCAGAGCCGGTAGTGACACGGTGCCAATAACCAGGCGCACGACCTTGCGAAATACCCTACTTAGAAAGTGGGCTATCGACTTGGAGTCGTCTGGTAAACGGTCGTTATTTTGCACGACAGCTCCCGGCACAATTCAGTCTCCTGAAAACCGATGCTTGTTCTTATTGAAATCCGTGTCGCGAACATTACCCGTTCGTGCCCTCGAACGGGATACAAGTGAAGAATCTAAAATGTTACGTAAGTAAGGCCGAAAAATCAATAGCTTGCCAGAATCATTTAAACAGTCACTGACTGTGTTTCGGTAGCCAAACAACAGCAACTTAAACAACACGTTCTCCGGTTGAAACCATTGGTTAAAAAAACAGGTGCCCACAATCCGTGTGAACACCAGTCGCAGAGCTTATTGGCCGTTGCCAATATGCGCTTGGGACTTTCCTTGTCCTATTGGCCATCATCCAGACAGCCACATTTCTTCCTTGTTATAAAACAGAGATAACTTCCTGTTATCTCTTAAGAAATTCCATCTTCAGAAGCCCTGGCAAATGGTAGTGAGCTTCGGTTTCATCCTTGAATCCAATTCCAGCCAACCCTGTAACGAGCTATTGGCCTTTAATGTACAGTTGACTTACGGCTGGTTAGTACTTGTGCCTGGAATCTGTCCAGACAAATCAATTCAACACTTTCAGAACCCGCAACTCGTTGAATGGAATCAGCCATAACACTAAAAAAAGCTTCGCATCCTGCCGGCTGAACTCCCGTACCGGATTTTTCCACCCAATCCGGAGCGATCTCATGGTCCAACTCTACTACAGCAACTCTTTTGGCTAAGTCGCCCAGTTGCCTTTCTGACCAAACCAGAACAGCTTCCTTATCACGCGCATTGAGCATGAGGGTTCCGGTGGAATGATGCAGCAAGTAGTACATGCAACCAAATATACGATAAATAGACGTTAATGTCTATAGACAATATTGCATTTAGACTATTTTGTATTTAGACACTTGCGTCTATAGACAAAATTGGCTATAGTGTATTCCACAGGGTTGGAAAGGGCATGGATGTTCGGCTCCAAAAGCAATGGAATTGCAGATCCTTGTGAGGCATGGATGCACTTTGCGGGTGGCGAGACGTCCGCAGAACGGCCAGGGACAACATGGATGATGTTCCTGGCCGTTTTTATTTCCGGCTCTTGATAATTATGTTGAAATGATAAAGCCGCAAACTCTGTTGCGGCTTTTTTCTGTCTCAGGGTAGAAAAACCAGGTGTCTATGTGGTATTTCAAAACCACACAGATATTTCCATGGTGAAGGAATTCAGGGAAACATCTGAATAAATCAGAGCTTCCTTAGAATTCAGCGTTGCCTGGGACTCGGGGGTAGGGGATGGCGTCACGAATATTGGGTAGCCCGGTGATGTAGTTGATCAGTCGTTCAAAGCCCAGGCCAAAGCCCGCATGAGGCACGCTACCGTAACGACGAAGATCCAGATACCAATCATAGGACTCCGGTTCATGTCCCATATCTTTTAAACGTTGACGCAATACATCCAAACGTTCTTCACGCTGTGAACCACCAATGATTTCACCAATACCGGGTGCGAGAACGTCCATGGCAGCTACCGTTTTTCCTCCCTTATTGAGTCGCATGTAAAATGCTTTTATTTCAGCTGGATAATTCTTGATGATCACGGGTGAGCCAAAGTGTTTTTCAGTCAGGTATCGCTCGTGCTCGGTGTGCAGATCCAGTCCCCACTCGGGTATGAATTCAAATTTATGTCCGGAATCCTGCAAAATTTTAATTGCTTCTGCATAATCCATGCGTATAAAAGGCGTGTCGATGATGCTTTCAAGACGACTGATGGCCTGCGGTTCAATCTGTTCGGCAAAGAAAGTCATGTCGTCTTTGCAATCACGCAACACAGCTTGAAAAACGTACTTGAGAAAATCCTCAGAGAGATCGGCAAGATCATCAAGGTCGGCAAATGCAATTTCTGGCTCAACCATCCAGAACTCTGCCAAATGTCTCGCGGTGTTGGAGTTTTCTGCCCGAAAAGTAGGGCCAAAAGTGTAGACTTTACTCATTGCCAGGCAATAACCTTCGACGTTCAATTGCCCCGAGACAGTCAGAAAAGCCTCTCGACCAAAAAAATCTTTTTCAAAATCGACATGGCCCTGTGCATTTCGGGGCAGGTTTTCCAGATCCAGCGTGCTGACCCGAAACATTTCTCCGGCACCTTCCGCATCTGACGTGGTAATAATCGGGGTGTTGATCCAGCAATAGCCGTGTTCATTGAAATAGCTGTGTATGGCATAGGCAGCAGCATTTCTCACTCGCGTAACGGCACCAAAGGTATTGGTGCGCGGTCGCAAATGAGCCACCTCACGAAGAAACTCGAATGAATGCTTCTTGGGCTGAATAGGATAGGTATCCGGATCCTCAACCCAGCCAATGACTTCCACAACACTGGCTTGAATCTCAACCGACTGGCCTCGTCCGGCTGATTCAACTAGAGTCCCGGTACAAATAACGGAACAACCTGTTGTCAATTTGAGAACTTCAGACTCGTAATTTTCCAATATTGCGGGAGCAACGACCTGAAGTGGGTGAAAACATGAGCCATCATGAACGTTCAAAAACGATATTCCGGCCTTTGAATCACGCTTGGTGCGAATCCAGCCTTTTATTGTGACAATAGACCCAATGGCAGCCTGATCTATGAGTGCTGCCTTGATAGTGATATTCGACATTTTATAGTTGATCTGGTTGCGGGAAGCCCCAAATAATAAAGCACCAGCCCCTTTGAGCACAGCCCTGTAGGTAATTCGGGGCATTTAGATGATAGGTTTTTAAATATTATGGCAATTACACTGACTCAAAAAGCAGTTGACAGAGTCCAACAGTTTCTGCAGCAAGAAGGCGGGCAGGGCCTGCGACTGGGTGTCAAACGGACCGGCTGTTCGGGCTGGGCTTACACGGTTGGCCTGGAATTATCGCCCGGCCAGGATGATATCGAGTTTGAAGATCAGGGTGTGAAGATATTTGTTGCCAGGGAAAACCTGGGATTTCTGGAGGGCACAAAGATCGACTTTGTTTCCGATGGATTAAGTCACACATTCCGCTTTGAAAACCCAAACGTCACAGAAGAGTGTGGTTGCGGAGAAAGTTTTACGGTTAAATAATCATTCCGGCCGCGGAATCGTTGCTGGCATATTACTTGACGCTTTCCCCCATATCAGGCGATGTCTGCTTTACCGGTAACCAACCCACTGCTATACTTCGTCGGCTTTGTCTTCGGGCAAACAAATCCTTGCTTCACTTTATCCTGATCAAAAGAAGAATTTCCTGGTTGGGAAGAGGAAGCTTAACGGGTAAATAAACCCGATAATCCTTGAGGAACAGCAATGAGACATTATGAAATCTGTTTTCTGGTCCACCCTGACCAGAGTGAACAGGTACCGGCCATGCTTGAGCGTTACCGGAACCTGATTGAAAGCAAAGACGGCAAAATACATCGTCTGGAAGATTGGGGCCGTCGGCAGTTGGCCTTTCCCATCGTCAAATTACACAAAGCCCACTATATTCTGATGAATATCGAGTGTGATGCCGAGACATTGGCTGAGCTCGAAGATGCATTCCGTTTCAATGATGCGGTACTAAGGCATCTGACCATACGCCGTCAATCCGCAGTTGTTGAACAATCCTTGATGATGAAAGCCAAAGAAGACAAGGATAAAGCCGGACGGGATCGCCCGAAACGTCGACATCATGACGGCGATGGCCTGGATGACGACGATGACGACGATGATGACGATGATCTGGATGATGACGACGATGATCTGGACGACGATGACCTGGATGATGACGATCTCGATGACGACGAAGATGAGCGTTCCGCATCCAGCCAATCCACCCGTACCGGCGCTGATGCATAAGCGCTAACAGGAGAATTTCAAATGTCGAGACATTTCAGACGCAGAAAGTTTTGCCGGTTCACCGCTGAAGGCGTAACCGAAATTGACTACAAAGATATCAATACCTTGAAACAGTATGTGGGTGAATCAGGCAAGATCGTACCCAGCCGCATTACTGGTACCAAAGCAAGATATCAGCGGCAGTTGGCCATGGCCATTAAGCGGGCACGTTTTCTTGCCCTGTTGCCGTACACGGATAACCATTGATCGGATGCCGCGGCATTCGGGAGAAATGTAATGGAATTGATATTACTTGAGAAAGTCCAGAATCTTGGAGACCTTGGCGAGAAAGTCAATGTAAAAGCCGGGTTTGGAAGAAACTACCTTGTGCCACAAGGCAAAGCGGTAAGAGCAACAGCGGCCAATGTCGAGCGTTTCGAAGCCATGCGAGCCGAACTTGAAAAAGCTGCCAAAGATCGTTTGGCGGCAGCAGGCGGCAGGGCCACGGCAATGCAGGATCTGGTGGTTACCATCAAAGCGATCGCAAGCGATGAAGGCAAGTTATATGGCTCTATCGGACCGCGCGAGATTGCAGATGCCCTGGTTGCGTTGGGTCATGAAGTGAGCAAACGCGAAGTGCTTCAGCCTGACGGGCCATTGCGTCTCGTCGGTGAGTTTGATGTGCAATTACAGCTCCATGCTGACATCGACACAGTGATCAAAGTGGTCGTAATCCCCGAATAACGGGCCATGCATGATCAGGCGCTTGCGCCATGAAGCGACAACTCCTATCCTCTGAACTGCAATCTGGCTTGGGCTGGATTGCAGTTTTTTTCATCCGCTATACTGGATCAAATGGCCGTACCCAAAACTGCATCAATTGAGAAACTCAAGGTTCCACCCCATTCGATTGAGGCGGAACAAGCCGTACTTGGCGGTTTGTTGTTGGCCCCCAGGGCATGGGAGCAAATAGCTGACATTCTGCTTGAAGCAGATTTTTATCGTGAAGATCATCGCTTGATTTTTCGCGCCGTACACGAGCTTAGTGACCAAACCAAGCCGTGTGATGCACTCACTGTTACTGAATGGTTCGAAACCCACGGCCTGGCTGAACGCATCGATGGGGGTGCATACATCAGTTATTTGGCCAGTTCCACACCCAGTGCAGCCAACATCAGTGCTTATGCAGAGATCGTGCGTGAGAAGTCGGTACTGCGCCAGTTGATAGACGCTGGCAGCATGATTACCGGTTCTGCCTACAGCTCGGACGGTAGAGATAGCCAGGAACTGTTGGAAGAGGCCGAACGAGCGGTGTTTGCAATTGCCGATCAGGGTGCCCGCAATAAATCCGGTTTTATCTCCATTCAGGATATGATCAAACCGGCCATGGACCGGATCCAGGAATTGCACCAGTTTGATGGTGAAATTACCGGTGTATCAACAGGGTTCAAGGACCTTGACCGGTTGACTGCCGGTTTGCAGCCATCGGATTTAATCATCGTCGCAGGCCGCCCATCCATGGGCAAGACGACTCTGGCGATGAATTTTGCAGAACACGCTGCAATCAAAAATGGCGTACCGGTAGCGATATTCAGTATGGAGATGTCTTCGCTACAACTGGTGATGCGTTTATTTTCGTCTTTGGGCCAAATTGAGCAAGGCCGTCTGCGCACCGGTAACCTGGCAGATCTGGACTGGCCAAAACTGACCTCTGCCATGACGCTGCTGCACAAAAGTAAAATCTTTATTGATGAAACCCCGGCGTTGTCGCCGGCGGAACTGAGAGCTCGAGCGCGTAGGCTCAAACGCGAACACGATATTGGTTTGATCATCATTGACTATATGCAATTGATGGCCATTCCAGGGAACCGTGAAAACCGTGCAACGGAAATTGCCGAGATTTCACGCTCCCTGAAAGCGGTTGCCAAGGAACTGAATGTGCCTGTTGTGGCTCTTTCCCAGCTGAACCGCTCTTTGGAACAAAGGCCAAACAAGCGACCGGTGATGGCGGATCTGCGTGAGTCAGGTTCTATTGAGCAAGACGCTGATCTCATCATGTTTATCTATCGCGATGAGGTATATCACAAGGACACTGCCGAGAAAGGCAAGGCTGAAATCATCATTGGTAAACACCGCAATGGTGAAACCGGCGATGTTCCTCTTACTTTTCAGGGACGCTGGTTAAGGTTCATGAACTATGCACCAGAAACCTTCTATGCAGATCATGGAGATTATTGATTCTCCCGTAACTGCGTCCTGTATCTGTATCACCCTGGGTAAACCGGGGTCAAAGCATGTTAACGGTTTCATTTGATCAGAAGATTGCCATGATCTGTGGGCAGCCCTTGAGTAAAATTGACTCATGAGCCGAAACACCATTGCCCAGATTGATCTGGCTGCCATTCGACATAACCTTTCCGTGGTCAGGCGCCTGGTTGGCACTAGCCGTATCGTGTGTGTTGTTAAAGCTGATGCCTATGGGCATGGGCTTTCGCGGGCTTGTAAGGCTTTGGGCGGTGCAGAGGTATTGGCGGTCGCAACAACAGGCGAGGGATTCAGTTGCCGCAATGAGGGTTGGAAAGGTCGTTTGCTGTTACTCGAGGGTCCGTCGAATGCAGAAGAGTTTGATGATGCAGTGGCCATGGGAGCCGAAATGGTCATACATCACGAAAACCAACTGCAATTACTGGCTCGACGTCACGCTGATGTGCCCACCGCGTTATGGCTAAAAATTGACAGCGGTATGCACAGACTGGGGTTTCCACCTCAAAATGCAGCCGGAATTTATGGCCAGTTGCAACAGCACAGCAATGGTCACCCCATCATATTAATGTCACATTTTGCTTGTGCTGATGACCGCCAGAACCCCATGACCAACAGGCAGATTCGAATTTTTGACGAGTCTGTATCCAGCCTGAAGGGTGAAATATCCCTGGCCAATTCAGCGGCCATTTTGAACTATCCGGACAGCCATCGGGATTATGTCAGGCCTGGCATCATGTTGTATGGCGTCTCCCCCTGCACCGATCGTTCTGCAAAAGATATTGGTTTGCAACCCGCCATGAATTTGGTCTGTGACCTGATTGCCATCAATCGGGTAGGTAAAGGGGAATCCATAGGTTATGGAGCAGCCTATAGTTGCCCACAGGACATGCTGGTAGGAGTTGCCGCCATCGGTTATGGCGATGGTTATCCCAGGCAGGCGCGAAATGGCACACCGGTATTGGTCAATGGTCAACGGGCGAGCCTGGTGGGGCGGGTGTCCATGGACATGATTACCATCGACTTGAGTGGCCTGGAAAATGTCCGGGTGGGCGACAGGGTGACATTGTGGGGTGCAGGTCTGCCGTTGGAAGAAGTGGCGCTGTGGGCCAATGCAATTCCCTATGAATTGATTTGTGGTGTTACTGCCCGAGTCAAAGCCGTCATTATTTAAGGACGCTCTGAATAATTCATCCATGAATTCTCAGAGCACGCCAAACAAAAAGCGTGGTTTTTGTTTGGCTTCATTTTCAATGATTTACAATCATTGAAAATGTTGGCACATCCATGTGCCAAGGACGCTCTGAATAAACCAGAGTTTTCTTAAGCTGATGAAGCCTGCTGCTCATCATCGCTGTTTGTACCGTCCGTCAGATCGTATTTTCGCAAATATCCGCGTAGTTGATGGTAGGTCATGCCCAGGAATTCTGCAGTTTTCTTCTGATTGAAGCGCGATCGTTTCAGTGCATCCTGCAACAATGCAATTTCAAACCCCTGAACATGCTCTTTGAAGTCATAGGGCTGTTCCGGTAGCGGCTGGCTTGCGGATTCTATGGCCCCGGTCGATGGTTGATATGGCCGCCAGGGAGAATCAAAAGGGTCAAATACAATGGATTCTATAGCCCTGGACTCGCCTGGCGAAGTGTAAACAGCACGCTCAATGACATTTTTCAGCTCGCGTATATTGCCCGGCCAGGGGTAGCTCAACAGCTCATTTTTTGCGTCACGGGAAAAGCCCGAAAATACTGACAGGCCCAATTCACCGCACATCTTGACTGCAAAATGCTCTGCCATGGGCAAAATATCTTCCTGGCGTTCGCGCAAGGGCGGGAGGGTGATCACATCAAAGGCCAGTCGATCCAGTAAGTCGGCCCGAAACTTGCCGGTTTCGGTCAATGCAGGCAAGTCTTCGTTGGTGGCGCCGATGATACGCACATCGCAACGGATGGTTTCGCTTCCACCCACACGCTCCAGTTCGCCGTATTCGATCACCCGCAGAATTTTTTCCTGTACACGATCCGATGTGTTCGCCAATTCGTCCAGAAAGATGCTGCCTTGATGGGCCTGTTCAAATCGGCCCAATCGCCGTTTTATGGCACCTGTGAACGAACCTGCCTCGTGGCCAAACAATTCACTTTCCAGCAGTGAATCGGTCAGTGCAGCACAATTGAGTTTGACATAGGGTTTGTCCCATCGGGGCGAGAGGTAGTGAATACGAGCCGCAATCAGTTCTTTGCCGGTACCGCGTTCGCCAATGACAATCACCGGGCGATTGAGTTGTGCCACCCTGGACACACGTTCGAGGATTTCCTGAAACGCGGGCGCTTCGCCAATCAATTGTTGGTCTTCCACTCTGTTCATATGCTGCTTTCTCGCCTGTTGAGCTGTTGCTCAACTGCTATTGTAAGAAAACACCTGACCTGCGTCTTGGGCTGGAGGTCATGGTCTCGATCTGTTAAAAGTCTGCACCTGCCGATTCAATTCAAGGGACAACCATGGCCAAACCCAAAAATACTTTTCAGTGTGAAGAATGCGGAGCCCTGCTGGGTAAGTGGGCGGGTCAGTGCCCGGAATGCCAAGCCTGGAACAGCATCAGTGAGGAGCCGGTGGCTGTAATAAGCCCCCGTCGTTATACGGGCTTTTCTGGCCAGACAGAAAACCAGGTACATGATCTGGCGAGCCTGGCCGAGAGCGATCAGCAACGAATCAAGGTCAATATCTCCGAATTTGATCGCGTATTGGGGGGCGGACTGGTACCCGGTTCGGTGTTGCTGCTGGGTGGTGATCCCGGTATCGGCAAATCAACCTTGTTATTGCAATTGACCTCAGCCTTGGCTGGTCGGCTTTCAAGTTTGTATGTGACCGGCGAAGAGTCGCTGGACCAGGTCAGCATGCGTGCGCGTCGATTGGGCCTGGAACTGAAAGGCATTCGCTGCCTGGCAGAAACCGAAATTGACCGGATACTGGCAGCCTCTGCCAGGGAAAAGCCAGGCTTGCTGATCGTGGATTCCATTCAAACGGTCTATTCCGGTGATATCCAGTCTGCGCCAGGCTCAGTGAGTCAGGTCCGGGAGTCAGCCGCCCGGTTGGTGCGTTGGGCCAAAGAACAGAATTGTGCAGTGGTGCTGGTGGGGCATGTGACCAAAGAAGGCTCTTTGGCGGGTCCACGCGTTCTTGAGCACATGGTGGACGCCGTGCTGTACTTTGAATCGGACGGCAGCAGCCGTTACCGCGTTATCCGTGCGATCAAGAACCGATTTGGTGCAGTCAATGAACTGGGTATGTTTGCCATGACCGGAAAAGGCCTGAAGGAAGTAAGCAATCCTTCGGCCATTTTTCTCTCAGGCCACAGCAAGCCCGTTCCCGGCAGCATCATTACCATAGTGCGTGAAGGCACAAGGCCCATCCTGATCGAGGTACAGGCGCTGGTGGCGCAGAGTCATTTGGCCAATCCACGGCGGGTCTCTTTGGGCCTGGAGCAAAATCGTCTGGCCATGATGTTGGCCGTTCTGCATCGCCACGGCGGCCTCATGCTGGCGGATCAGGATGTGTTCATCAATGTGGTGGGCGGAATACGGATCAGCGAAACGGGTGCAGATTTGCCCATGATGTTGGCATTGAGCTCCAGCTTCAGGGACAGGCCCTTGCCGCTGTCACTGGTCTGCTTCGGAGAAGTGGGATTATCCGGAGAAATTCGGCCGGTGGCCGATGGGCAAGAACGTTTGAAAGCAGCCGCCAGTCACGGCTACAGGCAAGTGATCATTCCATTTGCCAACAAGCCCAAACAAGGCTTTGATGGTATGAACATAACCGCAGTCCGTACCGTGGCAGACGCAATCAGCGCGATAGCCGAAATGGAGCGTTGCTGATCTACAGGTTGGCGAGAAGAGTGGGCTTACACATGAACTTAGGCCTTTTCTTCGTTACGAATCAGTACTTTGGAAATAACATTATCACTGATTTCTACAATGGTCATGATTTGATTGCCAATCCGCACACAGGTCTTACCTGAAGGAATGGCCTCCAGTTCTTCCAGCAACAAGCCATTGATGGTGTTGGCTTCATCTTCGGGCAAATCCCAGTTCATGCGACGATTGAGCATGCGGATGCTGGTCGCACCATCAACCAGATAGGTGTTGTCGTCCAACAAGCGGATATTGCGTGACCGTTCGCGACCTTCTGAAGTGTACTCCCCGACAATGACTTCCAGGATGTCATCCAGAGTGACCATGCCCTGGATGTCGCCATATTCATCGACTACCAGGCCCATTCTTAACTCGCGGGACTGAAATTCAAGCAGTTGTTGCATCAAATTCGTGCCCTCGGGAATGAAATAAGGCCTGCGCACCGCATGGATCAGGTCGTCGTAAGTCAGCCCCCCTTCCGTCAATTTGGCGATTACTGAACGAATGTGCAGCAGTCCTTCGACATCATCAATGGATTCGCGGAATACCGGCATTCGGGTAAAGATGGTTTGGCTCAGTTGCGTCAGTATGGATTCCCAGTCGTCATCAAGGTCAATGCCGACAATGTCCTGGCGGGGAATCATGACATCGTCCACAGTCGCGTGTTCAAGGTCCAATATGTTGACCAGCATGCGCTGGTGATCATTGGAAATCTGCCCGCCTTCCTGTAGCAGGGTGCGCAATTCTTCACGATTGAGCCGCTCTATTACTTCGGCACGAGAGCGAACACCGAACGGGCGCAGTATCAGATTGGTGATCTGATTGATCAGCCAGACCAAGGGGTAAAACACAGTCAGTAACAGCGACAATGGGTAAGCCGCCAGATACGCAATGCGTTCCGGGTTCATGGCAGCAACTGTTTTCGGCGTGACTTCAGCAAAAATCAGCACGATGACGGTCAGCGTCAAGGAGGCGATCCACACACCATTGCTGCCAAACAGTCGAATGCCGATGATGGTAGCAATGGCAGCAGCAAGAATGTTGACGAGATTGTTTCCCAGCAAAATCATGCCGATCAAACGGTCCGGTTTGCGCAACAGTTTCTGGGCCATACGGGCGCCGCGGTGGCCGCTGTTGGCCAAATGCCGCATGCGATAGCGATTCAATGCCATCAACCCGGTTTCAGAGCCTGAAAAAAATCCGGACAAGACCAGCAGTATTCCCAGGATCATGTAAAGGGTACTGAGCGGTAAATCGTTCAAGTGTTTTTGGATCCGCTTTTTGGATAGATTGGGGGGTTATTGTAACAGTCACGGGCAACCCGTTTTCTAGCCCGTTTGGAATAAGGTTTTTTCATTCCTGTAACACAGCAACCTGTAGAAAGTGAGTTTACAATTGCCAACTGCGGCCCAACAGGTTCTCCAATACCAGTTTGCTGCCAAAATAGGACAACAACAGCAAGGTCATTCCAACCAGGCACAGGCGAACGGCTTTTCTGCCTCTCCAACCATAGCGCCACCGGCCAAACAGCAGCAGGCCAAATACCAACCAGGCAAGCATCGATAACAGTGTTTTGTGCGCGAGGTGTTGGGCGAACAGATCTGAAACAAACACCAGCCCGCTTGCCAGTGACAGGGTCAATAGAATGAAACCGGTTGCGATCAGGCGGAACAATAATCGTTCAAGCACTTCCAAAGGTGGCAACGACCTTACCAAAGAATTCAGGTGATGTAAGCGCAGAAAATGGTCGATGATGGCCGCAAACAAGGCATAGACCCCAGCGATACTGAGAAATCCGAAAGCCAGGATCGAACTGATGATATGAACACTGGTTCCGATCGACGAGTGATCCAGGGGAATACTTTGAACCGGTATCAGCCATTCAATCGCCAGGACCACTATGGTCAGAGGCAGGGCAACCAGCCCGGCATCAAATAAACTGTCGCGCGCCAAAACGGAAAAGCTGAGCAACAGGACAATTACCAGCGCGCAAAGCGACATCAGGCTGAGCATGCTGACATCGGCTTGCTCGCCTCCCCCCCAGTGGTGCCAAAAAGCCAAAGTATGAAAAACGGCACCGGTAAAGGTGCAGGCTATGGCAGCCTGACGCCATATGCCCAGCTGCCGACTCATTGATAGATAAAGCAAGACGGTAGCTAAAAAGTACAGGCCCATGGCCGTTAGCAAACTCAGATCATGATACATCGGCGCTCTTTATACTCAACAAACAGGGAATATCTGTTCCGTTACTGCAGCTATAATACCCGACTCCTACCTTGCGGAAAGACTCATGTTTGAAACATTGACTGACAAGCTTTCGAGTAGCTTGCAAAGATTATCGGGAAAAGGGCGGCTAACCGAAGACGCCATACGTGAAACATTACGGGAAGTCCGTATTGCTTTGCTGGAAGCTGATGTCGCCTTGCCGGTGGTGCAGAAATTTATTCGCGAGATCAGTGCCAAGGCGGTAGGTCAGGACGTTCTGCAAAGCCTCACGCCCGGTCAGGCGTTGATCAAGATTGTGCATGATGAGTTGGTCAGCATCATGGGCTCCCGGAACGAACAATTGGACCTGCGTGCCCAGGCTCCAGTCGTCATCATGGTAGCCGGCCTGCAGGGCTCGGGTAAGACCACCAGTACTGCCAAGATGGCCAGGCAGTTAATCCATGACCAGAACAAGCGGGTTATGGTGGTCAGTTGCGATGTTTACCGGCCTGCAGCCATTGAACAGCTGAAGACGCTGGCGGCTCAAGTGGGTGCGGAGTTCTTTCCGTCGGATACCAGTCAGGATCCAGCCGAAATCGCCAAATCGGCACTAAAAGCAGCACGGCAAAAAATGATCGATGTGCTGCTGGTTGATACCGCCGGGCGCCTGCATGTGGATGAAGCCATGATGGAAGAAGCTCGTCGCATTCATCAGGCTGTATCACCTCACGAAACCCTGTTTGTGGTCGACAGCATGACAGGGCAGGATGCCGCCAATACGGCTGCGGCCTTCGATGCTGCGCTGGAACTTACAGGTGTGATCCTGACCAAGGCCGATGGCGATGCCCGAGGCGGTGCGGCTCTTTCGGTACGTGAAATTACCGGCAAGCCCATCAAGTTTATTGGTGTAGGCGAGAAAACCGATGCGCTGCAGCCGTTTTATCCGGACCGTATCGCTTCACGCATTTTGGGTATGGGTGATGTTCTCAGCCTGGTCGAAGACGTGCAGAAGAAAGTTGACCAGGAAAAAGCCCAAAAGCTGGTCAACAAGATGCGCAAAGGCCGGGGTTTCGACCTGGCGGACTTTCGCAGCCAGTTGGAACAGATGATGAATATGGGAGGCATCAGCAACCTGATGGATAAGCTGCCCGGTATAGGGCAGATACCTGCGCCCATGAAAGCCCAGGTCGATGACAAAAGTACCCGTCACATGATCGCCTTGATCAACTCCATGACGCCGCAGGAGCGCCAGTTTCCCGACATCATTCGAGGGTCGCGCAAGAAACGCATTGCCCAGGGTTCCGGTTTGCAGGTACAGGCCATCAATCGACTGCTGAAACAGCATGCTCAGATGCAAAAAATGATGAAAAAGATGAGCGGTGGCGGAATGGGAAAAATGATGAAACAACTCAATCGCCTTCAGAGCCAATTGCCTCCCGGCATGAAGCCCGGGGGTGGCGGCAGGAAACCACCATTCTGAACTTGAAGATCAATGGATAAGTCAAAGCGTCACTTCCTTCAGGCCAGCTTGCTGGGAGCTGGTGTCGTTACTTTGGGTTTGACTGCCTGGTTACGCCGGCACGATAACCAGGGACAGGTTGTGTTGCCTGAGCCTTTGGGGAAACTGCAAACCGTCAAGGATGAGACAACGGGACTGGCGCTACTGAAATTACCCGAAGGTTTTCGGTACCACACTTTTTCATGGGCCGGTACACAGATGGATGATGGTCTGCTGGTACCGGCAAGCACCGATGGCATGGGTGTTATCGGCCAAAGTGGATCCATGGTAACTCTGGTACGAAACCACGAATTACGTGGCTCATCCGAGGCCATAGGGTCGGCTGAATTTTCTTATGATGTGACCGGTGGCGGAACCACCAACCTGGTGTTTGACACACAAAAAGAAGCACTGGTTGATGCCCGGGTCAGCCTCAGTGGCACACTGAATAATTGTGCAGGTGGCGTTACGCCCTGGGGTACCTGGCTGTCGTGTGAGGAGGCGCCCTGGTCGCCCACAGCAAAAAAGCACGGGCCGACGCCACGGCAGGCTTCATGGAGGCTGGAAAATGCCCGGCAGGAGCATGGCTTTGTGTTTGAGGTAGACGCTGCGGGCATCAGGCATCCGGAGCCGATCCGGGATATGGGGCAGTTCTATCACGAGGCAGTGGCCTTTGATCGAAACACCGGCATTGCCTATCTGACCGAGGACACAGCGCCAGCCGCCGGCTTTTACCGTTTTTTGTCTGCAACTGAAGGCAAACTGAGTACTGGCGGCAAATTGCAAATGATGCGTGTAGAAGATGGCTGGGATATGCGAAAAATTTACCAGTCAGGCATACCCTGGAAAGTGAGCTGGGTTGATATCGAAGATCCACAACAGGGCATCAATCCGAAAAATGGCGAAGGAGACGCGGTAGTACGACGCGGCATTGCTGCGGGCGGCTCGGCATTTGCATCTCTGGAGGGCTGCATTGCGGACAATTTTGCTCAAGAGACACGGATTTATTTCACCGCCAAAGCAGGTGGCAAGGCCAATGCCGGACGCGTATTCGAATACGACCCGACTACCCAAACTTTGCGTCTGATTCTCGATTCTCCCGGCCACGACACACTTTCAGGCCCGGACAACATCACCGTCAGCCCAAGGGGCAGTCTGGTGATCTGTGAAGACCGAATTACGTCCGAAACCAGAGCTCAAAGCCTGTTTGGTTTGACAGCTCAGGGACAATTGTTCCGGTTTTGTCAAATCAATCCACGTATATCCGGCCATCATTCGGGGTTTGATTTGTCTCGCACCCTACTCAACAGTGAATGGGCTGGCGTTACGTTTTCAAAAGATGGGCAGTGGCTGTTCTGCAATATCTACAAACCCGGATTGAGTATAGCCATCACGGGTCCGTGGCAGGATGGCCTGATCTGACTCCTTGTTATTTCGTCAAATTTGCAGTTCCATTTCCCCGCGCAAGGCGGTAGAATGGCCGGCTTGCTGAATCCAAGGTTCAGGTTTTTCCTGTGCCTGCCGTAATTAGTATCGACTGAAAAGGCCGACTGAAAAGGCCGGGGATTTGAATAAAATCTCAATCAGGGACCAGGCAACCGAGACGATCTGCTCTTTCCTGTTCGGTGGAGTGGATCAAAACAGAATTTTTGAATTGGGCTTTTAGCAATGGTAAAAATCAGATTATCCAGGGGCGGCGCCAAAAAAAGCCCGTTCTATTACATCGTTGTCACTGACAGCCGCAAAGCCAGAGATGGCCGTAAGATTGAACGGCTGGGGTTTTTTAATCCCCGGGCTCGCGGACAGGAAGAACGTTTGCGTGTTGATCTGGACCGGGTCGAATACTGGCACGGTGAAGGCGCACAGATGAGTGATCGCGTCAAATCACTGGTCAGCCAGGCACGCGCACTGACAACTGCCTGAACACTTAAACAGGCGACGTGAATCAAAGCGACGCCAGTCCGGTCGAGCGGGTATTACTTGGCCATGTGGCAAGTGTTCATGGTGTCAAGGGCTGGGTGAAAATCCATTCCTTTACCGATCCGAGAGATGCCATATTCGATTACCAGCCCTGGTTGCTGGGGGATGCAGAATCGGCAACGACCGTGTTGGAAGGCAAAGCCAGCGGCAAATACCTGCTGGCCCGTTTGAAAGGCGTCAGCAACCGCGAAGAAGCCGAGGCCTTGGCAGGACAAAAAATTGCAGTGGCCAGAGACAGTTTGCCGCCATTGCAGGACAGCGAGTTCTACTGGGCAGATCTGGTAGGACTGGAAGTATTGAACCAGGATGGAAGTGCCCTGGGTCGCATTCGCGAAATGCTGGCTACAGGTGCAAATGACGTTATGGTGGTACGCGGCGAGCGGGATCGATTGATACCGTTTGTAATGGGTCTTTATGTCAGCCAGGTAGATCTGGATCAGGGTGTGGTCACAGTGGACTGGGACGCTGAATTCTGAGCATGAAAATTCAGGTCATTACGCTGTTCCCGGACGAATTTTTACCCCTGGTTGATTTGGGGGTGACCGGCAGAGCCATTCGGCAACGGGTGGTTGATTTGCAGACGTTGAATCCGCGCGATTTCGCCCAGGATAAACATCGCAGCGTGGACGACCGTCCTTACGGTGGTGGTCCTGGCATGGTGATGGCAGTCGAGCCTTTACGCTCCTCCATTCGGCATGCTCGAGAGGCTGTCAAAGCAGGTAGAGAGCAGGGCCACAATATGCAGGGCAGACCCAGAGTCAGCCTGTTGAGCCCGCAAGGCAAAAAGCTGGACCAGGGCGTGATTCAGTCACTGGCAGGGCGTAGCGACCTGATATTGGTTTGTGGTCGATACGAGGGCATTGACGAGCGCCTGATCGAAAGTGAAATTGACGAGGAGTGGTCGATCGGCGATTACGTCCTCAGCGGTGGCGAGTTGGCTGCCGCGGTAATGATAGACGCAGTGGTCAGATTGCTACCCGGTGTTTTGGGTGATGAGCTTTCCGCAGCACAGGATTCGTTCTGTGATGGGCTGTTGGATTGTCCACACTACACGCGCCCTGAATCGGTGGATGGGATGGAAGTACCCGCGGTATTGTTGTCGGGAGACCATCAGGCCATTGCCCACTGGCGCAGAAAGCAATCGCTGGGAAGAACCCGGTTGCGCCGCCCGGATTTGCTGCAGCGGCTTGAACTGGGCAAAGAGGACAAGGTTCTGATAGCCGAGTTCCTGGCTGAACAAAGTTGAGCAATAAAGACTGCATACGGATTTTTGGATTAGTGACTGGTAAAACAAGCCAGTTGAATTTTGAGGAAAGCGAACATGAGCAATATCATTGATCAAATCAACGCGGAACAAATGACCCGCGAAATACCCGAGTTCGCTCCTGGCGATACGGTCATTGTCAGCGTTAAGGTAAAAGAAGGTGCACGTGAGCGTTTACAGGCCTTCGAAGGCGTTGTCATTGCCGTCACCAATCGTGGCCTGAACTCTGCCTTCACGGTGCGTAAAATCTCTCACGGTACCGGCGTAGAGCGTGTGTTCCAGACCTACAGCCCGCTGATCGACGCCATCACGGTAAAGCGCCGTGGCGCAGTACGTCGCGCCAAGCTGTACTACCTGCGCGATCTCGAAGGCAAGGCAGCAAGAATCAAAGAAAAGCTCAAGTGAGCAATACCTTTCGGAAAAGCCCGCCTTTTGGCGGGTTTTTTTGTGTGTCCGTCAGATAGCTGAGAAAGTCAATCCGGACGATTTCAGCCTTATTAAAGCCATTCGCTTGAAACCTGCGTAGAAAAGCCTCATTTCGGGTGCATCACTTACTGATTGGTAATGCACGCTATGAGCAAAACACCTTCCAAGGCCAGGAAATCATCAAAGGCCGCTACACCGCAAATTCATGCATTCCAGGCGGAAACCCGCCAGGTACTGCAACTCATGATTCATTCGTTGTATTCAAACAAGGAAATTTTCCTGCGTGAATTGATATCCAATGCCTCCGACGCGTTGGATCGTCTCCGATTTGCCGCGCTGCAGGATAAGGATCTGTTGCCCGGGCAAGGCGAACTGCAGGTCGAAATCGAGGCCGACAAAGAGGCCGGTACATTGACACTGCGTGACAACGGTATCGGTATGACCTTTGACGAGGTCATGGAAAATATCGGCACCATCGCCCACTCAGGAACCCGCAAGTTTCTGGAGCAAATGGGTGAACAGGAAAAATCTGCTTCTCAGTTGATTGGTCAATTCGGGGTGGGTTTCTACTCGGCATTCATCGTGGCAGATTCGGTGACGCTGCTGACCCGCAAAGCAGGTAGCGAGCCCGAACAGGGCGTGCGTTGGGATTCGGATGGAGGTGGTGAATTCTCAATTGAGCCCACCACGTTGGAACACAGCGGTACTTCAGTCATCCTGCACCTCAAGGAGGCCGAGAAGGAATTCCTGCAGGAATGGACCTTGCGCTCGCTGGTTGGGCGTTACTCGGATCACATCGCTTTTCCCATCCGTTTGCTGATCAGCAAACAGAACAAGGAAGGCGAAACAGAAACCGAGTGGCAACAGGTCAATAAAGCCACGGCTTTGTGGGCACGACCCAAAGCCGAAATCAGTGACGAGGAATATCAGGCTTATTACAAGCATGTTTCGCATGACAGCGACGATGCCCGCTGCTGGTCACACAACAAAGTAGAAGGGACGCAGAATTACACCACTTTGCTGTACATCCCGCGTAAAGCGCCCATGGACCTGATGCTGCAGCGTGATGAACGGCAAGGGCTGAAGCTGTACGTCAATCGCGTTTTCATCATGGACGCAGCACAATCCGTGTTGCCGCAGTATTTGCGCTTTGTTCGAGGTGTGGTCGATTCCCAGGATCTGCCACTGAATGTTTCCCGCGAATTACTACAGGAAAACGAGTTGCTGAACAAAATCCGCGCTGCAGTGATTCGCCGCAGCCTGGATATGCTGGATCGACTGGCGAAAGACGAGCCGGAGGAATTCAAGTCGTTCTGGAAAGAATTCGGGATGGTGATCAAGGAAGGCGTGGTCGAAGACATGGCCAACCGTGAGCGCATTCTCAAGCTGCTGCGACTGGCTTCCACCCACGACGAGACGGCCGGGGTTTTAACCGACTTGCCCTCTTATGTGGAGCGCATGAAGGAAGGTCAGGATGCCATTTATTACATCACTGCCGAGCATGACAAGGCTGCACGTAACAGCCCGCACCTGGAAGTTTTTCGTCGCAAGGGTATTGAAGTGTTGTTGCTGTCCGATCGTGTCGATGAATGGATGATGTCGTATCTGCATGAGTACGACGGCAAGCCATTCAAGTCGGTGGCCAAGGGCGCTATTGATCTGACTGCCGTGAAGGCTGATGCAGCAGATGACAAAGATGCCGGATCGCTGGACAAGGATTTACTGAAACGGGTTGCTGAGACCCTGGGTGAACAGGTAAGCGAAGTACGCAGCAGTCAGCGTTTGACTGACTCTGCCGCCTGTCTGGTATTGGATGAGCAGGAAATGGCCCTGCATTTGCAGCAGATGTTGCGTCAGGCGGGTCAGGAAGTTCCGGAGTCTCGTCCGGCGCTGGAATTGAATCCTGGTCATGTTTTGGTCAAACAACTGACTGAGGAGTTTGACACCGAGCGCTTTGATTCGCTGGCACAACTGTTGTTTGAACAAGCCATGCTGGCCGAAGGGGGTGTGCTGCCCGATCCGGCAGGTTTTGTGCGCCGCATCAATGCCATGCTGGTTGAGCGGCGTCAGAATACCTAAGGAAGCTCTGAATAATTCATCCATGAATTATCAGAGCACGCCAAACAAAAAG
>CAZRTG010000048.1:0-20016 GCA_964602895.1 uncultured Wenzhouxiangellaceae bacterium
CGCCTGAACGAAGGTGAAGAAACCTTGCTGGTGCGCTCGGAAGGGCGTATCAAAAACCGGGACGATGTACGACAAATTGTCGTGGCTGAACGCGACGGTGTGCCGGTGCGTGTGGGTGATGTGGCTGAAGTGCGTGTCGGAGCCATCACCCGTTACGGCGCTGTGACCGAGAATGGCAAAGCAGAAGCGGTGCAGGGTCTGGTGCTGGGATTGCGCGGGGCCAATGCCCGGCAGGTGGTGGAAGGTGTGCGGGAAAAACTGCAAGAAATAGAGACTGCACTGCCCGATGATGTCGATGTCAGGGTTTTTTATAATCGCGGTAATCTGGTGGACCGGGCCATTACAACGGTGGCCAAAGCACTGGCCGAAGCCACCGTTCTGGTCGTTATTCTGTTGGTGCTGTTTCTGGGCAATCTGCGGGCATCCCTGGTGGTTGCATTGGTGTTGCCCTTGTCGGCACTGGTAACTTTTATTCTGATGCGGCAATTCGGCATGTCGGCCAACCTGATGAGCCTGGGAGGTCTTGCCATCGCCATCGGTATGCTGGTCGATGCCGCGGTGGTGGTGGTTGAAAACGTCACCACCCATCTGGCCGAATGGCAGAAAGACAAGCGCTTGCCGCGCCTGCACGTGATTTACCGTGCCGTGCGCGAGGTGGCGGTGCCGGTGTCATCGGGCATCATCATCATCATTATCGTGTTCCTGCCCTTGCTGACCCTGCAGGGGCTGGAGGGCAAGTTGTTCAGGCCGGTGGCACTGACCATCGTCTTTGCGCTGGCAGCATCGCTGATACTGTCGATGACCGTGATTCCGGTGTTGTC
Organism: uncultured Wenzhouxiangellaceae bacterium; assembly: GCA_964602895.1. Lineage (GTDB taxonomy): Bacteria > Pseudomonadota > Gammaproteobacteria > Xanthomonadales > SZUA-36 > JAWXBM01. The sequence continues at coordinate 822 of CAZRTG010000048.1, forward strand.
GTCTTATTTGCTCACCAAAGTTTCTCATCAAGAGCCCTGGTTGCCACGCAATTTGCAAACGGCTTATCTGCCTGCCTTGCACTGGTGCCTGAAACACAGCCGGGTCACGGTGCTTGCAGCGCTGGCTATGCTGGGTGCCGCTGCGGTGGCCTGGCTGTTTATCGGTAAGAGTTTCATGCCGACCATGGATGAAGGCGACATCATTGTGCAACTGGAAAAGCTGCCTTCGATTACTCTGGAGAAATCGGTGGATTTTGACCTGCGTGTGCAGCGTGCCATTCTTGAAAATGTGCCGGAGGTAACGCGTATTGTTGCCCGGGCTGGCTCTGATGAAATCGGCATGGACCCCATGGGCCTGAATGAATCGGATGCCTTCATGGTGCTCAAGCCAAAATCCGAGTGGCGCATGGACAACAAGGATGAACTGATCGAAGCCATCCGTATTGAACTGGAAAAATTCCCGGGTATCGCTTATGGCTTTACGCAGCCTATTGAAATGCGTGTGTCGGAAATGCTCACCGGTGTGCGTGGTGATGTCGCGGTGAAGTTGTTCGGCCCCGATCTTGCCGTTTTAAGTGAGCAGGCAGAACGTATTGCGGAAGTGTTGCGTACCGTGGATGGTAGCGAGGATGTATTTACCAGCCAGAATGAAGGCGTGCAGTATTTCCAGATGACCATAGACCGGTTGGCTGCCGGTCGGTTGGGGCTGGACGTGGAAGACCTGCAGCGTATGTTGCGCGTGCAACTTGAAGGTGTGCCTTTGGGTATTGTGCAGGAAGGCGCACGCCGCACGCCGTTGTTATTGCGTGCTGATTTGAAAGATGGCGTCACGGCCGCCAGTTTTCCGTCCTTGCCCATTGTGCTGAAAGACGGCAGCAGCGTACCGCTGGGCAGCCTGGCTAAAATCGAGCGCATGGAAGGTGTGGTGGCGGTGGCCCGCGAGCGTGGCCAGCGCTTTACCGTGGTGCGCAGCAATGTCACCGGTCGCGATCTGGTGGGCTTTGTTGATGAAGCCCGGGCTGTCGTGGCGGAACGAGTGGATCTGCCACCCGGCTATCTGGTGCAGTGGGGTGGGCAGTTCGAGAACCAGCAACGTGCCGCGGCCCGCCTGACGATTGTAGTGCCGGTTGCGATCGGCCTGATCTTCCTGCTGTTGTTCTCCACCTTCCGTTCCGTGCGCCAGGCTTTGCTGGTTTTGACCAACATTCCGTTTGCCATGATCGGTGGCGTGTTTGCCCTGTTAGTGACGGGCGAATACCTGTCGGTTCCGGCTTCGGTGGGTTTTATCGCCTTGCTGGGTATAGCGGTGCTCAATGGCGTGGTGATGGTGTCCTATTTCAATCAACTGCGGGAGCGTGGCTTATCCATGGATGAACTGGTGATTGAAGGCGCCAAACGTCGCTTGCGCCCCGTGATGATGACGGCAAGCATTGCTGCATTTGGCTTGCTGCCGCTGTTGTTTGCCTCCGGTCCGGGTTCCGAGATCCAGCGACCTTTGGCCGTGGTGGTAATTGGCGGGTTGATTTCCGCAACGGCCCTCACTTTGTTTATTTTGCCGATACTGTATCGACGGTTCGGCGCAGCGGAGACTGCAGCATGAGCAACCTAACTGACTTAACTGACAACCGGAACCAGGCTCGCGCATCAACCCAAGGTGAATCGCAAGCTTTGCTGGTACTGACCATTTCACCCGGTTTGGAAGATATTGTGGTCGACTGGTTGCTGGGCCGCCCTGAGGGCACCGGGTTCAGCAGCGTGCCGGTGCATGGGCATGGTTCGGCACATCACGTGCTGAGCCCGGTGGAGCAGGTCGCCGGCCATCAGCGCCGGATTCAATTCCAGATTGCCATGCCCGTATCACAAATCGATGATTTTCTGGACTCTGCCCGGCAAGAATTTGGCCAGGCCGATGTGCATTACTGGGTGTTGCCGCTATTGGCTGCCGGAGCGCTTGCTAACAGGGCTTAGATTTCAGGCCATTCTGCACTTTGGAACCGTCAAATATGAGACAAAAAAAGCGGGGCTGAATAGCCCCGCTTTGTAAGTACCACTTCAAGCCTTTTTACTCAACCGGCTTCTGGTTGAGTGCCAAGGTCAAAATCATTCAATCGGGCCAGTAATAGCGGCAAGGGTGTCGAACGAAGAAGTGATTGAAATAGCCTTGCGCCCAGTCGGCGTGCCATATGGATGTACGCGTACGTTGATCTTGTCGCCCGGGACCAAATTGATACTGGTAGTTCCGGCCGTATCGGTACAAGAAGTCTGGGTACCTGCAATTGAACAGCCCAATTGGGTGAGGGACCCGTTTAACACTACAGTAAATTCATAACTCCTGTTGTTGTTGGGGCCTGGGTTTCCATCTAGTGCAACTCCGAAGTCAGACAAGGTTCCTGTGCACTTGACGGTGGCCACCCCGTTGCTTGTCGAAGTGTTTGGGCTAAATTCAGCCGCAACCAAAGATGTGTAGCTACTAGGAGAACTCGTGCGGACATTCCCGCTTGTGCTGCCGCTAAACTCAGTAATACCGCCGATACAACCCGATGTGCTATCTGCTCCGGGAGGCCCTGCAGGTCCCATTTCACCCTGGGCACCTTGCGGTCCAGGAGGGCCCATTCCACCTTGGGGACCTTGAGCGCCATCAGCACCATCAGCTCCGGGTAAGCCTGTAGGCCCCATCAACCCCTGTGGGCCTTGCGGTCCTTGGGCACCATCAGCACCGGCGGGTCCTGTATCACCCTGTGGTCCGGCCGGTCCCGTATCTCCTTGATCGCCTTTCGGTCCTGCTTCTCCTGGAAGGCCCTGAATGCCATCAGCACCATCCGCCCCGGCAGGTCCTGTATCACCCTGTGGTCCGGTCGGTCCCGTATATCCTTGATCGCCCATCGGACCCGCATCTCCCTGAGGGCCTTGAATGCCATCAGCACCATCAGCACCGGTGGGTCCTGTATCACCCTGTGGTCCGACTGGTCCTGTATCGCCCTGAGGGCCTTGAATGCCATCAGCGCCGGTGGGTCCTATATCACCCTGTGGGCCCGTATCACCTTGAAGGCCGGTTGGGCCCACCTCACCTGTGGCTCCAGTTGGTCCCATATCACCCATGGGTCCGGTAGGCCCCGCTTCACCCTGGGGGCCGGTCGGGCCGGCTTCTCCTGTTGCACCGGTAGGTCCAACGGGCGGGGTGATGCAGTTTCCGAGTTCTCCGTTAGCACCACTGGTGCCATCCGAATAACATACGGGCACTTCAAAGCCTGGCTGAGCATCCATATTGGTAATCACTACTCCGTTGCCGGGACCCGGATCCAATTCAATATTGGCCTGAAGTGTCAGGGGTGAAGTACCCAGGGCAATCGAAATTGCGAGTACCAATTTTCTGCTGGTGCGATTCATGTCTGTCCCTCTATAACTCTTTAATCAAATTTGGTTTTGGTAATTTGGATTTGGCTGTCAGAACTTTACGGGTTCACGCGGGTGAACCCGTTTGGTCAGACGACCCGCCGAAAGCTGATATACCCCATGCCGAGCATCAGTAGCGCCATGAGCGCCATGCCCCATTCACTCAAAGTAGGAATGCCTTCGAAATACACGGTGTTGGAAACCGTGCACGATAGCGGTGCATCGTTTGGCTTGATGGTGTAATTCTCATCACAGCCGCTGGATTCAACGCCGCTCATCGGCAGGTTTTCTTGAACCGTACAAACGGTATCGCCCTGCCAGCGTGGATAGATGTTCTGCACAACAGAATCATTACCCAATAGTTCGTACGACCAGGAGTGCGGATAATCCAGCGCGGTATTGCTGCAGTCCAGATCGATGTGCGCTACCGATTCAACCGGCAGATTGGCCTGGCCCTCAAACAGCCATTCCTTGTTGATGGTGAACGGAACCGGCTGCAAACTGTTGGTGATATTGCATTCGTTCTGTTCCGAGCCTTCGCGTGGATGGGCATCGCTGAAGAAGCAGCCTTGCTCGTCACCACTGTTTACTGCAGCACAACTGCCTGTGAATTCATTGCAGTAAGGCACCGCATACGAGGCAGCGTAGCCGGCTTCTGTTTCTTCCCATATCCGGCAACTCGGACCAACTTCGGTGGCATCAATCGATGACAATACAAAGGTAACCGGCTTGCTGCTGCTGATTACTTTTTGCTGGTCCAGGATCAAACCGGTATTGCAACTGAGGTGTACGGTGACATTACCCGGGTTGCCATCGTCGAATTGCTTGGTCACTTTAAAGGTCAACTGGCCGGGCATCGCGCCACTGCGGAACCAGCGGAAGTTGCCGCCACCATCAATGGAATCAAATTCTTCCGGCTGGCCCCAATTGACCCACTCGCCAGGCTGCGTCGCGTGGTTATCGCGTACATCAACGCTGGAAATATCGTATGGGCCATTCACCAATAAATAGGCAGGTGTCCCGGGACTGCTGCTGCGGATCTTCAACAGATTGGCGGGATTGTTTTCATCACCGGCGCCGTTCATGATCAGGTGCCCGTCCACGGTTGTGGTGGAACCCGCCGCAAAGGTGACTTGACGACCACTGGTTGTTTGCAGTGAGAAGTTCCAGAATCTGGAATTGCCGGAGATATTAATCGTGTCTGAACTGCAATTGGTATTGAACGTCACCTGACTGCTGCCGGGGTTGGTGCTGCCACCGTTGTTGGTCCAGTCACCGGACAGGTTGATCGAACCGGCATGGCCGTTAAGCACCCCGCCATTTCCTATGATCACGTTACGCACGTTATTCAATGTGCCGTCATCCATGTTCAGAGTACCTTCGACCACCAGGTCACCGCAGTCCAGGTTTATTGTGCCTGCACCCATACTGGATGAACCGCCAGCACCGATGGTCATGCCGGTGGCAAAAACGGTAGGGGAGACGAGAGCGGTACAAAAGGCAATGAAGGAAATTGACGTGCCTAGCAGCCTGCGTTTTGCAGGCGAAAAACAATTCATATAGCTACCCTTGAAAATCGATTCTGAATATTGTTCTCGGCTCACTATAGGACAAACAGCCGAGCATTCAAAGACAAAAAGCAGAAAGAATGTAATTGACTTCCCGCGATCACATCCGACCCGAGCGATTTCCCGATTTATTTCCCAATTTGTTCAGCGAATACTGCAGATTCTCACGCACCCGTTCCAGACTCGCTTCGGGAACGGCAAGACCTTGTTCTGCTTTGTCCAGAATTTGCTGGCATGCCCGCTTTGACGTCTCAAAGTCGCCCGCCCAATACGCAGAGACGCCCAATTCATCCAAGAGTTGCCACTGGTAAATGGTATGCACGACAAACAGACGATCATTGGGAGGCGGCATCTGACTGCCATGGCTGGCAAAAACCATGGAACGGCCAAATTTATTGTTCAGCCGATAATATCGCGCCAGCTCATACAATGGCTCTGCCCGGGATGGCCGGTAGTCGAATGCATCCAGCAGGTGTTCAAGAATTAAATTTTCAGATTTTTTCAAGCTGATGGCCATACGGCCCAGTTGCAGCCTGGCAAGGAAATTTTCTTCAACCCAACCGTTCATGCTGCAGCGCCTGGCATAGGCTTGATAGGCTTTTTCAAAATGTCCTGCATCTTTATATGAATTGGCCAAATAGAACTGACTGCGACAATCTTCGGGATTTTCTTTCAGGTGTTTTTCCAGAAGATCGGCATCGCCCAGAAATTTCTCTTCGGTCGTTTTACCTGCGGAACGGAATCCTTCGCCCTGGTGGAAAAAAATATAGGCTCCCTCCAGCTTTCTGAATTGATCAGGCCCGGATATCTGAACCAGATACTCATGCACGGGCGCTTGCCAACGCCACTGGCTTTCTTTGATGTTAACCAGGGCCGGTAAAAAATAATGCATGTTCCCGTGAAGCTTTTCTACGTGGTAGTTAACACCTGCTTCCAGTCGGTTGAAAGCTGCCGGATTGCTCACGTGCAACTCTTCATCCGCATCAATAAAGAACAACCAGTCCCCTTGTCCGGATGCCACAGCCAACTCGAGTGCCTGTTGTCGGTTGTGCCCGAAATTCACCCAGGGTCGTTCGTACAGCTCACCCGGTATTCCAGCCTGACTGAACCAATTGAGGATAAAATCCTGGGTACCATCGGTTGAGCCGGTATCAACGATGACCCAGTAATCGATATAGTCTTTCAGGGAGTGAAACAGGCGATCCAGTACCGCGGTTTCATTTTTGACAATCATGTTGAGGCAGACGCCGGGCTTTGGATTATTCAATGTTGACACCTTGAAAGCCCGATTTACGGGCTGGCAGAATAAAAGTCGTGCATTTTAGACGGGCTGGTTCACTGGGGCCAAGGCCAGAGTAGGGTTTAGAATAAGGCGAATAACTCAAACATGATGACTCATCCAAATTGAACCCTGCAGATTTTGACAAGCGTAACCGCATACTGTTGTTTTGTGGCCTGTGTAGTGTGTTTCTGCTCGTCAGTATAAGCAGTCTGTTTTTTCCACTTCGGGAATCCCTGACCTACGATGAGCCCATTCATTACTTGAGTGGTATGGCAGTGCTTTCCGGAAAGCCGTCTGAATTGGGCGCAAACACGATAAATTTCCGTAATGTCATGCCTGCCTCGGCTTTGGGAACGCTATTCAGCAACACTATGTTTGCGGTGATTCCGGACCGGCTGAAAGCCAACGTTCCGGATTCGGAGGTAAAGATCTATCTGGCCAAGTTGCCAACGCTACTGGTTGCATTGCTGCTGGCCGCATTTGTGTATCTGTGGGCAAAACAGCTTTATGGCATCAATGCCGGCTTTCTGGCGATGACCCTGTACGTTCTGGACCCCAACATCATTGCCCATTCCCGCATGGTTACACAGGATGTGTTCGGGGCATTTTCGGTGTTTGTTGCAACTTATTTTTTTTGGAACTTTCTCAAGTACGGCGGAAAAAAGTTCGCTGCGCTCGGTATTCTGATGTTTGGAATTGCCCAGGTGTCCAGGTACACATCAGTGTACCTCGTGCCGATCTTTCTGATTCTGACCATTGGGTATCATGGCCGCAGCCTGGTACAGCAGTTTCGCGAGAAGAATTTCAAAACGTTGCAATCGGCTGCACTGGGCTTTTTACGCTATTCAATAGCGCTTGCGCTGGCGACTGCATTGATCATCAATCTGGGGTTTTCTTTTGAGAGAACGGGTACCCGGCTCGGCGACTATCAGTTTGAAAGTGAGGCTTTTCAATCCCTGCAATCCTGGTCGGAAAAGCTGCAAAGTGTTCCGGTTCCGCTACCCTATTCCTACCTCAGTGGCCTGGATATGGGCGCATACAAACGCGAAAGTGGTTTTGGTAGTGGACCCACGTATCTGAGGGGTGAGTTAGGCATAGAAAACAGTCATCTCAAGGGTTTCAAAAGCTATTTCATTGTCGCATTTTTTTATAAGGTTCCTGTTGCGACTCAGGTTTTGTTGCTGTTGGCGGTTATTACTTTGTTCCGGCGCAGAAAACGGGCACATTTCTGGCAGAACGAAGCTTTTCTGCTGGTGCCTGCCTTGTTTTATTTCATCGTGTTCAGCTTTTCCACTGCCCAGTTGGGCATTCGCTATATCCTGATGATTTTCCCTTTTCTGTTTGTGTTTTCAAGTTCAATAGTCGCCAGGCCCGGGATGGATAGCGGAGTAGAAAGCGGTGTGGATAGCGGTGTTGACAGCCGGGCGGCAAGTTGGCCAGGCTTCGGGGCTCGCGGCCGCATGTGGGTATTTGGGCTGTTAGGCTGGTTGTTGGTTTCCAATCTTTCCTGGTACCCACACTACCTTTCCTACTTCAATGAATTTCTGATCGACCGCACCATGGGCTACAAAATTCTGGCTGATTCCAATCTGGACTGGGATCAGAACAAAATTTACATGAGGCAATACCTGAAGCAAAATCCTGACGTCGTCTGGATAGATGTCAGAGTCGGAAGAGTAAGGTTGGTCGATAGCAGGGGTGAGCTTGAGCCGGAAAAATTTGCGGGTGGGCCGGTCGCGATTTCAGTGAATGAGTTACTGGGTATCATAAATGATCCAAAAATCTTCGTGTGGCTCAGAGAAAACAGGCAGCCTGTTGGCCATGTTGCATACAGCTATTTGTTGTTTGACCTTGAGGCCGAAGATATGCGCCGGGTATTACAACAGCCTGAGTTTCCTTGAGCCCTACGGGCTTGAGCAATTACTTGAAACGGGTAACCGACATGACACAATCTGAAATCAGCAGAAAACTGGAACGCATTATTCCCGCCATACAAACCTCGGACGGTGCCGGTGTGAAACTACGCCGCAGTATTGGTTCCCGTCAGGACATCCGTCTGGACCCTTTCCTGATGCTGGATGAATTTGGTACCGAAAACCCGGACGACTACATTGCCGGCTTTCCGTCACATCCCCATCGTGGTTTTGAAACCGTGACGTATATGATCGATGGCCATATGCGTCATGAGGATCATCTGGGCAATGTGGGTGACCTGAAAAGTGGTGGGGTGCAATGGATGACGGCGGGCAGAGGCGTGATCCACTCCGAGATGCCACAGCAGGAAAGTGGCCGTATGCGTGGCTTTCAGCTGTGGGTCAATCTGCCCGCCAGGGAGAAAATGCAGCCTGCTTCTTACCGCGATATTTCAGCTGCAGAATTGCCGCTATTACCACTGGCCAATGGCGGTTCACTAAAACTGATTGCCGGTCGCGTGGAACTCGATGGGAAACCCCATGCCGGGCCGATCAATTCAAAACAGGGTTCCATGAGCACCGACCCCCTGTATGTTGATCTCAGTTTGCCCGCCGGGGCTACTCAAAAGCTGGATGTTCCGCTGGGCCACAATGCTTTTGTTTATGCATATGAAGGTTCTGCCGAGATAGGCGGAAAGGCCTTGCCACAGCAGGCAGCCGGTATCCTGCGAGATGGCAGCTTTGTGGAAATCAAAGCGGACTCGGAACCCTTGCGACTGATTTTGATTGCTGGCAAGCCCATCGGAGAACCCGTAGTTCAGTACGGGCCGTTTGTAATGAACAGCCGTGAGGAAATCGAACAGGCGTTGGCTGATTATCGACAGGGTGTACTTACCGACAACGCGGGATCGGCTACGGAAAGCTGATGTGTTGGCACATCCGGTTGCACTGAGGCAAGGGGTCAGTTGACCGGGTGGTCGCCTGAATCAACGGTATATTCTGCCGGAATGATCAATTCCTCCACCGCAGGCAGTACCCCCCGCAGTATGGCTTCCCCGTTTGTGCTTTCCACCAACCCAACCAGAATGTAGTCCCTCCAACGGGTGCCTCGAACCATGATGGAATCGGAATGGTATTGCTTCCATGTACCGGACTTGCGGAACAGTTTGGCCTTGGGTGCCAGATCCTCGACTTGTGACACAAACTTGTGGTGCAGGTGTGGGTCGTCCAGGTCATTCAGCATTTGCTGTGAACGACGGGGGTTGATCAGCCTGCCGGTTGAGAGCAGGTAGAAAAAGCGACAGACCTGGGTTGCTGTAGCTCCATGTGAGATGCCGTTGATCGGGTCGCCAACCCGTGGCCCGGTCTTTGCGTAGCGCTTGCCTACCCAGAGTCCACCGCCACGTTTCTCATCATAAAACCCGTATTGTGGGTCTTTCATCACAGCCTGAATCTTCTTCATGGTGACCAGGTCAATCAATCGGGTGGCGGCTGCATTGCTGGAAATCTGGATCATATCGCCAAGGTCTTTGTGGATCGCTTCGGTCTCCTGCAATGAACCGTCTTCAAACGAAACGTACACCGTTACCAGGATGGCAATCTTGGGAAGGCTGGCAGCGTACATCATTTTATTGCCGTTGATGCGGGCAAACCGTGGGGTCTCACCGCTGAGGTCAACCAGCCCAATGGCCATTTTCTTTGATGCAACCAGCTTCGCCCACTCCGGGTTCTGCTTGATGCGCGTTTCCAGGCTGGCCTGCAATTGCAGGTCTACGCTTTCGTACAACGGTTGCCAGCCATCGTTACGGGCATCGGCAGGCTCATCGGCATGAATGGCCGCAGTAGCCAACAGCAACAGAGGAAGAGCAAACAGCAGCTTTTTCATGTTATGGGGACGGGGCAAATTAATTCAATTTAATTTGCCCCGTCCCCTTTTCCAAACGGGATGCGTTTCAATGCCACCTGGCCGTTGCTGATCACCAGCAGGATATCCTGCAAGGCCATGATGTCTTCCAGCGGGTTGGCAGGTATCAAAATCAGGTCCGCTTCAAAACCTTTGGCAAGGCGGCCGGTTTTGTCCTCCAGACCGAGCAGTTCGGCCGAGCTCGTCGTCGCGGCTTGCAAGGCTTCAAAATTACTCAAGCCAAATTGAGTCAGATACATCACTTCGAGTGAAATGCGGTTGATCGACATAATGTCGTAGTAATTATCCGCACCTGTCGCGATGCGCACGCCCAGGCGGTGGGCCTCCCGAATGCTTTTCTCCAACCGTGCCACCATATGTGAGCCACGCAAGCGTTGCACGTTGTCGTATTCCTCTTCACGCATTTCCAGCATGGTGATGTAAGTGGGCACAAACCAGGTGCCTTGGTCCTTCATCAGTTGCAGGGTTGCGGTAGACAGGTAGGTGCCATGCTCGATGCTGCGGGCGCCGGCTTGCACGGCCGCCAGCGCACCTTCGTCACCGTGTGCATGTACCATTACCGGCAGATCGTGTTTGTTCGCTTCATCAACAATCACTTCGAGTTGGTGCCGGTTGTAAACCTGCTGTCTGGGGTCTGTATCGGAACGGCCAGCCCGCTCGGTACCGCGGGTTTTGATCACATCCACACCCCGGTCTGCATTCACCTGCACCACCAGGCGCAGTTCTTCATCACTTTGAACACCATGGATCAAAGGGGCAAGGCGCGGATCTGCCAGAATGCTGTCTTCTAGGTTGGGAGTAACGTAAACGCCCGCTGCCACCATATCCGGTCCGGGCAATCCGCCGGTTTTGACCAGTTCGCGCAAGCCCACATCTTCAAATGCCGGTACGCTGGCCGAGCGAACGGTAGTGGTACCGGAATCCAGTGCCCGCCTGGCCTGATCCAGCGTATCCAGATGGGTGTGTACATCGATCATGCCGGGCGCCAGATAATTGCCGTCGCAGTCAATTAACGCATAGCCATCGGGCACAGCCTGATTGGCATCGCTGATACTTTCGATCAGGCGGCCATTAATGAGTACGGTCACATTCTCCTGTATGGAGTTTTTAACGCCATCAAACAGATGGCAATTCACCAATGCGATGGAATCCGCCTGGGCGCAGAGTGAAAAGAAGCTCAAGGAGCTGGTTATCAAACCAGCAATAAGGAGGTTGTTTGATCTCATAAGGCTCTCGGTAGTGCAGGTTGCAGACAATTGTCGTTTTCAATAATAGACACAGCTGACGGCTAATGGAAATCAGGCTTTGTCTGACCAGGTAATTCTTTGCTTTTGTGCCAGGCGTCAGCTTGAGGGAGTGGAAGGTTTGCTGAGAATATAGATAGCGGCTGTAGACATGAATAAGCCGGCCGTGACCTTAAGCCAGGTTTCTGCCGGCGTGAAAAAACTCAGATAGGTCAAACTCATCAGCATGAAACTTATGGCAATGATTTTTGCCACCCGTGGGATAACGCGATGTTCCTGCCATTGTTGCAAGGGTGGACCAAACCAGCGGTGGTGATAAAGCCAGTCGTGGAATTTTTCAGAACTGTTTGAAAATGCCCATAAGGCCAGTATCAGGAACGGGGTAGTGGGCATGACCGGCAGGAAAGCTCCCACCATTCCCAAACCAAAAAATAACCAACCAAGGCAGAAATAGACAGGTCTCATATCGTGCTGAGTATACCGATTACGCGCTACACCAGCACGCCAAGACAGGATAGCGGACTATCCTGAATAAGCGCCGTAACCACTACCAAGCATGGCCTCACTGATGGCGTTGCTCATGGTGGAGCAGATGGCCTCTTCAGCGGCTATGCAGGGACACACACTGCCTTTCACAATTGCACGAGCGCAACGGTCCAGTTCGCCAGGATGATCTGCGTCGATTTCAGCACAACGTCGCAGGCGTCTTTCCAGTTCATTGAAATCAACAGCGCCGGCGTAGTCATCGTATTTCATGGTGTGCTCCTTTCAACAGCAACTCTATTTCACCTGACATTACTCTAGCCCAAATGAGAATCATTCGCAATAAGAAATGGCTTTAAATGTCATCCGATCTTTGTTTCATTCAATAATTTCCATTATTATGGCCATGGGTAAAGGGAGTTACCATAAGGGGGTAGTATGTTCCTACAATCTCTCAATGACCGGATTCCCGGCTGTATTCGATATTCTTTGGTTTTTGTGATGGCTGGCACGTTGGTTCCGGTGGTCGGTTCGGCTGCATCCACTCGTTCTGCTGAGGTAGCAAGCGCATACAAAGCCGAACATGTGGAAGGATTTCAACTGGCTTCCTATCAGGATGAGTTGCTTGAATGCAGCGCCCTGGCCGCTATTCATATGTGGATAGGCGATAATCTGGGTGACGATTCCGGAGCTGAAGTTCGTAAAAAGCTCAACGACGATTACTGGATCAATGTCAGTAAGGGTTATTTGGCACTTGCTGAAGAGGCTGAGCCCAAGAACGATACTGAAGTGGACCTGAGCCAGCTCCCGCGATTATCCCGACCTCAGGCTAAGCCCTGCCATTCCGGGGTTTGGTAAATCTCTTTGCTTGTCACATAAAAAAAGCGGCTCCTTTCGGAGCCGCTTCGGTTTTTGGCTGAATTGACCAGGTTTTATTCGAAATCAAGCCTTACGCCAGCACGGAAGTAACGACCCATGATGTTCGGGCCGGCCCATGCCGGGTTGAAGCCGTACAGACCATAGGCTGCTGCCGGATCAAACTCGGGGTCGATGTCAAACACGTTCAGTACGTCAGCAAACAGTTGTACCTTGTCGCTCCACTGGTACTGTGTGGTCAGGTCGAAGTTCCATTGGTCGTTGGATTTGCACTGAGACGGTGTGCCATCAACATAAGGTATTGTTGAAGCATGGTTGTCTGCATTGGCCTGACAGTCACCCTCAACGCCGCCAAAGTCAATTGAGGCCGTATCCAGACCACTGGTGTAATACGCAGTCAGCGATACCGTCCACTTCTCGGTAAACTGGAACGTATTGGTCCAGAAGCCGCGCCATTCCGGAGCACCTGAACAGGAAGTGATGTTACAAGGGCTCAGTGTACCGGCATATTCGAGTTTATCGCCATCATCGGTGATCAAATCGTATTTCGCCAGGTAGGAAATGCTGAGCTGGGAGGTCCAGTCAACACTGCCGATCGGCATCATGTAGGTGGCACTGAAATCAATACCGGACACTTCCTGCTTGTCCTGGTTGGTATAGGCGGACTGAACGAAGCCGGCCAGCGGCAGCGCGTTCGGGAAGGCGGTGTCAGGTGTGCCAGGAATTACGGTGATACCCGGAAGGTCCACAACACCGTTGTTCGAATAGTACTGGTCTTCTGCTTCTGAGGTGTTGGTAACGCCGGTGATCAGGCCGTCAATCTCGATTTTCCAGAAGTCGAGTGTCAGGTTCAAGCTATCCGTAACCTGCCAGATGATGCCTGCCGTATAGGAATCAGACTCTTCCGGGTCCAGGGCCGGGTCGCCGGTTTGCGTCAAACCAAGGGAGTAGGGGTTCGTCGCGTAAGCGTTGTTACCGTGTGCAGCACAGAATTCCGCATACTTGGCGCAGTCCACGTTGCGGGTTACATAACCGGTGGTCGGCAGGCCATAGGCTTCATTGAAACTGGGAATGCGGAAGCCTTGTGACCAGGTGGCGCGCAAAATAAGCGGTTCAACTGGCTGGAATTTCGCACCGATTTTCGGTGAGAAGTTGCTCTGGCCTGAGGAATAGTCGTCCCAACGGCCCGAAGCGATCACATCAAAGCTATCGGTAAACGGGGCATCAACTTCGAAAAATGCCGATGTCACATCGCGGCTACCCGCGGTACCCACCGCGTTGAGACCGTAATAGCGTGTGTAAGGTGCGTCATCATTTGCCGGGTTGGCACTGGGTGCATTGATGGATTCATCACGATAGGAAGCACCGACTGCTGCCTGCAGGGGGCCACCTCCCAGATCCATAAGGTCCTTGGCGATTGTGCCCTGGATCTGCCACAAACGGGAGACAGAGTACACGCTCTTCACAGGAGCAATACGGTCCCAAACAGCCTGTGAGTTGGAGGCAGGGTCATTAAAATCGAAACTGCCTCTGGCTACTTCGTTCATGATGGCTTGAGGGATCAAATTGTTGAAATTATCGCGTGTCAGGCCGACTTCGGATGACGTGAAGTTGGCTGAGTAACGCCAATCGTCAGCAAAGGATCCGTCAACCCCGGTTGCTATCCGATACACACGGGACTCGGTCCTGATTTCACGACCTCTCGGGCTGCGCAGAAAAACCTGCGCTCTGAGGCCATCTGCCGCGAACGGGTTGTACGGGTTCAGCTGTCCATTGGTTTCGTCGCATCCTGTATTCAAACCGCTTTGTGTACCTACGCCCGAGGCGCAGACATAGACCGGCAGGAGAACGTTATATGCGGTTACAGTTGAAGCCCTGGGTGGTGTTGGCGTGCCGTTAAAGCCCAGCGGCGTGAAGGTAGTAAACGTTTTGGTGATGTAGTAGTTCGCCATGGCATAGAACTGGGCATCATCGTTGATGTTGGCGGTGTAGCGCATCGTCAGCCCTTTACGATCAATTTCAGGCTGGAGGTTCAAGTATGCGTTGGTGAAATCAACCTCGCAGTTTACCGATGGCGACGTATTCGACTGGTCCGGGGAAACATTTACGGTTGGCCACTCGCGGCAACCTGCAGCGGGGTTCAGATACTGATACCGGCCTGAGCCTGATGTAGCACCCGGGTTAACCGGACGGACAAAAGTGACACCAGGCACGCTGATGAAGCCGTTGAAGCTGCCGTCCTCGGCGGTAATACCGTTCCAGTTCAGGTTAGGCAGACAACTACCGGACGGGCCGCATTTACGACTCCAGTCTGCCGTATTGAACGGATAACCGCGATCGCTGGCGGCAACATTTTCCTGCTTCAGGAATTCGGCAGCTATATAGAAGTTCGAGCCGTCGGTTTCGAGGTCGCCAAAACCCCAGGAAAAGTCAACATTGGTTTCTTCGCCTCCGCCGTGCTCAGCCCAGCCGTATGAGGCTTTTGCGTGTGCGCCCTGTATTTCCTTCAGGGTGATCACGTTGACCACACCGGCGATGGCGTCAGCACCGTAGGTCGAGGAGGCACCGTCACGCAACACTTCAATCCGTTGGATGGTGTTATTGGGAATGGTGTTGAGGTCGACGAAGTTGCGCTGACCGTCATCTGCAAACGGATAGGGTGCCATACGCAGGCCGTCGACGATGGAGAGCGTATTCTGTACCGTCAGACCGCGCAGCGACGGAGCGGTGGCACCGGTTGCGAAGTTGTAACCCACGTTCCAGTTGTTTGTAATGGTACCGGCGTTGTTGGCTGGCAATCGCTGCATTGCCTCCGAAACGGTATTGATACCGGCTACCTTCATCCATTCATCCGTCATGATGGTCACCGGCGAGGGGGCGTCATCGGAACGGCGAAGTATCGAACCCGTGACGACTACCTCTTCAAGCTCATCCTTGTCGGCGGCGTCATCGGACGCAGCGTCAGTAGCGGACTGTGCAAATGCAGGTGAGCCGAGCGTCACGATGCCCAGCATCAGGAAACCGGTCACTGCCAACGCTTTATATAGTTTTTTATACATAAGATTGAGTATCCCCGATTGTAGAAGTGATAACGCAAAGTTTTAACAACCTTGCCGCGCAGGAAACACTAACCATTCTATTCAAATACGGGATTGCGTCATTGTCAAGTAATTTATAACTATTATTTAACGCTATTAATACATCTTTCTGAACCAGATATCCCAGTTTTCCCGCTCAGGCAAGACAGCAGAGGTTGATGCGGTTAATAGTGCTTATTAACAAAGTGCCGATGAGCAGGACGGCATTAACCGGTACTATATGAAAATTACTTAACGAGACTCAGGCATGACCGTATCCATTCAGAAAATTCTTGTCGCCAATCGTGGCGAAATCGCCATCCGGGTTTTACGGGCCGCATCTGAATTGGGTATTCGGACTGTCAGTATCTTCACACATGAAGACCGGTTTTCATCACATCGCTACAAATCCGATGAAGCCTACCAGGTGGGTGAAGATGATGACCCACTCAAGCCCTACCTCGATATTGAAGCCATATTGGAAGTTGCCAAACTAACACAGTCTGATGCCATTCACCCCGGCTATGGATTCCTTTCCGAAAATGTCGGTTTCGCAACGCGTTGTCGTGAGGAAGGCATTATTTTTGTGGGCCCCACGCCCGAATCCATGGCACAGCTGGGTGACAAGGTCAAAGCCAAGGCCAATGCCATAGCAGCCGGGCTACCGGTCATTCAGGACAGCCAGCAGGCGCTTGACTCCATCGAAGTTGCACTCAGTGAAGCGACGCGTATCGGCTACCCTTTGATGCTCAAAGCAGCATCGGGTGGTGGCGGGCGTGGCATGCGGGTGGTGCGTGGCGAGGAGTCGCTGAGAAAAGCCTTTTCCGAAGCACGCAATGAAGCACTCAAGGCATTCGGTGACGATACCGTATTTCTGGAAAAGTACATCGATGAGCCAAAGCACATCGAGGTGCAGATTCTTGGCGACCAGCACGGCAACCTGGTACATCTGTTTGAGCGTGACTGTTCCGTACAACGCCGTTTCCAGAAAGTGGTTGAGGTGGCGCCCAGCACCGGCCTGCGTGAAGAAACACGCCAGGCGTTGTTCGATTATGCCCTGGCGATCACGCGGCATGTGGGCTACAGCAATGCCGGCACAGTTGAATTCCTGGTAGATAAAGAACAAAACATTTTCTTTATCGAAGTCAATCCGCGTATCCAGGTAGAACACACGGTTACCGAGCAGATTACCGGCATCGACATTGTGCGAAGCCAGATCCAGATTGCCATGGGCTTCCGTCTTGCTGACCCTGAAATCGGAATTGAATCGCAAAGCCATGTGCATTGCACAGGTTATGCAGTGCAATGCCGGATTACCACAGAAGATCCCGAAAACCAGTTCCAGCCGGATTACGGCACATTGATCGCCTATCGCAGTGCAGCAGGCTTTGGTATCCGCCTGGATGTAGGGGCAGCTTATACCGGCGCACGGGTATCGCCGTTTTTTGATTCGATGCTGGTGAAAGTTACTGCCCAGGGGCGCACCCTGGCCGGTGCCATTTCACGGGGACATCGCGCTTTGCGTGAATTCCGTATTCGCGGCGTCAAAACCAATATTGGTTTTCTGGAAAACGTGCTGCAGCATCCCAAGTTCGCCTCGGGCGAGGCCACCGTTGCGTTTATCGATCAGCATCCCGAGTTATTCGAGATCACCAAACGATTCGATCGTGCCACCAAAACGCTGAAATTTATCGGCAACCGCATCGTCAACGGCAATCCCGATGTAAAAAACCTGATCCCGGACCTGAAATTCCGCAAGCCGATCGTGCCGCCCGTGCATCGCCTTGAAGTTCATACACCCGGCAGCAAAAACAGGCTGGATGAAATGGGGCCCGAAGCCTTTTGTAAATGGGTTCGGGATCACGACCAGATACTCTATACTGACACCACCTTTCGTGATGCGCATCAATCACTGCTGGCCACCCGGGTTCGAACCCGGGATATGCTGAACGTGGCTGAAGGGTTTTCCAAAGCACACCCACAATTGTTTTCGATGGAAATGTGGGGTGGTGCGACTTTTGATGTCGCCATGCGTTTCCTGCACGAATGCCCCTGGCGGCGCTTACGCGAGTTGCGGGAAGTGGTACCCAATATTTTATTCCAGATGCTGTTTCGTGGCTCCAACGCCGTGGGCTACAAAGCCTACCCGACCAACCTGATCGAGACCTTTATCGAGCGAAGCTGGAAAAACGGTATTGATCTGTTTCGCATATTCGATTCGCTTAACTGGATCGAAGGCATGAAACATTCGATCCAGGTCGTGCGCGAACGGACCGGTGGTATTGCCGAGGCCGCTATCTGTTATACCGGCGATGTCACCAATACCGATCCGGGCAACCGCTACCAGCTCCAGTATTACCTGGATTTGGCAAGACGGCTGGAGGACGAAGGCGCCCACATGTTGGCGCTGAAAGACATGGCGGGTTTGCTGAAGCCCTATGCCGCAGCAACATTGATTCCGGCCCTGCGTGCAGCGGTTGATATTCCGGTGCATTTGCATACCCACGACACCTCATCCATGCAGGCCGCTACACTGCTCAAGGCCATTGAGCACGAAGTGGATGTGGTTGATGTCTGCCTCAGTTCCATGTCCGGCCTGACTTCACAGGTCAATATGAATTCTTTGGTCGCTGTGCTGAAAGGCCATCCGCGCGAGCAGCCATTTGATCTGGCTTCATTGAACAGCTACGCCAACTATTGGGAAGCCGTGCGCGAATTCTATTACCCGTTTGAATCGGGATTGCGCGCCGGTACGGCGGAAGTTTATGAACATGAAATCCCCGGTGGACAGTACTCCAATCTCAGGCCTCAGGCGCGGGCGCTGGGTCTGGAACATCGGTTTGAACAAATCAAGAAAAACTATGCCGTGGTCAATCGCATGTTTGGCGATATCGTCAAGGTAACACCGTCATCAAAAGTCGTCGGTGACATGGCCCTGTTCATGACTTCAAATGGGCTGAGTGAAGAGGATGTCATGAACCAGGGGGATACGCTGGCTTTCCCGGATTCGGTTGTCGATCTGTTCAGTGGCCGACTGGGTCAGGTGGAGGGTGGCTTTCCGGAAAAACTGAGCGCCCTGGTGTTGAAAGGCAAAACAGCCGAAACCAGCCTGCCGGGCTCCCGGCTTCCACCGGTTGATTTTGACAATGAACTGGCTGACTTTCGAAAACGCTACGCGGAGCACCTGACACTGGAAGATTTTCTCAGTTACAAGATGTACCCGGAAGTTTTCAAAAATCATTTCGAACACGAACAAATGTATGGCAGTGTCGACTACCTGCCAACACCGGCTTTCCTGTATGGCCTGCAGCAGGGCGAAGAAATTCTGGTCAAGTTACAGCAGGGTAAAACCATATCAATCCGCTTCGTTTATCGCTCACGTACCGACGATAACGGTAACTGCAAAGTGACATTCGAGCTGAATGGCCAGACCCG
>CAZRTG010000049.1:0-19530 GCA_964602895.1 uncultured Wenzhouxiangellaceae bacterium
CTGACGCTGCTGAAGCTGTTGAGCTTGCACCGAAGTCCCGCCTGATACACTTTCTCCACAGTAACCATACTTGAAGCACCTCCCGGAGGGAGCCTCTGATCAATGATGTGCACTCCTGACCAGTCCGCAATGTGCCGGCTTGTTTTGTTCATCGTTTGTCTTGGAATGGCCTGTGAACCAGGTCTGGCTCAAGACAAAGGCTTCACCAGCACTGCCCTTGAGCCCGGCAAGGAAATGCTGGCATTTGAACAATGGAACAATTCATTACTGCTTGCGCTGGCAAAAAGCCCGACACCCTGGATTCGCGCCGCCGTGGCCAATCACCTGTCCACCCAAGCTGACGATCAACTCTCTGCTGTAGGCCATCAACAGTTTGAAGCGCTGGCGATAACACCCACCAGTGATCCGCTGACACTCTGGTATCTCGCCAGATACTGCATCGTGCACAAGCCCTCCAAAACCTGCGAGGAACAGGACATCGTTCAACGCCTGGGTATGGCCGACTCAAAAAATATTGCGCCATTACTGATGGTTGACCACTATCTGTCCGGTGAAAACTGGTCAACCCCGGACGTGCAATCAGCCCAAAATCAGGAACTGCTGGCAAGGCTCGCCCAGGCTGATGTATTTGACGAATACTGGGGGCGGGGCTCTATTCAATTGCTTGAAGTCATTGAAGATTATTCACAGCAACATCCCCAACCGAACGCTCCGGGATTTGAACAGCTCAGCCTTTTCCCAAGCGCCTTGGTGATCTATCCGATCAACATGCTGGGCAATTCACCGGGCTACTCCAAGCTGAGCAAATTGTGTGAAGCCAATGCCGAATCAGGAAACCGCCAGGCTGTCGAGCAATGCCTGAAGATCGCCCGAACCCTGCAGCAAAGCAGTAAAACGCAGTTGCCCAAGTCCATAGGATTCGCCATTGAGTCAACGGTACAGAATGCAGTCGATCCGGATTCTCCTGAAGCCTTGATTGCTGCACAAAAACGCGCCGCCATGAGGCAGGCCGGCATGTGTGCCATCCCCCACCTGCTGAGTGGCATGAGTAACAAACTCAAGCTGGACGAGGCCACCATTACAGACTGGAACACCGCCTTTCTAACGGACCTCGACACCCTGGGCGAAATCCAGGCCATGCAGCGGGCAGCCGAACGCGAATATGCAAAATATCCGGATCAATACCCTACCGAGCCCGGAGACTGCCCTGATGTGTCGACCATGAACAGCGAACAACTAACCCAATTCCTAAAAGGGGACGGGGCAAATTAATTGACAATTAATTTGCCCCGTCCCCTTTAAGACTTTCGAGGTAAGACATATGAGTCACCGCAAGTTGAAAGGAGCGGAAATCCCGCCTTTTTATGCTGGAGAAATTGGCAAACTTGGGCTTATGCGCCGCCGGGCCGGCTTGCCGTTGATCCCGATGCATTTCGGCCAACCCGGTTCCGGTGCCCCGGCTGCCGCCATCAAGGCGGCACACCATGCACTGGATAACGAACCGCTGGGCTATTTTGAATCTGCTGCCCTGATCGAGCGGCTGGCCGGGCATTATCAGGAAGTCTATGGCGTCAATGTAGCACCGAAACAGATACTGCTTACAGCGGGTGCCAGTGCGGGGCTGGTGGCAGCATTTGCGGCCTTGTTCGATGCTGAGGATCGTATTGCTCTGGTCAGTCCGGGATACCCCGCCTACCGTAATACGCTGCGGGCCATGGGACTTACAGCAGTGGAAATGCGTTGTGAACAGGCAGAATCCTTTCGGCCAAATCCTGCCAAGTTGACCGCTCTGGATCCGGCGCCGACCGGCTTTGTACTTGCCAGCCCGGCCAATCCCACCGGTGCGATGCTGGACACCGCTGCTCTGCAGGAAATGGTCTGCTATTGCCAGGACCAGGGCATTACGCTGATCTCGGATGAGATCTATCACGGAATTACTTACGACCAGCCTGCTGTGAGTGCTCTGCAGTTTGACCCGCGGGCGATTGTTATCAACAGTTTTTCCAAACTGTATCGCATGCCCGGCTGGCGCCTGGGATGGATGGTAGTGCCGGAAGATTTTGCACACCAGATCAGCGCTTATCTGATGAACATGTTTCTCACACCTTCAACCCTTGCGCAGCATGCGGCATTGGTCGCCATGGATGAGACAGACGACCTGCAAGTCGGCGTGGAAACTTACCGACAAAATCGACAAAGCCTGATCACGGGTTTAGCCAGCCTGGGTATTGTCAAAATAGCCCCGCCGGACGGTGCCTTCTATCTCTATGCCGATGTGGGCCATATCACCAACGACAGCCTGGCATTTTGCATCCGTGCTGTTAATGAGATCGGCGTATCCCTGGCACCGGGTATCGATTTTGATCCCCAGCATGGCCATCGTTACGTACGATTCTCCTTCGCTGTTTCACCGGCTGAAATTGAAACTGCGCTGGAATTACTCCGGGTCTGGCTGCACAGCTATCGCGATAACTGAGTTTCGCATTGTGTGATTGTTTTATGAACTGTTGCTCCTGCAAATTGCTGCCTATACTGTCATCTGGCAACTGCTTGCTGAAAAGGGCTATACCATTGGCGAGCCTGCTGAACGGATTCAACAGTTCCGCTTCAACTGCTGGAATTATCTGGATCGCGAACATGTCATGCTTTCTCTGAATTCTTCCCGTCGTTATCTGATCAGCTTGCGTACGAGTTGCAATAGCCTGTTCGGGGCACACGCGATTGCTTTCAGCAATACCGGCAGCTTTCTGACCAATTTTGACACGCTAACAGTAAGGGACAACACCAACGCGGCACAGTCCAGCGTTCTGGAGCACTGCCTGATTGAATCCATGAACGAATTGGTAAGCCGGGATAATAAAACAGCCACTTAAGGAAGCTCTGAATAATTTATCCATGAATTCTCAGAGCACATCCATGTGCCAGGGAAACTCTGAATAAATCAGAGTTTCCTTAATTCTCATGCAGAACTTTTGCGGCCACCCATTACTTCGATCAATGAATTTTCTGTTTTAAACCAGCGTAGGTGCACAGTCAGGCCGATTTCCTCAATTCCGGCGTTTGCGTCAGGCGCTCGCCCAGGCTGTGCAGTAATTTCGCTCCATCACCTTGCCAGGACGCCCCGTGCATACACGCAAGAGTCGTGGGTTTGGAAGTGGCAAGTCGATCCAGAATGCTCACCGTGTCGGGGCTATGCGAGTAGTAATCCATTTTGAGTCGACTGGATTCGCTGCTTTCCAGAATGTCATCGCCGGTCAGCGGCACATGTTTGGAGCCGTATTGGGTGAACAGGTCACCACAAAACAGCGTATGACTGCGCAGCTCGGACAGGAAACCGCAGTCCCAGCCGTGCGGCACGTGGGGTGCGTCATGCCATTGCACCGTGTTGCGACCCAGTTCCAGTTTTTCACCATCGGCCAGAGCCTGTGCCGGCCGCTTGGCGTAATCACCCATATTGACCATGGCCGATATTTGCCCGCACAGCGGTATTGCCTTGGGGGCAAGTTCCAGAAATTCGTTCAGAGCGCCACATTCGTCCTGCTCAAAATGGGAAAAAGAGATGTAGCGCAAAGTGCTGGCTGGCAGAACCCGGTTGATCGCACCAACCGTAGCATTAAAAAGTTTTTTTGGTCCCGTATGAAACAACAATGGTGCATCGTCAACAATCAGAAACTGGTTAAAAGTAAATCCCCCCACCATTTCGCTGGGCGGGATACGGGTCGATATGCGATAAATGCCATCGTTGATTTCGTCAATCCGGGTTGTGTCATTGTGGGCTTTTGCGTTCATGTTGGCTCTCTTTCATTCACAAGTGTGAAAGTGCAAGAAGGTTGGATTTTTAATATTCCAATCCAATATTTCTGTCAAGAGGCAAAGGGGACCGTTAAAGGCGTTAAAGGGGACCGTTAAAGGGGACGGGGCAAATTAAGGAAACTCTGATTTATTCAGAGCTTCTTTGGCACATGGATGTGCCAACATTTTCAATGACTGTATGTCATTGAAAATGAAGCAAAACAAAAATGACACTTTTTGTTTTGCGTGCTCTGATAATTCAAAGACGAATTATTCAGAGCTTCCTTAATTGTCATTTAATTTGCCCCGTCCCCTTTAAGAATTACGCAGTAAAAAGGCTGCCCAGATCGACGTTGAACTCCTGCGAGGCGTTAGCAGCCGTCGGGAAAACAGCCTCCCCGGCCCCCGGTTTTACCCAGTCTGCCGCCTGCTGCAGAATCCGGTCGGTAGAGGTCAGCCCTTCGATGTCTGCTCCAGCCGTTTGCAAGGGTACCCGGCCATCCGTATCCGGATTGAATTCCCGTGGCGGGAACATGGACCCATAAACGCCACCGCGGATCTGCTCGCCAAGCAACAGACTGTACGTGCCACTGCCATGATCCGTACCACCGGTTCCATTGGCCACAATTTGCCTGCCAAAGTCACTGGCAAAATAGAACACCAACTGGCTTTTTGCCGGGGTGGCCACATAGGGAAGTGATTCAATTGCCTGCATCGCCGTTGCCAAACCACCGCCATCGCCGAACAGGTCAGACAGATTACCGCTGGCCTCAACTGCCTGGTTGTCGTGCGTGTCCCAACCACCGTAGCTCATGGACATCACACCCAGCCCAAGAACATCAGGAATTTGACAGGCGTCATACAGATTGCGGCATTGCTGGGCAAAATCTGCCGAATTGAGGTCAAGGGTCAGAAGCGACTCGGGTAAAGCCTGGCAGTCATTAAGCCGGCCCTCCACAGCAGATCCGAATTCAGAGATCGCACTGTAGTGCTGGAAAAACACGTGATAAGGCCAGTTTGCCGGCTTCGACACCACAACTTCAGGTCCGCGCCCGGCATAATAGGATTGCAAGGCACGAGCCAGCACGTTCCGGTCTGAAGCGGGGTTTCCTGAATCGGGCAATGCCAGTGCCATTTTTCGCATATCCTTGGCATGTACTACCTGGCTCAGTCTGGCACCCGTCACGCTGCCTTTGTTGAAGGTCGAGACAGAACCGGCCAATTCCACACTGTTAGCCCCGGAACCCAATTGTTCGACCAATCGGCCACCCCAACCGCTACGGTCGATATTGAGGATATCCAGGTCGGGACTGCCTGCATCGGCATTCAGGATGGATTGATCATGCCGGCGATTACGCGAACAAAAAGCATTGCTGACAATGGCAACTCGCCCGGCCTCAATCTCTTTATGCAGCCAGTCAGCCGAGCGATGCACACCGAAAGCGGGCCCGCCCAATGGGTCCGTCGTAAGCAGATACTGATCATCGAACATTTGCTGGTAGCTGGTAAACTCGGCCGCATACAAACTGCGCCTGGCCGTCCAGTTCAGCTGCACGAAAGCAGCATCCGGATGATTCGGCGCCGGCATGAACAGAAACCGCAAATCGGCGCCACCCTGCATCATCAGGTTGACCAGAGTGCGCGGCATGTCTGCGACCTGGCAATCCATGGCTGCGGCCTGCAGTGGAATGGTTGTGGCGACACCGGCGGCCAAAGCAGAGTATAAAGATTCGCGCAAAAAAGCACGGCGATTCACCGTCAGGATGTGATGGGTATTCATGGATTCACCCCTCCCGTTGCAAAGGCATAAGGCAACATGCTGATGAAGTTGATAGCCATACCCACCTGGTGTTGCTGGTTCAATACGGTGAGATCCATCTTCTGTCCAGCCAGCATTTGCATGTACAGATTGGGGATGGTTCCGGGTTGGAGATCGGCGCTGTTCAAAACCGTTGGTGGACCATCAGCGCCCAGCACTGCAACAAAATCGAAGCCTGTAGCCAGCAGGCTATAAACCTGGGCCCGGGCGAGGTCGTCAAATTGCGCACCGCCATCCGCAATCAAACGATTCCATAACCACTCGGCAACCTCGCGCACCACATACTCCCCGTTGGCATTGCGGGGTATCTCGCTGCTCCAGTTTTTCTGCCAAAGCACATCGAACCCGCCTGCAGCACGGGGCTGGTACTGGATCACGCTGGCCAAAACTTCCGGATTTTCAACATTGGCCGACCATGCATTCTTGAAGACGAAGCGATCATTGGCCGCATCATTGCCGGTCTGGCCGCCAAACACATCCCGAATGGGTGCAAAAGGCAAAACACCCTGTTCGAACATTCGCACCAGCGACCCGTAAAACTCCGGCCTTGCAAACGATTCCTGATTGTCCAGGACCGTGGCGTTATGCACGATCAGGTTGCGCTCAAAAGCAGACCAGTATTTCCAGGTCGAAGGATCATGGAATTGGGTAGAGATCGCATAGGCACGAACAAATTTCAGCAAATCAAAATCGGCGTCTGCCCAGGCTCGTTGCAGCGCTGCCTGTTCTTCCGCTGTAATCACGGTATCAGCAAAATACCGCACCAGCTTCAGGGGAACACTGGCCATACTTTCCGGGTGAGAAGCGGCAACCGGACCCAAGGACCGTAATTTTTCCTCCGCAGTTGAACCACAGATGGGTTGGTGCAGAATTTCCAGGCAACTGCCAGGACCCAGACGAAAATCATAATGAGCGCTGCGGTTGTACACCTGCCGGCCAGTGGAATCCACATGATCAGTGAACTCCAGATCGGAACTCAGCCAGTCAAATCGGGCAATTGATCCAAAGCGGTTGATCAGGAAATCGGGTGCCATTCCGGTGAGCAGCCTGGCGTTGTTTTCAATGGTAACCCCTTCGTGATACTCAGGGTCTTCGCTGGTGCCTTCGATACCGAACAGCAATTGAAAATATTCACGGGCGAAATCATCATTACCATTGAATACGCCGGTAAAGGGATGGACATAATTGCTGGCGTGTCCATAGGCGAAAGCCAACGCACCGTTGCTGGCAGCCTGGAACATCAGACCAATGAAGTCCTCACCTTCGCTCAGCGCACGAACCGTGTCGTCATAGTAGTCACGGATCAGGGCAACACCGGCATTATCAATGTGAATCGAGGCGTGATAATTGGTGAGGTAAAAAGCCATTTTATGCAAAAAAAGATTACACCCATGAGTCTGCATGGCCCTCGCCCAGGTGAAGTACAATCCGACCGGCCGCAGCAGCATGTTATCGGACAGTAAGCGGTAATATTGACGATCAGCCTTACGTACCGGATTGGCCGGATCGTCAGAGCCCCAGAAGGTCTGCAACTCGGTCATGGAGTGGCATTTGGCACCGCTTGAATCATTGGGATCAGGTGCCGATAAAGCGGTATTGACCCGATCGAAGTTCAGCATTTGGTTGATTGCAATTTGTGGATTCATGGCGGCCCAGCGGGCAACTTGCTGACTGCTGGCATGACCCCCAAATGCAAAGGACTGGAGTACGCGCCGAACAGCGGCTTCGGTCCATTGCTCGGGTGATACGACAGTCAACCCATCCAGGTGGTTCTGACCCTGGACTGGCCGAAGTTCAAAACCGGGTCCGCGATCCGGATCGAATTGTGCCTGCACAGTTGCAGCGCACAATCCCGTCAACACATACAAAAGGAGCTTCACGTTATACCTGGATACCGTCACGATGCACCTCCGGACTTTGATACACACACTACAACTTTTCAATGTGGTCTGTTCAAGATTTATTGTGGACTTGCTTCATATTCCTACGAAAAAAAGTACCAATTATGAAGAAACCATGAAGATTGCCCCACTAACGGGCGGTACACCAATTCTCAGTTAATTTGCCCCGTCCCCTTTATAGGTACCTGGAATATCCGGGGTCAGGCCTGACCGAAAACCGCCCGGGTCTTTGCATTCAAAGCAATTCAACAACCTGAGTATAATGACTTGTCATTGCCGTCCCCCACTCGTTGATGGCTATTTTCTGAAATATCTCCGCTTTGTATTTCAAAGCTTCTTTGTGTTTGAACCACAGCCACTTCAGAGGAGAAAGTTTCCAAATTGCCTTTTAACGACTCCACCCGGAAGCAGCCGTCTTTTCCGTCGATAGATCCGGTTCAGGATAACGGAAACCGGCCACTTTGGTCAGTGATGATCCCAACGTATAACCCGCGGGAAGATTTCCTGGAACAGGCCATCAAAAGTGTTCTTCTGCAGGGAATCAATTTCAAGAAAATGCAGATTGAAGTCATTGATGACGGGTCAATCAATTGTGATGTAGAGGCATTGGTTGCAGCGTGGGGTAAAGGGCGTATCGCATACTTCAGGCAGCCGCACAATGTAGGCATGGTGATCAATTTCAACACCTGCATTGAACGCGCCAGGGGTCACTGGGTGCACATATTTCACGATGATGACCTGCTTCTACCCGGATTTTATGGCCATCTGGAAGCGGCCACCAGAAAACCGGCCCTGGCGGGCGCCGCTTTCTGCAGACATAATTTCATCAACCAGAATCAACATGAAACATTCAGGGCGGCTCTCGAGCAGAAAACCCGCGGATTGCTGCAGGGATGGTCCGGGCGCATAGCCAAAGCATGCAGGATTCAATGTTGTTCCATTGTCGTCAAACGAAGTACCTACGAATTGATCGGTGGTTTCGATCCTGCCGCAAGACTGTCCGCAGACTGGGAGATGTGGGTTCGTATCGCTGCTCATTTTCCGGTTTGGTACGAGCCGCAACTGCTTGCCAGCTATCGTCAACACGAGAACTCCATGACCAGTGGCTTGATGCGGTCGGCAAAAGGAATAGAGGACATCAATAATGTGATCAACCTCTACCAGGCTTACCTGCCTGCCGATGTGTACCAGCGCTGTGCGCCCAAAGCCAGAAAACACTATGCACTTTACGCCCTGAATATTGCCCGCAGCCTGTTGAAAAAAGGGGAGTTTGAAGCGGCACAAAATTTTATCAGGGAAGGCCTCAAGTGCGACAACTCACCCGCTGTCATGCAAGTCGTGGATGATATGACGCGCCACTTACCACATTTATTTAAAGGGGACGGGGCAAATTAATTGCTCTTTAAGGAAGCTCTGAATAATTCATCCATGAATTATCAGAGCACGCCAAACAAAAAGCGTGGTTTTTGTTTGGCTTCATTTTCAATGATTTACAATCATTGAAAATGTTGGCACATCCATGTGCCAGGGAAGCTCTGAATAAATCAGAGTTTCCTTAACTATCAATTAATTTGCCCCGTCCCCTTTCCTGTCCCCTTTTCTGTTCCAGGCAATTCTGCGATTCGGGTATATGCTTGGGAGTATACAGGCGATAATCGCTGCCTCATTTGCAAGACACCGATCTGTGATGACTTTAGTTCCCGGACAACGCTACATCTCGAATGCCGAACCTGAACTCGGTCTTGGCACCCTGATCCGGGTCGAGGGGCGCAGCATCCAGATGCTTTATGCGACTTCGGGCGTGCTGCGCCAGTACGCCGTGCACAGCGCGCCGATTGCCCGCGCCGAATTTCGCGTCGGCCAGAAAGTGGCTGGCAAGGGCATCCATTTTGTTATTGAACGCATTGAGGAAGTGGATGGTCTTCTGGAATACCATGGCGCCGGCAAGAAGCTCAACGAGGCGGAGCTCGATGACAGCCAGGCCATTTCCCGCGCCGACGAACGCCTGATTTCAGGTCGGGTGGATCGCGCCGATCGCTTTGATTTCCGCCAGGAGGCTCTGATGCGTCGCGCCAAGGCGCTGCGTTCGCCTGCGTGGGGGCTGGAGTCGGCCCGCATCGACCTGATTCCACACCAGTTGCGTGTGGCCGAGATCGCTGCCGCGCGCCAACCCTTGCGCATCCTGCTGGCCGATGAGGTGGGACTGGGCAAGACCATTGAAGCCGGCATGATTCTGGCCCGCCTGCTGGCCAGCGGACGCACCGGCCGTGTGCTGGTGCTGCTGCCGGAAAGCCTGGTCTATCAGTGGTTTGTGGAACTGCTGCGGCGCTTCAACCTGCAGTTCGCCCTGTTCGATGAAGAACGCTGCGAATCCATTGAAACCAGCGACCCGCAACGCAATCCATTTCAGGACGAACAACTGATCATGACCAGCATCGGCTTTGTCAGTGGTTCGGAGAAACGCACCGGCCAGGTCATTGAGGCCGGCTGGGATATGGTCATCGTCGACGAGGCACATCACCTGGCCTGGTCACCACAAGAGGCGAGCACGGAATATCAACTGGTCGAAACCCTGGCCGGGCGCACACCCGGCCTGATCCTGCTCACAGCTACCCCGGAGCAACTCGGCCGCAGCGGCCACTTCGCCCGTTTGCGCCTGCTCGATCCGGCCCGCTACCACGATCTCGACAGCTATGTGGCCGAAGCCGAAGGTTATGCCGCGCTCTCCGACATCGCAGCCAGACTGCATGACGGCGATGAACTGTCCGCTGGCGACCGTCAGGAACTCTCGCAGCGACTCGGCGAAGACGAGCAATTGGCCTATGTGCTCGGCCGCCCACTGGATGACGTCGGCAGGGATATGCTGCTCGATGCCCTGATCGACCGCCATGGCACGGGTCGTGTGATGTTCCGCAATCGACGCGCCCAGGTGGGCGGATTCCCGCGCCGGGTGCCCAGGCTGGTCACTCTCGATGGCAGCGAACTGGATGATGCTCAGCGCCACCATCTGCTGGCCGAATTTCATACCGACCTGCAGAGCCACGTACCCGACATCGAACTGCCCTACTCCGCCGATCCGCGCCTGACCTGGCTGCTTGGGCTGATCGATCAGTTCGGTACCGAAAAGCTGCTGTTGATCTGTCGCAGTCAGGCCAAGGTACTTGTGCTTGAGGAAGTGTTGCGCCTGCGCAGCGGGGTCAAGGTGGCCCGGTTCCACGAGGGCATGAGTCTGCTCCAGCGTGATCGCAATGCCGCCTATTTTGCCGACCCCGAAGGTGCCCGCCTGCTGCTGTGCTCGGAAATCGGCTCGGAAGGCCGCAATTTCCAGTTCGCCCGTCATCTGTTGTTATGGGATCTGCCGCTCGATCCCGACCTGTTGGAGCAGCGTATCGGCCGCCTCGACCGCATCGGCCAGAAGCACGACATCATCATCCATGCCTGCGCCTGTTCGGGCACCGCACAACACGCCCTGATGCGCTGGTACAACGACGGCCTGGATGCATTTCGCAACTCTCCATCGGATGGCCGCGAATTGCTCAAGCGCTTTGGTGAACGCCTGGTGTATTTGGCCGAGCAGCACGCGCATGGCGGTGAGGATGCCGATTCGGAACTGGATGCCTTGATCGCCGACAGTCGCAAAACGCATGAGGAACTGTCACTGCTGGTCAACGCGGGCCGCGATCGTCTGCTGGAGCTGGCCAGTGCCCGCCAGAGCCATGCGGATCGCCTGCACCGCGCACTTACCGATGCCGACAGCAACCAGGCAGATGATGATTTCATCCTGCGCCTGTTCGAGCAGTTCGGTATCGAGAACGAGGAGATTGATGAGCACACGGTGCTGCTTGATCCCGAATACCTCAGCACCGACGTTTTTCCCGGGCTCAAGGACGGTCCGCAGCAGGTTACTTTTGATCGCAGCACCGCACTGGCTCGCGAAGACCTCCCGTTGCTGCGCATGGATCATCCTATGGTCAGCGGTGCCGTTGATCTGCTGCTGGAAGGCGAGCACGGCAACGCTTCATTCCTGGTCGACGACAGCTTGCCGCCGCGTACCGCCCTGCTCGAATGTGTCTACGTGCTGATCTGTGTCGCTGATCGCAAATTGGCGGTCGAACGCTATCTGCCACCACTGCCGTTGCGCACGGTCGTCGATACGCGGCAAATGCCTCGCCATGAATATCAGCCGGGCGCTCATTGCATCAGACGTGCGGCCGAACGCGAGATCGAATATTCGCGCTATCGCAAATTGCTGACCAGGCTGGTCAAGCCGATGCTGGCGCACGCCGAAACCCTTGCCGGTGAACAGGCACAGATAAAGATCGGACACGCTCTTGCGGCGATCGAAACCGACCTCGGTGACGAGCATGCCCGTCTGGTCGCGCTGGCAAGGGTCAACCCGAACGTCCGAAGCGAGGAAATCGAAGCCATCAATACGGAACTGGAAGCCTTGCGTACGGCGATTCCACAGGCCGCACCGCGCCTTGATGCCGTACGCTTCATTTGCAGCGCAGATTTCCTCGATCTGGCCTGATTGGCTTCATTTATCTGAAGCGTCTGTAGGAGCGACCCTTGGTCGCGACCTGGACGATGGTCGGCAGCTTGGGTGGCTGCGCCTGAACAGGCTTTGAAAGCGGCATCGCCGCAGCAGGCAAACCTTAGACAGGCTGCTGCTGCAAGTGGAGCGATTTACCTGCTATTTTGCCGCCCAGATTTCGTATTCCACCACGAGACCGGGAAATGCCAGTGCATCAACAATTCTCAGTGTGCCTGCAGCCGGCCTGACTTTCACGTCTGCAAAATAATTGGCAAAGCGTCCCAGAACTTCACCAAAATCTGCGTCACTGATACCTTCAACAAGAGTGAACTCAATCCGTACTATATCGTCGCGATCCAACTTGTTTTCCGCCAGGAAGAGATCGAACTCGTCCAGGATGAAATCGGTTTGGGCAATATAATCGCCTGGTGCAACGATCGAAAAATCAGCCTGTTGAGCTGCGATACCGGCGAACAAATAAAGCTCTTTGAAATTGGTCAACTTCAAGCCCCAGTTAAAAATGGAGCTGAAATCCGGGAGTCGTTGATTTTCTATTGCTTCTTTCTTCAGATTTTGACGTCCTTTGCTACCAGCCTGAACTTGGGAAACAAAAGTTAGGGTGATCAAAATCGCAATAATCAAGCCTGTTAATTTACGCATCTTCAATATCTCCTGATGTATTCAACATCTTTGCACTCTTCAAACCAACTGGAGCTTACATCGTACCTAACTGGATTGCAGCATCCCATTACAATCACTCTATAATCCCGACCAGGAATTTCATTCCACAAATGCCTTATGGGCCAAACCGCTATACCGGGATCCAATCCGGCATGGCTGTCATCTGTTGCTTCCACTTGTAAATCCGGTTACCCGCAAACCCAACTCACGGGCGATCGCAGTAACGGGTCTATTCCTCACTTCGGAAAGACGGATCGCGTCGGGCTCGAACTCTTTGCTGTATCGTATGCAGGGTGCTCTGGACTTCGGACTTGTCCTCTTGGGACATGATTGGTTCCGTTTCGAGTGTCCGTGAAACGGGGTCATTCCAGAGTCAGCGCTTAACCACAAAACTGTCTTTCGCAGGGAATACCGTCACCATCACCATCCATCTGGGTGCCGGGGCAATGCTGGATGAACCAGACCACTTCTTCACAGGAACTCAAATGGGAGCAATGAGTTCGGCCGTCACAGCGGAACTTGGGTGGCGTAGCCTGAACAGGCTCTGAAAGCGGTATCGCCGTAGCCTGCGAACTTTCGACAGGCTGCAGTAAGTGCAGCGATTTACCTACAGTTTCGCCTGGCTTTTCAATGTAGATTCAGGTGGTACGCAAAATACCAAGGCGCACGGACGGGAATCTGAAGTGTTGAACTATTGCTCAAGCTTCATTTTCAGTGACTCACAACATAACATATATGTTATTATCCAATCGCGACCTGACATGGCCCGTAGCATCGAATATCCATACCGTGATGTTGAGCGCTTTGTATTGAAGCTACCGCCAACCTTGCAAGCCAGGTATCTCAGACTGACCGACCTGATGCTTGAGTTTGGCTCAAATCTGGGGATGCCGCATACCAGGCCAATGTCCAATGGACTCTTTGAGCTTCGGGTACAAGGCCAGGAAGGAATTGCCCGGGTTTTCTATTGCACAATGGTTGGCCAGCGCATTGTCATGTTGCATGGTTTCGTCAAGAAGTCCCAGAAAACACCGTCAAGGGAACTCGCTGTTGCCAGAAATCGAATGGCTGAGGTGAAGAAAAATGAAGCACGCTGAATTAAAACTCAAGGTCCTGTCCAACCCGGAAGCGCGTTCTGCGTACGAGGGAATGGAAACAGAATTTGCGCTCTTACGCGAAATGCTGAATGCACGTCATCGAGCTGGCCTGACTCAAGCTGAGGTCGCTGCCCGTATGGGAACCAAGGCATCAGCCATCACACGTCTTGAATCATCGCTGAGTTCTGGCAGACACTCACCTTCGTTGGCTACCTTACAGCGCTATGCCGAAGCGGTTAGTTGCGAGCTTCAGGTAACCTTGGTTCAGTTGCCTGGCCAAAAGACCAAAAGGTCAACGAAACTCTAAGTGCAGATTTCAAAAATTCCGATAAGCCATCGGCTAAAAACGAGTTGAGGGTATTGCTGCGGTTCAACCTCGGAATTGCAAAACCCTTTGATTCGCCATCCCGCAATACAGAGGCATTAACAGCAGAAGTTACGTAATGTCGGCTCTGGAAACAGGGGCACCGACTCCGAAACTGAACCATATTTTCTGCTTTACTCTGACCGATCATCCGGGCTAGTCCAATCTCGTCCCCTTTAAATCCCTTTATTTCCTGACCCGCTTCACAAACCACGCCGCAAACAGCAGGAAGAAGACGAAGCCACCGAGGTTGATCAGCCAGTCGGGTCCTAACCAGTCGGTTCCGAAGCCTGCCGGTCTTGCGCCTTGTACGAAGGCGACTCCGGCGATGGCGACGCCGAGCAGGCCTTCGCCACCGACGAAGCCGGAGCCCAGCAGCACGCCTCGGTCACGGCGATCTACGGCTTGCTTTTCATTTTTGGCGCTGCGTTCCAACCACAACTTGAGCATGCCGCCAAAGAAGATGGGGGTCATGGTCGATACGGGCAGGTACACGCCTACGGCGAAAGGCAACGAAGGGATGCGGCAGAGCTCGGCAGCGATGGCAATGGCTACGCCAATTCCTACCAGGCCCCAGGGCAAGTTCTGTTCCAGTACGCCGTCAATCACCAGCTTCATCAGAGTGGCTTGTGGTGCGGGCAACTCGGCGCTGCCGAAGCCGAAGGTTTCGGCCAACAGCAATACGGACAAACAGACGAAGGTGGCGGAAGTCAACACACCGATCATTTCACCCAATTGCTGTGAACGCGGGGTGGCGCCCAACAGATAACCGGTTTTCAAATCCTGTGAGGTATCGCCCGCGATGCTGGCAGCGATGGCCACCACACAGCCCACGGTCAGCGCTGCGGCTTTGCCGGCCATATCGGTCCAACCCATCACCAGAAAAATGCCGGCTGTACCCAACAAGGCAGCAATGGTCATGCCGCTGGTGGGGTTGCTGGTCACCCCTACCAGGCCAACGATTCGGCTGGCCACGGTGACGAAGAAAAATGAAAACACTACCACACAGACGGCTGCCACCAAACGATGTGTAATCTCCGGCATGGAGGCAAATGGCGCGGGCACAAAGATCAACACCAGCGCGATGCAGAACATGCCGATGCCCACGGCTTTCAACGGCAGATCGCGGCTGGTACGTGGCACGGCTTCTGCTTCCACAACATTTCCGGAAGCGTCCACCTGGCTGCGCAATTCGCCCGCACCAATGCGGAACGATTCGATCATCACCGGCAGGCTGCGGATCAGCGTCATAATGCCTGCCGCCGCAACCGCGCCGGCGCCGATGTAGCGCACATAGCGACTCCATATCTGGCTGGCCGACATATCCGGGATACTCAACACCAATTCCGGATACAAAGGCGGTCTGCCCTCGCCCCAATAGGCCATCGCAGGAATGATGACAAGCGCCGACAGCAGGCCACCACCCACCATCACGGTGGCGATGCGCGGGCCCAGGATATAGCCCACGCCAAACAACGCAGGTGAGAGGTCCATGCCCACCTCGCCCTTTCTCAGGAAGGGAATTTTCAAATGGGCTTCGTCCACCAGCAACTGCGCCCAACCGGTCAAAGCCTTATAGGCAGCACCCACGCCCAAGCCAATGAACACGTTTTTGGCGTGCCCGCCACCCGACTCATTGGCGACCAACACGTGCGCACAAGCCGTGCCTTCGGGATAAGGCAGATTGCCGTGCTCACGCTCGATCAGGAATTTGCGCAGCGGGATCATGAACAGCACGCCCAGCATGCCACCCGCCATGGCGAGTAAAGTCATTTGCAACAGCGAGGGATACAGACCCCACAAAAACAATGCAGGCAAGGTGAAGATCACACCACTGGCGACCGAACTGGAAGCCGAACCTACGGTCTGCGCCAGATTGGCCTCCAGGATGTGGGCCGAGCCGCCCATTTTTTTCAAGGCCTGGAAAGCCGCTACCGTCATCACGGCGACCGGAATCGAGGTACTGATGGTCAGCCCGGCGCGCAATCCCAGATAAGCATTGGCTGCGCCGAACAAAATCCCAAAGGCGATGCCGAAGAAAATGGCCTTGATGGTGAACTCAGCAGGGTTTTCATCGCGTGAGACATAAGGTTGGTAAACTTCCCCGGGTTTCAGGGGTCGATGGGCATTTTCTGCCAGGGTTTTAGGGGCTGCTTTATTTATTGTCTGCTCTGCCACCTTGATTCTCCTTGTTGCCGCATTGATTTACCTGGGTTGTTCTACTTGGGCTGCGGCTATTCTGTCTGCATTTTTACCTCGCTACAAATCGGGGTTGTAAATGAATACAGCAGCAGACTTGTCGAATTCACAGGCGCGTGGCAGTCTGGTGGCTGCTTTCCACAGACTGGAAAAGGAAAGGAAACATGCAGTACAAAGACTATTACAAAATCATGGGGGTGCCCAAAACCGCCACCCAGGATGAGATCAAGCGCAGCTATCGCAAACTGGCCCGCAAATTTCATCCCGACGTCAGCAAAGAGGCCGACGCCGAAGCCCGTTTCAAGGAACTGGGCGAGGCTTATGAAGTTTTAAAGGACAAGGAAAAGCGTGCGGCCTACGATAATCTGGGCAGCGACTGGAAAGCGGGCCAGGAATTCCGCCCTCCTCCGGGTTGGAACAGGGGCCAAGCAGGTGGATTCAGACAAAGTACCGGACCCGGTGCATCGCAAACTGATTTCAGCGATTTCTTTGAAGAAATTTTTGGCCGCGCACAGGCAGGCAGGCACTCATCATCCCATCAGGAATTTCATATGCAAGGCGAAGACCGGCACGCTCGTATCCTCATTGATATCGAGGATAGCTATCAGGGTGTTACCCGCCAACTCAGCCTGCAGATTCCGGAAATCACGCCCGAAGGCTATATGCAAAACCGCGAGCGTACCCTGTCGGTAAAAATTCCCAAAGGCATACGTGAAGGCCAGCAGATTCGTCTGGCAGGACAAGGCAGCCCCGGCATAGGCAGCGGTGCAGCGGGTGATCTGTACCTGGAAGTCGCATTCAAACCGCATCCCCGCTACCGCGCCAGCGGCAAAGATATTTATGTGGATGTGCCGGTGATGCCCTGGGAGGCGGCTCTGGGTGGCAGCGTCAAGGTGGCCACACCCAGCGGAGAGGTCAATCTGAAAATCCCTGCAGGCTCGCAATCCGGCAAAACCCTGCGACTTAAGGGAGGTGGTTTACCCGGTAAATCAGCCGGCGATTTCTACGCAGTATTGAAGCTGGTCAACCCGCCGGTCAATACTGAAAAAGCCCGTGCTGCGTTCGAGCAGCTGCGCGACGCACTGGAGGTAACGGCATGAGCACACAAAAATACTTACAGGGTGAAATACTGGGCTATGACCTGCCGCTGACACTGGAACGATTGTGTCGTAGCTGTGCACTACCCAAAGAGCAGATTCTGCTGCTGATTGAAGAAGGCATTATCGAACCTCGAACTCCTGCTGGCAAAGCCGCAGCCGAACAGCCGGCCGAGTCCGCGATCGAAAGCTGGCAGTTTCATTGGAAAGCCCTGACCCGCGTGCGCACCAGCACCCGCTTGCAACAGGATCTGGGCGTGAATCTGGCTGGAGTGGCCTTGGCGCTGGAGTTACTGGAGCGTATCGAAAAGCTGGAGCAGCGCTTGCAGTTGTTGAGTGATATTTAAGGAAGCTCTGAATAATTCATCCTTGAATTATCAGAGCACGCAAAACAAAAAGTGTCATTTTTGTTTTGCTTCATTTTCAATGACCTTCAGTCATTGAAAATGTTGGCACATCCGTGTGCCAAAGAAACTCTGAATAAATCAGAGTTTCCTTAAGCAAAGATAGCCCCATGTCACTGGGTCGGCAGGCTTGGAATAGCACCGGTAATTCGAACAATATCTTTCAGCAAAGGAGCCCCCCCATGGCCGCAACCGAAACTCAACCCTGGGACATCCTGCGCGACTACCTTGCAAGCAATGACAGCGAGGGGTTGAATCGTTTCTTTACCGAGTTGAGCGGCGAACAAGGCCTGCGTGCCTTTATGCGGCTGGACAGCCATGAACAGCAGCAGGTGCTGCAACGGGTCAGTCCCGAAGCGGCTGCCGAAGTTTTCGAATTCATTCCCGATCAGCCTGCAGCCGAACTGCTGGAAGAACTGGATCCACAGATCGCGGCCTCCATCATCAGCGAGATGTCCAGCAACTACCAGGCCGACGTGCTGGGTGAACTGGATCCGGAAGACCTGGAAGAAATCCTCGGTTTTATGGACGAGCGGGATGCCGGTGATGCACGCCAGTTGCTGGCTTATGACGACGATGTTGCCGGTGGCCTGATGATGACCGAATACTTCAGCTACCCCAAGCTCTACCGCGCCGGCTCGGTGCTGACTGACTTACAACAACGCGAAGACGAATACGAACTCAACAACGTGCTGTACATCTACGTCACCGACCGTGCACGCAAGTTGCTTGGCGTCTGCCGTATTCGCGACATTGTGTTCTCCCCACCCGATGTACGGCTGGCTGAAATTTTCCGACCGGCCATCACGGTATTGGATACTGCCACATTACATGAGCTGGAAAACTTTTTCGACGACAACAACCTTTCTGCGGTGCCGGTGGTGGACCAGGACCAGCGCATGCTGGGCGTGGTGCGCAGACGGGCCGTTTATGATGCGGTTGCCGAAGCGGCTGAAGCCGATCACCTCAAGTCACAGGGTATCGTCGGTGGTGAAGAATTACGCTCCATGCCTACCTTGCTGCGTTCACGCCGGCGTCTGGCATGGTTATCGGTGAATATATTTCTGAACGTGGTCGCTGCCAGTGTGATCGCCCAGTTCCAGGATGTACTTCAGGCTGTCATCATTTTGGCCGTTTTCCTGCCGATTATTTCGGATATGAGCGGTTGTTCGGGTAATCAGGCGGTAGCGGTCAGCATGCGGGAATTGTCACTGGGCGTGATCAAGCCACAGGATTTTTACTACGTGTGGCGCAAAGAAGCGGTGGTCGGCTTGATCAACGGCCTGGTATTGGGTTTGCTGATCGCCTTGGTAGCACTGGTATGGCAAGGCAACCCCTGGTTGGGCCTGGTGGTAGGATTTGCACTGTCGCTCAATACCCTGATCGCGGTATCCATAGGCGGCACGGTGCCGGTCATTTTAAAGCGCTTCAAAATCGACCCGGCCGTCGCATCGGGGCCTATCCTGACCACAATCACCGATATGTGTGGATTTTTCCTGCTGCTGGGCAGTGCATCGCTGATGTTGCCCTACCTTGTTGGCAATTGATCGGCAGCATGGCTGCCTCCTACAAGCGAGCCATGCTGTAGGAGCGAGCCATGCTGTGGGAGCGAGCCATGCTGTGGGAGCGAGCCATGCTGTGG